>JBNKZR010000006.1:0-43620 GCA_050301735.1 Polyangiaceae bacterium | reverse complement strand
TACTTCTGGCCCGTGACGAAGCTCCGACGCTGCCCGGCTGGCAGGCGGATATCGATCTGCGCTACGAGTGGCCGCTGACGCGAGTTGCTCGAAGGGCCGTCAGATTCGTTCCCGATCGACAAAAAAGTCCCTGAACCTCGAGAAAGAAAAATGTGCTGTGACCGGTGAAAGAAACCAGCGTAAGGCAACGGCAATTGAGACCAAACGGGTTTGACGTGGCGCCCCCAACTGGGCAAAAAGGGTCCCCTATGAGTAGTGCGGTGGTCTCGAGCCGCGCGTTTTCCGCGACTTGGCTCGAGCGACGATTTCGCAGTTCACTTTCCATGGTTCGTTGTCTGAGGCTGTTGATCCCGCTGCTCGTCGTCGTGGCGTGGACCAGCAACGCTCAGGCCTATGCCTGGATGATTCGCTACGGGTACACGAAGTGCGCCACGTGCCATACCGATCCGAGCGGCGGAGAACTGCTGAACCACATGGGACGCGTGCAGAGCGAGAAGGTATTGTCCGCGGATTGGGGCAATGGCGGCGCTCTGACGACGGACTCGAAGCTCCTCTACGCTTTGGACGAGCCGGATCGCTTCCGTATCGGCGGTAGCGCCCGGTACATGGGCATCTACGATCTGGACGCCAGCGATTTGCGTCACTTCCCGATGCAGATGGACGCCTACGCCCAGGGCGACTTCGGGGTTCTGAAGGTCGGCGGCAGCATCGGCTACGCCAGCATTCCCCAGAACAGTCCGCATTTGCGCGGTGCGCAACTGCTGACGGATGACGGTGAGGGCGGAGCCAACGTCATCAGTCGCAGTCACTGGGTCGGTGCGGATCTCGGCGAACACTGGTTGGTGCGCGGAGGCCGCCTCAACCTGCCGTTTGGTATCCGCACGTCAGAGCACGTCTTGTACGTGCGCGATTCCACCAAGACCGACCGCGAATCGGACCAACAGCATGGTCTGGCGCTCTCCTACTCTGGCGGCCGCTGGCGCGGTGAGGGCATGTTCGTGCTCGGCAACTATCAGGTTTCGCCGGACGACTTTCGAGAGCGAGGTTTCGTCGGTTTCGGCGAATATGCGTTGGACAGCCACACTGCCGTCGGGATCAACTCGCTGATCCTGCAGAGCGGCAAGAGTCTGCTCACCGGGCGGCAAGAACGCACCCTGCGCCACGCCCACGGCGCGACACTTCGCTGGTCCCCAATCACACCCTTCGTGCTCATGGGCGAGGTGGACGTGTTGAAGACCAGCGGTTCAGGTATGGGCTACACCGCGTTCCTCAATGGGGACTACGAGTTCATCAAGGGGCTACATCTTTCTGTGACGGGCGAAGTGGTGGACGCGGGCAAGCCGGACAAGCTGGACACGGGGTTTCCTGGCGCAGGCGAGATGACCTACGCCGCGTGGGCCTCGGCCCAGTGGTTCTTCTATACTCACTGGGACTTCCGTCTCGATGCCATCATGCGCCAAGACTCCCCCACCAACGTGCAAGCGCAGGTGCACTTCTACTTCTGAGGACGCGATGAAACTGAAGCAACTTGCAATCAGCCTCGCAACCTTCCTGGCGCTCAGCGTCGGAGCCGCCAGCAATGCGCACGCGAGCATCACCTATCTGCTCGTGGTCAATGCTGCGGGTTGGGGTGGGCAGTGCGACCTGTGTCACACCGCGGCTCTGGGCATGGCGGGCACTGCCGTGCAACCGTTCGCCGAAACGTTGAAGACCGAGTACGGCTTGGTGGGCATGCAGCCGGATGCGACGCTGCAGGCGATGCTGGACGACTTGAGGGCCCGAGAAAATGGCACCCATCCCGATGGGCTGCCACCGATCGACTCCGATGACGATGGCGCTTTCGACATCGCGGAGCTCGAAAATGGAGGCAACCCCAGCGACCCCAGCGTCACGGGTGGTGTCACCTTCGTGCTGCCCGAATACGGCTGTCTCAGCGTGGCTCCGCCCTCGCGTCCGTCGTCCGTGCCCGCGCTCAGCGCAGGGCTCGTGGCACTGCTTTTACTCCGCTCGGCCCGCCGCCGGCGGACGAAGCGAAGCTGACGTCTGGGGCGGTCTGCCCTGGCTCCGGGAACGGAACGGGTCTTGATGTCCTGATGTCAGCCGGCGTCGCCCGCGTCCGGCACACCGGCTTCGGCGCCCGCCTCGACCGGCTCGTCGCCGGGGCCGGCTTCTACCGGCTCAGCGTCCGTTTGGCCAGCATCCGAGCCGGCATCGGAAGCTCCGGCGTCCGAGGCCATTCCCGCGTCGGCTCCGCCGTCTGCCTCGGTGGGAGCACCGGCCTCCTCGACGTCGGTTGACGTTCCCGCTTCGTCGACATCGGTCGTCGTGGCGTCCGTTTCTTCGGTCTGCATCGGCGTATCCGTGCCGTCACCCCCGTCGGGGTCGCCCGAAGGACCGTCGTCGGTCACGTCGTCTCTGATCTCCGTGCGGTCGATATCCGCAATCAGAGTGCAGCCCGTGGCTCCCACGAACGCTAGAACCAGCCCCAAAGACAAGACACGCATGAATCAACCTCGATGAATTCGCCGCCGACGGGCGGTCGACGGCTCCGAAAGCCGCATCAGTGTTCCAGACGGCCACCTGGCAAGCAAGAAGCCTGTGGCCGAGAAGCATTTGGGGCTGCGGGCTGTCTCGTCGGGAAACGGTCCGGCCAACCAACATGGTGCGCATGCGCATTGCCCCTGATTTGGCAGCGCCAGTACACGGTTGAGCATGGGCTCACATTCGGGGGCACAGGTGCATCTGGTCGACGGCACCTTCGAGTTGTTCCGCTCCTACTTCGGAGCCCCTTCCGCTCAAAGCGCGGCGGGGCAAGAGGTCGGGGCGACGCGGGGGCTCCTGCGCAGCCTGTACGCGCTGACGAATCGCGCGGAGGTCAGCCACGTCGCGTGCGCCTTCGACCACGTCGTGGAGTCGTTCCGCAATCAGCTCTACGCCGGCTACAAGACCGGCGAAGGGCTCGAGCCGACGCTGTACTCTCAGTTCGAACTCGCGGAGCGAGCGAGCGAGGCGCTGGGCATCGTCACCTGGCCGATGGTGGAGTTCGAGGCAGATGACGCCATCGCCACGGCCTGCGCGCGTTTCGTCGGGCTGCCTGAGGTCTCGCGGGTCGTCATCTGCTCTCCGGACAAGGACCTCTGCCAATGCCTGGTTTCCGACAAGGCGGAGCTTTGGGACCGGATCCGGGACCGCCGATTGGGGCCCGCGGGGGTGGTCGACAAGTTCGGAGTCGAGCCGGCTTCGATCCCCGACTACCTCGCGCTCGTGGGCGATAGCGCCGACGGCTTTCCCGGGATCCCGCGCTGGGGAGCCAAGAGCGCCTCCACACTGCTGGCCCATTATCATCACCTCGAGCACATCCCAGCGGAGCCGCAACAGTGGGCCGTCAAGGTGCGAGGAGCGGCGGCGCTGGCGAAGAATCTACGAGACGGCTTCGACGAGGCGCTGTTGTATCGCCGTCTGGCGACGCTAAGATGCGACGTGCCCATCGCGGAGGAATTGCCGGCCCTCGAGTACCACGGGGTGAACCCGTCGCGGCTCGAGGAGTTGTGCCGGGAACTGGACGACATGCGCTTCTACGAGCGAGTCCAGCGAGACCTCGAGTCGACCACCGAAGGAGTGTCCGAATGAAGCTGCCGCAAGTCATCGCGTCCGCGCGCCCGCGCCACTCACGCCCCTGGCGACGAGGTCGGCGCCGTCAGGGTTCCAAGTCGGACGCCGCGGTCTTCTTTGGAGGTGTGGCCTTGGCGGGCGGCCTGGCTTTGGCGTCGGAGGCGAAGGCCCAAGTCTTGTTGCCACCACCACCGCCGCCGCTGCCCGAGCAAGCACAGACGGAGCAGCGGCTGAATGAAGCTGAGCGCCGAGATTCGGGGCGTGGGTTGCAGTTCGTCTGGCTCACTCCGGAAGTCGGCTTTCAATGGGCCGATCTATCGTTGCTCAGCGATTCGGATTTGGTGGACGGCGACGTCGTGCCCGCAGATTCGATGGGCGTCGTATTGGGCGGCGGCGCGGGGCTTCGCTTCCTGTACATCACCGGCGGTGCCCGCTTCCGCTATGCCCTGCTCAACGACTTTCACTTGATGTCGATCGGTCTCGAAGGAGCCCTGCGCATTCCGATGGGTAACCTGGAGCCGTATGCCTTCGTTGGGGCAGGTTACCTCAACGCCCGTTCCTTCGAAGCGGAGGATGACGTCTACGCGCTCGGTACTCGCGCCGAGGACCTGGCGATGCATGGCCTCGATGCTCGGCTGGGGGGTGGCCTGGACTATTTCGTGACGCCCGTCTTTTCCGTCGGTGCACGGTTGGAGGCTGACTTCACCTACCTGTCGCGCGCCGCCACTCTGGCGGCAGGTAGCGGGACGATCTACTCGAGTGACGGTTCGGGCATGGGCCTGACGACGAGCGCGTTCGTCGTGCTCGGTCTGCACTTCTGAGGCACAGTGGGGCAGGTCGGCTCACTCCTTCTTGCCGTTGCGTTTCCTCTCGCACTGTTTGCGCTGACCGAGCGGCCCCTTCGCTCGGCGCTCTCTTTGGGGCGGCTTTGGATTGCCTTCCTGCTGCTGGTCGGGGGCGCGCTCGGCGCATTGAGCTTCTACGGCGAGGCGCTGTTCTGGTCCCTTTCAGGCTTGTCGCTGGTGGCGACGAACCAAGTGGCGCTGGCGTCCATCCTGGCGATGTTACTTTTTGCGGCACCTTTGGAGGAAGGGAGCAAGCTGCTGGCCGTTTGGAGCGTTCACCAGCTAGGGCGATTGCGCAAGAGGGCCGACGCAGTGGTAGCGGCCGTCGCCGTCGGTGCGGGGTTTGCTGCGAGCGAAGGAGTTCTGTACTTGCTGCAGCCGTCGCCTTTGGCGCTGGCCTGGCTCAGGGTGTTGCTGGGGGCGTGTGCTCACGTCTTCTTCGCGGGGGTGTGGGGTGCGGTCCTGGGAACGCGGTCGAGATTGCACCTGCTCAGCATCACCTGGTTTGCGTGCATGGTCGTGCATGGCTTGTTCGACCACGTGGTCTTCGGTCGTGGCGAAGGAACGTTGGTCGTCTCGTTGCCGCTGTTGGTGATGATGGTCGTGCTGGGTTGGCTCTTGATGCGCGAGGTTCGCCAAGGTGAAGTCTGGGTGCCTCGCCCGGTGGGCTTGGCCCCCCCCAGTTTGCGTGAACTTCAAGCCGCGATGCGTCGGCGGCAACAGCCGTTGATGCTGCGCTGGATCATCGCCGGCACGTTCGTGACCACCGGGGTGGTGATCGCTTCGCTGGCGCTGGCGGTCGCCGCAGGCCACGAAATGGGCATCGACTTTTCCGTGGCAGACGAAGCGGACATGCGTTCGAACGGTCCGCTCATGCTGCTCGGTGCAGCGGTGTTGATGGCGTTTCCCGTCGCTGGCTATTTGGTCGCGCGCGCCAGCGCGAGCCGCAGTGTGCTGGAAGCGGCGATGGGGGCCGCCTTGGCCATCACCGTCGTCGTTGCACTCTTGTCTCTGGCGGCACCGGTCGCCGTCGTGTTCGCATTGGCGGTCGCTCCGGTTGCGTTCGGTTTGGCGTGTCTTGGCGCCTGGTTCGGCGTGACGCGTTAGGACATTCGAGCGACGAGTAACGCAGCTGGAGGGGATGCAGCGGCGCTCGAAGGCCGGGAAAGTTTCGACCGGGCTCCTTGGTTCGGGTGGCGCGGGCGACGAGTGCCAACCGCGCGCTGAGGGGGAGCACCCTCGGCGGGATAGGTGGGGCATTGTGTGCGTGTCCGTTCAGTCGGGCGAGGTGGCGGCGCCTTCTGACTGCGGCTCCGACGTAGCGTTACCCCCGGCGCACGGAACGCATGGGCATTTATGGGCGTTGCGTTGTAAGCACAGAGGCCGTGAAGACAGACTTCTCATTGTTTCCGCAGCGTCCGGGGGGACGCAAGCAGAGCTGGGTCAGTCAGCTCGGCGCGGCCACGGTGGGATCGTGGCGTTTCTACAGTCGGCTGTTGGCCACTCTGACCCGTGCCGTGGGCGCTTACTTCGAGCCTGGCACCGCTGCGGCCATCGTTGCCCGACGTGTGACCGTGAGACAGGTCTTCTTCACCGGCTTCGAGGCGCTGCCCCTGGTGAGTCTGATGGCGCTACTCGTGGGAGCGACGATCATCATCCAGGCCCAGTTGGTTTCGCCACTGCCCGGCGAGATTCTCGGGCGCGTACTCGTGGCGGTGATCCTTCGCGAGGTCGCTCCGTTGACCACGGCGCTGGTCGTCGCGGGGCGTTCGGGTACTGCCATCGCGACGGAGCTCGGCAACATGAAGGTCAACGACGAAGTGCTCGGCTTGGTTTCCCTGGGCATCAACCCATATCGCTTCATCGTGCTGCCGCGCATGGTCGGGACGGTGGTGAGCGTGCTCGTGTTGACGGTCTACTTCGGCGCTCTCGCGATCATTGGTGGGTATCTGGTAACTGCGATCATCGGCGGCCCGTCCATCACGGCGATGCAGAGCGGTTTCGCGGACGCTTTGGTGCCGCTAGACTTGCCCCTCTTCGTGCTCAAAGGAACGGGCCTGGGAGTGATCGTTGGCTGGTTGTGCTGTCACTTCGGGCTCGAAGTAGGGGCATCGCCGACCGAGGTGCCGCAGCGTGCGAGTCAAGCGGTGGTCTCGGGCATGCTCGCCTGTGTGGTGTTCAACACCTTCGTTACCGTGGCGTTCTACTGGTATGCCGGCCCTCCGATCCGTTGATGTTCGCTGCCATGCCCGTCGGGCGGGGGTGCTCGTGGTCTTCGCCAAGCATGCCGAGTGTGGATTGGCCTCATGGCAAGCGTGTGCCAGACTGCTCCTCGCGTGACCGGTATCTCCCTTCAAAACGCGTGGTTCAGTTACGATGACCATCCCGTGCTCAAGGGCTGCACGTTGAAGTTGGAGCAGGGTGAGTGTGCCGTCGTCATCGGCGCAAACGCCTCGGGCAAGTCGACCCTGCTGTACGTCTGTGCCGGACTCATCCCGCTGCAGAAGGGCAGTCTGCGTCTGGGCAGTCAGCGTGTGGACGCGCATCACCCCACGGAGTTGTTTCGAAAAGGCGTTCGTTGCGGGGTCGTCTTTCAGGAGGGGGGCCTGATCTCGAACATGAACGCTTTGGCCAACGTCGCGCTGCCATTGCGCTACCACGCCGACGTTCTCGGTCTCGAGTTGGCTGACGTCGAAAAACGCGCGAAAGACGCACTGGAGCGCGTACGTGTGCCCAAGTCTCAGTACTACACGTTGCCGGCGCATCTTTCTTTCGGTGTACGCAAGCGTTTGGGGTTGGCGCGAGCGATAGCGGTCGAGCCCTCGTACTTCTTCTTCGACGACCCCGATGTGGGCCTCGACCCGAAGACGGCAGCCATCGTTCACGAGATATTGTGCGAATACCGCGACGACCCGGAGGTGACGATGCTGGTCGCGACGAACCGCGACTTGCTCATCGAGCGCTTGGAAGTGCGCGGGTTGGCGCTGCGCCAAGGAATGCTCTCGGAGCAGAACGATGGCCCCCACTCCGTCTGACGCCGCTCCACAGTCGGTGTTCGTGATCCCTGCACTCGACGCAGAGAGCACCATCGAGCAGGTGGTCCGCAGTCTGTTCGACTTCGGTGACAGCCCAACCCGCGTCATCGTCGTCGACGACGGGTCGCGAGATGCGACCGCGAGAAACGCGACTCAGGCAGGGGCCGAGGTGGTCCGCCATCGCTCCAATCGGGGTAAAGGCGCTGCTTTGTGGAGCGGGTTTTCCGCCGCGCGTGCTGGTGGTGCGTCGGCGGTCGTCACTCTGGACGCGGATGGGCAGCACGCGGCGCGGGACGCCTGGCTGTTGGCGCGTCACCCCGCTCCCGTCGACACGCTGTTGCTCGGGATCCGCAACATGCGCCAAGCGGGTGCGCCCAAGGCGAATCAGTACTCGAACCGTTTCAGCAATCTGGTCCTATCGGCGTTTTCCGGCGCTGAGCTGTGGGATACGCAGTGCGGCCTGAGGCGTTATCCTCTCGAGCGCACATTGGCCTCGGGGGCTAGGGCGTCTGGTTTCGCTTTCGAAAGCGAGTTGCTCCTGATGGCGGCGCTTCGGGGCTGGCCCATCGAGCAGCTGCCGGTCGGTGTTCACTATCCGGCTGAAGAGTTGCGCACGACCCACTTTCACAACGTTCGTGATCCTGCGAAGATCGTCGTCAGCGTGGTGTCGACGGTCGTTCGTGAGCGGACGCGCTCCATACTGCGCCTCGGGAGGCATTCCGGGTGAACTCCGTCGCGACGAAGCGGGCGCTCCGGGCGCAGAATCGAGCCGCGCGTCTAGAACTGACGGCAGAAGCGTACCGAGAGCGCTGTGCCGCGCTCGTCGCCCATCTCGCGGCGTTCGACGAACTGATTGCGGCGCGGTGTGTCGCGTCGTTTTGGCCGATGCTGGAGCGGCGCGAACTCGACCTTCGACCGCTACATGACACCTTCGTCGAGCAGCGGAAGGTGATCGCCTATCCGTACATGCAGGACGGAGAGCTCGGCTTTCGTCAATGTGGCGACACCTCGGAACTCGTGGCGAACCCCTGGGGCTTTCTCGAGCCTTCAGCTCGTTGTCCTCGCGTTCTGGAGCGCGAACTTTCGATCATCATCGTGCCGGCGCTGGCGCTCACGCGCTCCGGCAA
Organism: Polyangiaceae bacterium; assembly: GCA_050301735.1. Taxonomy (GTDB): domain Bacteria; phylum Myxococcota_A; class Polyangia; order Polyangiales; family Polyangiaceae; genus SZUA-265. The sequence continues at coordinate 35,001 of JBNKZR010000006.1, read as the reverse complement.
GCGGCTCGGCTACGGTGCCGGCTTCTACGACCGGGTTCTGCCTGCTTTTCGGCCACCCGCGCGGGTCGTCGGCTGTTGCTACGAAGCGGAGCTCGTGGAAGAACTCCCGACCGAGCCCCACGATCAAGTGATGGACTGCATTGCCACCGAGCACGGCGTGTTCGCCTGCCGCTGAGTCACGGCCCCGCCATGGGCGAGCGGCGCCGGCTTTAGCGCAGAGCAGCACGGCGCATGAGCGCCCCGATTCTCGGGCGCTCAGCGAGCTTACTTGTTCTTCCGGCTGCAGTTCGGGTCACTGCACAAGCCGTAGAGTTCGTGCTTGTGGTCTACGATCTTGAAGCCGTAGCGTTGGGCGATACGCTCCTGCAATTCCTCGATCAGAGGCTCTTCGAACTCCTGAATCGAGCCGCATTCGACGCAAATCAAATGGTCGTGATGGGCGTCCTCGTCGGCCAACTCGTAGCGAGTCATGCCATCGCTGAACTTGTGCTCCGTCGCGATGCCGCCGGCCGCAAGCATCTTCATCGTCCGGTACACGGTGGCATAGCCTATGCCCGGGTCCTTCTCGCGGACCTGTTCTAGCAGCTCATCGATTGTGGCGTGGCCGGTGGAGGCAAAAAACGCTTCGATGATCGCGCGCCTTTGTCCCGTCGAGCGCAGGCCCTGCTCCGCCATGTAGCTGTCGAGCTGGTTGCGCAGGCGTCCCACGTCGGGGTTGCGTGCAGGCTTTCCGGCTTGTGCTCGGCGCGTCTCACTCCTCACCATCTCGACCGGTATGCGTGGGATCAGGCCTTCGGTCAAGGGCCTCGGCGCTCGGGCGGTCCTCCGTGGGAGACTGCCGCAGCGAGCGTGAAGCAGAAACACGCGATTGGCACGAAAGCGATCGGAGCGGAAAGGGCAACGACGCCCAATACGCTGCCCACCGTGCCTCCGAAGGCGATGACCAAGGCGCGCACGGCCTTGGCGCGGGAATGGTGCGCCAATCGCAGTGCCAGCGCGGCTTTCTGCACTTCTTCCGTGGCGAGTTCGACGTCGTGATCCGTGTTGGGCGTGGCGGGAGTGGGCAGAGCTACGGAAAGACTCGCCGCTGTGAGAGCGACTTCATCGATCGGGCTCCTGCCGATGACTGCAACTTGTGCCCCGCCGTTGGTCAGGCGTTCCACCTCGCGTCCGCGATCAGCAGGCAAGACTTCCGGCCGTACGTGTTCAATGTCGATGGTGCGCCCCAGGGCTTCACACGACTTACGAGCGTCCCCCGATAGCAACACCGGTTCGATGCCGGCGTCGAGGAGGTGTTGAACGGCGGCGCGCGCGCCGGCGCGAAGTCCATCTTGCAGCGCGAGTAGCCCAATGAGGTGATTCCCCAACGCCACCAAAACCACGGTTCTGCCCATGGCTTCGAGTTCCGTGATGCGAGCTTCCGCGCGCGCCACGCTCACCTGCTCCCGCAGCAGCAGCCCCCGTGACCCAACCACGAGGGACTTGCCGTTGGCGGCGATCGCCGTCACGCCCAGACCCTGCTCGTGGCGTGGGCTGCGCACTGCGTCCGGGGTCACGCCTCTGGCTCGTGCTGCGCGCATCAGCGCTACGGCTGCCGGATGCTGTTGCGCGTGCTCCGCACCCGCGGCCATCGACAGCAGCTCGGCTGTCGTCGTGGTGCTCGACAACGGTTCGATGTTGGAAAGTTCTGGTTCACCCAGAAGCAGTGTGCCGCGAGCGCAAAACACGGCCATGGATACCCGTCCCGCCGCATCGAGAGCCTCGGCGCTGCGGAAGATGATGCCTTGCCGCAACGCGTCCAAGATCGTCGTCAACGCTCGCAAAGCCTGCAGCTCTTGCAGCACGGGTGACAGCAGTGCACCGACTGCCGCCAGAACGGCCAGCGCCCAATGGACCGGACCACCTTGCAGCAGCGGGCCTGCACCCAGAGAGACCAAGGCCAACACTGGCGCCCCGCGAAAGGCGAGCCGCTTGCTCAGGAGGACCAGAGGTGAATGCACGTCGGCTCGACGTGTCGGGTCGTTGGTCAGGCGTTCCCAGTGGCGATCAGCGCCCGTCCATCGCACAATCGCGCGGATCTGACCGCTGGCAAGACGGGCACCGGCATAGACGAAGTCCTCAGTGCCCACTTGGTGAACGGTACTGGCGTCGCGCCACGGATAGACTTCCGCTTTGCCGGCCGCGATGGTGACGTCGGCGGGGACGGTTTCTCCCGCATGGACCACGATCTCTTCGCCCGGTCGCAGAGACGCGGGCTCGACCGTCTCGACGCGCTCGCCGGTGACTCGCGATGCTGGATGATTGAGCCAGTGTCGCAGCTTCTGTCGTTCCGCATCGGCGCTGGCGAAGGAGCGACGAAGCAACAGCGTCGTGCCTGCCGCGGCCGCCAGAGACGTGGCCGCGAAGTTCGCTGCGTCGTTCCAATGTTCTGGGCTTCCAAAGAGACAGAACAGAGCGAGCGCCAGCGCGAGAAGGCTCAGAGCGATCGGCACGCGGGCGAATCGGCGTTCCTCTCTGGATTCGAAGACGAGCGCGTATGCGGAGTAGGTGCCGGTTCCCAGTGTCAGCGTGGCGGCTCGCAAGTAGTCCGTCAGTCTCGATTCTTTGGCCAGCAGCAAGCCGATCGTGAGACACGCCAGAACGATGGTAGCGCTGAGTAGCCTATCGAGGTCTGAAGCACTCTGATGTCGTGACCCTTCAGTGCTCGCTTGCTTCGAGTCGGGCGCCGCCTTGTCGGTAGCCGTCGTCGTTGGCTTGGCCACGCCCAGTGTCCGCTCTTTTGCGGCGCGTCCTGCCTCGTGAGCAGGTGCCGGGCGCGGTGATGGGAGTCCGCCTTCCGCATCGCCGCTGCGTGGCGTTTTCGTTTGACCGTCGGCGGGCTGGGAGCCCTGGCCAGCTTCTCCGCGTGAGGTGTCGAGCTGTGACAGCACGTCACGAATGGGAGTCACGGACCTCGGATGGTCCTGTGAGAACACATCGAGATCCGCGGCTGGTGGCGGTTTCGGAGGCGTGGGGCGCGATATGCGTCCGGGGTCATCCTCGTTGGGAATGAACGCCTCGGCGCACCGCGACGAGCAAAAGTAATGGAAGCGGTCCGCTATCAGGCGAACTCTCGCCGCGCGCAGCGGGTCCACCGCTACGCCGCATTCGGCGCAGCTCTGGTATTCGTCCGCCTCCAGCCGATCATCGAGGCCGGACATCGAAAGCCCAACACAAGGCGGCTTTGGAAGTATGGAGGCGCGCCTCGGCCTGTTCCCAAACTCTGCTCTGCGGACCGTCGATCACGTCAGCGGCAATCTCTTCGCCCCGGTGCGCAGGTAGGCAGTGTAGCGCGATGGCAGAGGGATCGGCGGCAGCCATGAGCTCGCTGTCGACGCAGAAGCCGGCGAAGGCTTTCAGTCGAGTTTCGGCCTCATCCTCTTGTCCCATGCTGGCGAACACATCGGTGTTCACTACGTGGGCTCCGACGCAAGCCTTCTTCGGGTCACGCTCCAAGCTGACTTTGCCCCCGCTCGCGTTGGCTGCGGCGACTCGCGCGGCGTCGGGTTGGAAGCCCTCGGGACAAGCAACGACGAGCTCGAGTCCCAGCATGCCGGCCGCTTCGATCCACGAGTTGGCCATGTTGTTGCCGTCCCCGATCCAGGCGTAGCGCAGTCCTTCGAGCTTGCCGAACTCGCGGCGAACGGTTTGCAAGTCCGCCAACAGCTGCATCGGGTGACCCAAATCCGTCAGGGCGTTGAGCACGGGGACTCTGCTGTGTTTTGCGAGGGCTCTCAGACCGTCGTCCGAAAACGTGCGGTAGGTGATGGCGTGCACCATGCGGGAGAGCACCCGCGCCGTGTCCTCGATGGGCTCACCGCGGCCGAGTTGGGTGCCTTGTTTGCCCAGCACCATCGGGTGACCCCCGAGTTCGGCCACGGCCACCTCGAGCGATACTCTGGTCCGGGTCGATGCCTTTTCGAAGATCAGTGCGACGGACTTTCCGTGGAGCAACTCGCGATGGGCGTTCGCGCCGCGGGCGTTCTTGAACTCATCGGCGTCGTCTAGCAGCGAGAGTAGGGGCTCGCGCCCCAGGCTGGAAAGATCGAGCAAATGTCTCATGTCGGCTCTCCCAACACCGCATCGAGGATCTGCGCGGCCTCTTCCAATTCCGTGGCTGTTACGACCAAGGGGGGGGAGAAACGCAGCGCCGTACCGCCCGCGATGGTGACCAACACGCCCGCGTCGCGCAGCTTGCCGAGCAGCACACGCGCATCGACGCCTTCGGCGAGTTGCAGGGCGCGCAAGAGACCCATGCCTCGCGTCGCGCTAGCTTTGCTGGGATACTTGGCGACGAGGCGCTCGAGGATGCCTCGAAGCTGATTGCCTCGCTCGATCACGGCGTCGAGCAACCCATCGTGCTCGATCACGTCGAGCACTGTCAGCGCCGCCGTGCTCGCGAGAGGGTTGCCTCCGAAAGTCGTACCGTGGCTGCCGGGAGGCAAAGCGCCCTCCAGCTTGGCTTTGCACACCATCGCGCCGATCGGAAAGCCGCCGCCCAAACCCTTCGCCAGGGCGACGACGTCGGCCTCGACGTTCCAATGCGACAGAGCGAGCATCTTGCCGGTGCGACCGATGCCCGTCTGAATCTCGTCCGTGATGAGGAAGCTGCCGTTCTCGTCGGCAATACTTCGCAATTCCTGGAAGAAGCCCTGCGGCGGCACCACGACGCCACCTTCGCCCTGAATCGGTTCGACGACTATCCCCGCCACGTCGTCGCTCATGGCAGCACGCACGGCGTCGGCATTGCCGTATTCGACGTGGGTTACCGAACCCAACGGTCCGAACCCGTCGCGGTAGCCTTCCTGACCCGTTGCCGCAAGTGAGCCCATAGTACGCCCATGAAATGAACGACGAAACGCGATGATGCGGTGTCGATCCGGTTGACCTGCGGCATGAAAGTGCCGGCGCACGAGCTTCAGTGAAGCCTCGATCGCTTCCGTCCCGGAGTTGCAGAACAGTGCACGATCCATGTTCGTGGCTTGGCACAGACGCTGAGCGAGCAGAATGTTCGGCTCCGTGAAGAAGTAGTTCGACACGTGGCTCAAGGTGGCGGCTTGGTGGGCTATCGCTTCGGCCAACCTGGGGTGAGCGTGCCCCAGAGCGTTGACTGCGATACCAGCCGTCAGGTCCAAGTAGCGACGCCCTTCCTTGTCCCAAACCTGACAGTCCTTGCCGCGCACCAGGACCAGGTCCGGTTGCCGGTAGTTCGGGTAGAGAAAACGGCGTCCAAGTTCGACGAGTTCGGATTGCGAGTGGCTCATTTCGAGAAGCGGCTAACTTAGTGGCATCCGCGGGGGCAAGGCCGAAAAAATCGCGGGAACGAGCCGCCGAAGTCGCTCCTCGTGCTGCCGGGATTCGTCGACGCTGTCATCGGCCTGGGAGTCGGGATGGCCGCACGCTACACTGCCGCCATGCGAACGGCTCCTGCGGTTTGTGTCGCCATTCTGTTCTGCGGCGTCGTGTGCATCGGGCGTGCTCGGGCGCAGGAGGCGCAGCCCTGTCCGCCCGGTTTTCACTGCGAAGCGCTGCCTGAAGACGAAGCTTCGACACCTCGGGGCCCCGTCGAGCAGCCTGCCGCCGAAGCGGCGCCACCCGGGCAGCCTCCTGAGCAGCGGACGGAGGAGCGCAGTGTCGACGAGAGCGCGGACGCGCCTCCGGCGCCCCTTCCGCCGTCCCCGCGCCCGCTGATACTCGCTCCGCAGCAGGATGTGCCGCGTCCACCGCCTCCGAACCCCCGCGCCTGGGGGCGGTTTCGCCTGGTACCGCGCGTTGGCGTGCCGGTTTTCGACTCTGGGGCGAGCAGCGACGCCGCCATGCTCGCCGCCGGATTGGGGCTTCGCTACGCGCCGCAACGTATGGTCGAGTTCGAGATGGCTCTCGATGGCGCGGGAGGAACCGACTACGTCGGAGCGGATCGTCAGGAGCTGTGGGCTTCTGGATCGGTGGTGCTTCGGGCTGGTCCCCGCGGGGTCGTGCCCTACGTCCTCCTGGGTCCCGCCTTGAGTTTCGCGCACAGTGACCTAGACGGCGCTTCCCGTAACTTCGCCTATCTCGGCGTTCATCTGGGCATCGGGCTTGCGATCGAGCTGAGCGCGCGCACGAGCCTCACCATCGACTGGTTGGCATTCGCACGCGGTCGCGTCGACGGTCGTAACCCACCCGAATACGTAGACTTGCGAACAGGTCGCCACACCAACACATCGGGCGGCGGCCTACTTCGGCTAGGTGCAAGCTTCGAGCTGTAACGCCAATCACAAGTCGAGCTGAACCGTCCGCCGAGCGCACGTACCCGACGGGAGTGCGCTCGGACGCGATCAGCGGGGCCTCAGGCCTTACTGGACTTGGTCTTTGAGCGCTTTGAGCACACTCGCCCGCACCGTCTTACTGGCGGGCTTGGCCGGAATGACCATCGGCTGGCGCGTGTGAGGGTTGATGCCCTGTCGCTCCTCCGTGGCCTTCTTCTCGACGACGCGGAGCTTGACCAGACCGGGGACGACAAACTCTCCCACGTCTTGGCTGTTCAGCTCCTTCGCTGCCAGATCGTTGAGCGCATCCAGAACCTTCGTGACGGTCTTCTTGTCCATCTCCGTCACTACCGAGATTTCCGCTACGACCTGCGCTTTGGTCAATCGCTTGCCAGCCATGAGAATCCTCCTAACATCGCTGCCTTCCCCGATTTCGGACACCAGCAGCAGCTCGGCCACGAGTAACAGGGCATTTTGGGGCTTTCAAGCGGAATTGGTGCGACTTCGCTGCGTTAAAGACCGGCGGAAGGGCCGTGCTCTACCTGCGCCGCCCGGCCGGTGAGGGGCGGTTCACTGCCGCTGGACTTCAACCCTGACGCGTTGCGGCAAGAAGCTTGTCTGTGAGCCGGTTCATTTCCGCCTCCTCCTCATCCGTCTCGTGGTCGTAGCCCAAGAGGTGGAGCAGGCCGTGGGCTAGCAACGTTCGGACCTCGTCCGCCAGTGAAAGCCCCCGGGCCTCAGCCTGCATGAGGGCGCGATCGAGCGAAATGACGATGTCGCCCAAGGCGCCGCCGTCGAGCGTGTTGAGTTGTTCATCATCCATGTCCATCAGCGGAAACGCCAACACGTCGGTGGGGGAGTCCTTTTGACGGTGCTCCCGATTCAATTGTCGGATCGTCGGGTCGTCGGTCAGGAGGATGCTGAGCTCGGCGGTTTCGATGTGGAGCTCTTCCAGCATGCGCTCGGCGATTTTTTTGACCTGGCGCGACGGGATTTCCGGTGAGGCCGGGGCTTGGCGGGTAACGAGGGCAGGCATGCGAGCAGCTGTGTCTTACACTTCCGAATCAATGTCTAGCGTTCCACCCGAACAGGTCGCGGAGCGGCCGTCGCGCCCCCCAGGGTTCGACATGACCTACCGTCCCGAGGAGTGCGTCTTCGGCCCGCCGTTGACGGCTCGTATCCCGTCCTTGGTCTACTTGGCGTGTGCTCTCATCGTTGGCGCTATCGTGCTCATCGGTGAGAACAGCAGCTCCAACTCGGTGCTGTTCGACTACGTCGTGGCGCAAGACAGGTACCGCGTGATGAGCATGCGTACGTTCGCCATGGTGCTCCTCGTCGGGGCTGTCGCCTCCGTTCTGCGCGCCGGCATGCGTGGGGTGCGGGTTTACGCTGACGGGGTGGAGGCGCGTACGATCCACAACTTCATCGTTCCACGAGTACGGCGTTACCAATGGCCGCAAATGGAGCTCATCATTCTGGACATGAAGACCAGCGTGGCGCTGGATCTGTGGGATGGCCGGCGGGAGTTCCTGCCAGCGGTCAGCAACCGGGCGAAGCTGCAATCGACTTTGGAACGGGTGGCAGCCGCTCGAGCGATCCCCGTGCGCGGAGGTGTCGGTTTGGACGAGGTCGTTCAGCCCGTAAGCGATGAGCCGTCGGAGGCGTCCGAAAGAGTCTGAGACGCCGCTTCGCGCGCCCTCGTTGCTCGCTGTCAGTCGCGCTACGGTACGACTCGAGCAACGACTCGAGTCACTTGCCCATGAACACCGGCTTGCGCTTTTCGGCGAAGGCCGCGAGTGCCTCCACGCGATCCTCGCTGTCGAGGCAGAGCTGATACAGTTCGAGTTCCTGTTCCAACCCTTCGTTCAGCGGGGTGTGACTCGCGGCGATCGCTCTCAGGGCGGCTTGCTGGGCGATGGGTGCGCCCTCGAGGATCGGCGTCAGCCACGACAAGGCGTGTTCGACGAGGTCGTCGCAAGAGGGCACGACGGCATGTATCAGACCCCAATCCAATGCCTCTGGCGCGGTTAGCCGGCGACCGAGCAGAATCATCTCTTTGGCGCGCGCTTCTCCGATCAGTCGGGGCAGGCGCTGCGTGCCGCCCGCCCCAGGGATTATGGCGAGGCCCGTCTCGGGGAGTCCCAGTCGGGCATGTTCATGAGCGACGCGCAGGTCACAGAGCATTGCCAGCTCCAGCCCCCCACCCAGCGCTGCACCATTGAGCGCGGCGACGGTCACGACGTCGGGCCCTGCCAGCCAGCCGAGTTCCGTTCGGTAGGCGCGCAGTTGCTCCAGCACCTCGCTCCTCGACATCGAACGTCGCTCTTTCAGATCTGCGCCGGCACAGAACACCCGTTCGCCTTGCCCGGTGATGACCACCGCGCGCACCGCCTGGTCGCGCGTCAGGCTGTCTTTCAGGGCTGCAAATGCCTTCAACGTGTCTCTGGACAAGGAGTTACCGCGGTCGGGGCGCTCGATGGTGACGATGGCGGCGTTGTTGCGTCGCTCGACGGAGAGGGGGGACGTCACTTCTTCTTGCCTCCGTGTTTGGCTTCGAGTGCGTTGACACGTCCGAGTACCTCGTTGAGTTGTCGTTCCAGCTGAGAGACCTTGTCTTTGAGATCGCGGTGCGTCTCTTGCTGCCCCAAGTCTCGCAAGATTTCACGAACGCGCCGAATGACACGAGGGTCCTTTTCTCGACCGAGATGTCGCTCCAACGCGGCTCGTGCTTCTTTTTGTTCCAGTTGGCCCAGTGCCGATGCCACGTCGAGTCGGACGTGGGGATGTGGATCGTCGAGCAAGTCTTCCAGGTGTTGGCGCGTCTTCTTGTCGTCGCTCAGTCGGGCCAAGGCGCGCACCGCAGTTCTGCGCAGACGGGTTGGCTGTCCGTACTCCGTGTGTTTCATCAGAATGCCGGCGCCGTCGTCTCGGCGCAGGGCCGCGATACCGTCGGCGGCAGCGGCCGCCACCACGTCTCCCCACGACGCTTGTCGCAGTTGTCGCTGAAGCAAGCGCGCGGCCTCGCCCCGTCGCGTCTGGCCCAGAGAACGCGCAGCCGCCGCGGTAGCGAGATAGCTCTTCTCTTTCTTCAGCAGCGAGCTGAGCAGCTCGAAGCTCGCACGTGTACGAAACTTACCCAGCGCAACGATGACGGCGTGACGCACCTTGGCGTGCTTCTCGTTACCGTACTTCGCCAAGGCCTCGAACGCGTCCTCGTTGCGCAACTCCCCCAACGCACGAGCTGCGGCGGCGCGAACTGTCCAGCTCTCGTTTTTGCGGGACAGTGCCGTCTGCAGGGTGCTGACGACCGAGAAGTCGTTCTTCTTTGCGAGCAGGCGCGCTGCTTGGCGCTTGCCCCGCGGGCTGGTTGCACGGAGCAATTGGTCCTTGAGCATGTCGGTGGGGGCTTCGATGCTGACCCGCCCGAGCAGGCGCAACTCCGGGTCGACCACCACGTGTTTGGGGCGCGCATCGAGATGCAGCGAGACCGCAGCGTGCTTGTCTCCGCTCGTGCGGTGCAGGCGATGAGCCTTGCCCTTGGAGTCGACCACCTCCACCTCGAAATCCAGCTCGTAGTGGTGCTTGGACAACTGTTCGAAGGTCACCGTCAGCTGCCCAGAAGCCCAGCTGACCTTGGCGCGCACGTTGGCGTGTCCCGCTCGATACACCCATTCGTCGAAGAAGCGGTCCAAGGACCGGCCACTGTGCCGCTCGAGAGCGGCGCGCAAGTTATCGGTCGTGACGCTGCTCTGCGCGTGAGCGCTGAGGTACTCGCGCACTCCCGCCCAGAAGTTCTCGTCCCCGAGCGTCGCTCGCAGGCAATGCAACACGAGCCCGCCCTTTTCGTAGAGGTGTCGATCGAACAAGTCGATCGGTTCCTCGTAGTCGCGGCACACGATTGGCCGGCTGTAGCGCGATGCCGCTTCGCCCAGGTACGTGTTCAGGTCGCGCTCCACCCCGAGCAGGTACTCGTCACGATTCTCACGGTGCTCGCGTTCGATGTGTTCGAAGTAGGTGGCGAATCCTTCGTTGAGCCAGGCATGCGCCCAGTCCTTGCAAGTGACCCAGTCTCCGAACCATTGGTGCGCGAGTTCGTGGGCGACCAAGTCGTAGCTGTCGATGTCGATCGCCGCTCGCTCGTCCAAGAGCACGTGCTCGTACATGGTCGTGGCGGTCGTGTTCTCCATGCCGCCGAAGATGAACTCACTGACCACCACCTGGGTGTAGCGCTCGTACGGATACTCGACCCCGCTGAGCTCGGAGAATAGCTCGATCATGTCCGGAGTGCGAGCGAAGCCACGTCTGCCGTCCGCCTTGCGCCCTTTGGGGACCCAGTAGGTCACGGGAATGCTTCGGCCGGATGCGAGTTTCGCGGGGCGGTCTTCGATCGTGTCGAACTCACCCACCACGAGCGTGAAGAGATAGCTGGGCATTCGCTGTGCCATCTCGTAAGTCGTCGTCTTCGTGCGTTGCTTACCGTTCTTCTTTTCTGAGGAGAGCGTGCCGTTGCACAGCACGCTGAAGCGCTGCGGCGCCGTGATCTCGAACCGCGCCGTGCACTTGACGTGGGGCTTGTCGTGGCATGGAAACCAATGCCGGGCGTCCTCGTCCTGGCACTGGCTCCACAGTTGTGTCGGGCGGTCCGGGTAGTGTTCATCTGGCGACAGGAAGTACAGCCCGCGTTCCGGGCGAGCCGCGTAGTCGATGCGGACTCGTCCGCTCTTGGCCTTACCGACGTCGATTTCCAAGCGCTCGCAGTCGTAGGAAAACGGAGCCTTCTTCCAGCCGCTGCGTCCCTGGATGAGCACTTTCTTCACATCGAGCGCCACGGCGTCGAGAACGAGCTTCTCGGGACGCGGCGCGGTGCGCTCGAACGTCCAGGTGGCATGTCCGGTCACCATTCGCTCTTGAAAAGAAACGGAAAGCACGAGATCGACGTGCAGCAGGTTGAAGGGCAGGGAACGCTCGTATTGGCGTTCCGTGCCGGGCAGCGAGAACGTGCCTCGCATCAACCCAGCGCAGCATTCGTGGTGTCGATTCAGCATTTACGAGCGATCGGCATAGCGCTCCGTGGTGCCCCGAGCAAGAGGAGCCAAGGCCCAACGCTCGGAGCCCGCAATCGCAGCCAGAGCCCGACGCTTGGAGCCTGAAATCGCCGCCGGCGATCCGGGGTGGGCTGTTGCCCCGTGGTTCGCCTTCCGCATCTTTCTTGTGGCGGGATGGGATGTGGGTTTGGGGTCACCGAATGGCGTTGCTCCTGTAAAGTCAGGCGTGTGAGCGAGAGTATCAGCGGGCAGGTCGCTCGAGTGACCTTCGAGAACGAGGAGAACAGCTTTCGCGTGCTCAAAGTGGACGTCGAACGTCGGGGCACCGTCACGGTGGTGGGGAACTTCCAGTTCGTTTCTCCCGGGACCAACGTCCGAATGACCGGTGAGTTCGTCACGGACCCCAAGCGCGGAGAACAGTTTCGGGTGCATACCCTCGTGACGGTCGAGCCGACCACCCTGGAGGGCATCGAGAAGTACCTCGGCTCCGGACTCATTCCGGGCGTGGGTCCGGGCTTCGCTCGACGCATCGTCGGCAAGTTCGGTCTCGATACCCTGCGGGTGCTGGACGACCACCCCGAGCGGTTGAACGAGGTCTCTGGTTTGGGCGCCCAGCGCACCGCCGACGTGCAGAAGTGGTGGAAGGAGCAGCGCGGCTTGGGTCAACTCATGCTGCTACTTCAGACGCACGGCATCTCAGGGCAGCTCGCGCGCCGCATCATGGAGCGCTATGGCGATCGCAGCGCCGAGATCGTCCAGGCGAGTCCTTACCGCCTAGCGATCGAGGTCTCGGGAATAGGGTTCAAGACAGCCGATCGCATCGCCAACAGTATGGGCATCAGCCGCGAACACCCCGAGCGCGCTCAAGCTGGTGTTTTGCACGTTCTCAACCAGGGGCGGGACCAAGGTCACACCCATCTGGCGCGAAGTGAATTGCGCACCCAGGCGGTCGCGCTGCTCGGAGTCGGGGACGAGTTCGTCGATGCCGCGATCGATACGGCTTGGGCCGGCGGTCGGGTCGTCGTCGAAGAGGAGCGGGTATATCTGGCTACGCTCCACGCGGCGGAGACGCACTTGGTGGCTGAGTTGCATCGAATCGTCGAGTTCGGTGCCCCGAACTTGGAACGGGGACGCGATGCGGTCTCCGAGTTCGAGAAGCGTCACAAGCTCACTTTGGCCCCACAACAGCGTGCCGCGATCGATGCGGTCGCCGCGCACAAAGTGGTCGTGATCACCGGGGGGCCGGGCGTTGGCAAGACCACCATCGTGCGGGCGATTCTCGAGGTCTTTCGTGCCGCTCGGCTCGCCACACGCCTGGCCGCACCGACTGGGCGCGCCGCCAAGCGCTTGAGCGAGGCAACGGGGGAAGACGCCGTCACCTTGCATCGCTTGCTCGAATTCGATCCCAAGTTGCGCCGCTTCCAGCGCTGCACCGACAAACCCATCGAGGCACAAGCTCTGGTCATCGACGAGGCGTCGATGGTGGACTTGCCGCTCGCCGACGCGCTCGTCAGCGCCGTGCCCGACCCCGCGCGGCTCGTGTTCGTGGGTGACGTCGACCAGTTGCCCTCGGTGGGGCCCGGCGCCATCCTCCGCGATCTGATCGCTTCCGAGCGCATCTGTGTCGTGCGTTTGGACGAAGTCTTTCGTCAGGGGCAGGGTAGCCTGATCATCGCGAACGCCCATTCCATCTTGGCTGGCAACCCACCGCAGTCGCCAGCGAAGGACGCACCTGACGCAGATTTCTTCATCGTCGAACGGAGCGATCCGGAACGCGCCGCGGCAACGATTGGCGAACTCGTCGTCAATCGCATCCCGCAGCGCTTCGGGTTCGACTCCAAAGTCGACGTGCAGGTGCTCTGTCCCATGCACAAAGGGGCCAGCGGGACGCTGCAGATCAACGGGCAGTTGCAGCAGGCGCTCAACCCTACAGGCCCGGCACTCATCCGCGGCGGACAGGCGTTCCGTCCGGGCGACAAGGTGATGCAGCTCCGCAATGACTACGACAAGGACGTCTTCAATGGCGATCTGGGCTTCGTCGAAAGTGTCGATGAGCAGGAACGCCAGCTTAGCGTCGACTTCGAAGGGCGGAGCATCAGCTACGGGGAAAACGAGCTCGACGATCTGTCGCTCGCTTATGCGACCAGCATCCACAAGAGTCAGGGCAGCGAGTACCCAGCCATCGTGGTGCCCTTCCTGACCGCGCACTTTCCGATGTTGTCCCGCAACCTGCTGTACACGGCGGTGACCCGCGCCAAACGATTGTGTGTGCTGGTCGCCGATCCGCGTGCCGTACGTTTGGCTCTGAGTGAGGTCCGCAAAGAGGAACGGCACACATGGCTCGCTCAGCGTTTGCGCGCCTTGCTGTGACGCACTTCGAAACAAGCGCAGACGTCAGCAGCCATTGCCGCCCGGTTCATCTCCAGCAGGCGTTCGCTTCACCTTCGGCACGTAGCGAGGGGGTTGGGCGCCAGACGCAGCGCGACCGGATCCGCCGTGCCGCGCCATGCTGCTAGGCGTTGGCTCATTTGATGCTGAACGACTTGGCCACCGTCACTGGAGAACCGCTGAACGCCGGGACGCGCGCACCTCGGAAGGTTCGGGCGACGCAGCCACCCACACTGGTTCCTCCGAAGGGTCCACTGACGACACGCGCGCTGGTTACGCGCCCGCTGGGGGCGAAGGTGACTTGCACCTTGCCGGAACCCGTCGGGCCGTCCCCCTTCTTGCAAGACTTGGCTCGTGCCGCGGCGGAAGACAGCGCTGACTTCGCTGCGCCGACGTTGAACTTGCCCCCGCCGGACGGCTTGTCATTGCTGCTGTCCTTTGGCGTCGGCTTGGGTGAGGGGCCGCTGCGCGGGCTCGGCTTTGGTGCGGGGCCAGCTGCTTCAGGCGTGGGCGTCGACGCTTCTGGTTTCTTGTCGCTTTCGGCCTGCTCAGCAGCAGCCTTCTCCGCAGCTTCCTTGGCGAGGCGAGCTTCTTCTTCTGCTTTCTTGCGCTCCGCCTCGGCCTTCTGCAGCTTCTCTTCGGCTTCCATGCGGGCCTTCTCAGCGGCCACGCGGGCTGCCTCTTCGGCCATCGCCTGGGCTTCGGCTTCTTGAGAGCTGATGATGGTGCGTCCCGCGAAGAAGCCTCCCAAGAGAACGACAGCTGCGATTGCGCCCCAGATCCATGGCGGGGTCTTCTTTTGCGGCGGTTGCTGCACCGTCAGCGGTGCTGCAGCAGGGCTTGCCTGTCGTGCAATGGGCTCGGGCTCCGGCGCTGCCGTCGGAATGACTTCGATCAGAGGAGCTCCCAATCCTGATGGGGCCTCCAGACTGCCCAGGGTCAGCAGATCTTCACTGGCTCGAGAATCAGCAGGCTTGGAGTCACTCTGCCCAGCGGCAGCCTTGAGTGCATCCAGAGAGAAGACGACGGAGTTCTCGCTGCTCTGGGGCTCCATCGGGCTTGGCGCGGCGGGTCTTGCCGAAGGGGTCGAATCTCGCGAAATGCTCCGTGGCGGACCAAACAAGTCGAAAGTTGCTGGACGAGCCTGGCTCTTGCTCGTGGCTACCTTCGGCAGAGCCGCTTTCGGAGCAGACGGTTCCGGAGCAGGCGCCTTGGGGGCCACGGGGCCAGGCGCAAACGGAGAGGCCGCAATCGGCGCAGAGGGTGCAGGCGCGCGGCTTGCCTCGGCCGCTCGCACCTTCTCGGCCAACTCGGGAATGTCCATCACTGGCAACCAATCCGCCATGCCGTCTTTCCAGACGTAGGCATCATCGGTGACGCGCCCGTCGAGCCAACCTTGCACGACTTCATCCGTGCTCATCTGTTGTTGGTCGTCGTCCGACAGGTTGACAGTCCAATCGTCTGGATTGCCCTGTCCCGCATCGCCGATTGCCCCCATCGGTGATTGCATGACTTGTGTTGCTTCGTCTTCGTCTTCGAAGTCGTTCTCCCCAGGAGCGGCAGGTGCGATACTCGTGCCGTCGACTACGATGGTCGCTGAACACTTCTTGCAACGTACCTTGGCTTTGCGTCCCTGTACTTTGCCGTCAGGCAGGTTGTATTGGGCGCCACAGGATTTGCAGGTAACTCTCATGAATGAATGTCCTTGCCGGGCGAGGGCTGGTCCGCATGCCTACGCGGGATCGGCTTCGGCTAAGGGTCCCTTTATAGCCGTACCTTCCTTTCGGACCAACCCGTTCCGTCAGTCGGGCGGGCGGCAGCACTTGGACCCGCAAAGGGGCTGCTAGTTTGCCTGAACGAGGAAACTACCGTCCTTTCCGCAGAAGTCCGCTTCGGTACCATACATCGAACCACACGTGGGGCAAATCCTGCGGCTCACGAACGTCGATGGGGTATCGCGTCGAGTAGGTGAGGAGTCCGGAATGGGTGTGGGTGTAGGGTGAGGATGACGCTTGGTGCGCCGCATGATCACCGCACCCAAAGCGCCCAGCAACGTCGCGGTAACGGCGGCAATGGCCGCAAAGAGGTATTTGCGGTGGCGGGCTCGGTCTTCCGCGATGGCAATGCCGGCGGTGACGGAGGAGCTAGCGTCGCTTGCTGCGGGCGGCGGATCTCGATCGTCGTCACTCACGGATTGGGCCGCAAGCAGTGACTCGAAGCGTTCGCGCGAAACCACACGAACGCGCACTTCGCGATGCATGCCAGCCAGGGTTGCGGTCAACGTCAGCGGTCCTTCCCTCACCTCGGGACCCAGCTGGAGCGTCGTCGGATCTGACAACGAAAGGCCTTCCACGTCAGCAGGCAGAGCCCATTGCACGTTTGGCTTGGGTAGCGCACAGCCTCGGGCGTCCATCGCATTGACTCGGAAACGCACCGACCCTCCCGTTGGGACTAGTTCTCTAGTGGGGACGACGTTCAAGATCGTGGCTGGTCCAGGCTCGCCGCAGGCTTCCGTCTCCCCACTCTCTTTGGCAGGGTTTTCGACATCGAAGGCCGCTGGTTCGGTCATCGCCATGTCGGGGCCCCGTTCGACGAGGTGGTAAGTCCGGGTCCGGCGGGCCTGAGCGGTGCAGGTTTGCCCACCGCGTTGGAATTCGTACACGCTGGTTTCGGAGAAGCGAATGGTGTCGTCCGTCGCCTGGACCTTGGAACGCACGGTCGTTGTCGAGTCTGCACCCTGCGCTTGGCAGGTGGTGCTCCAGGCTCGGGTTCCGCCGTTGCGACTCACGGTGGACAGGCCTGGGCGCTGCTCCCAGCAACCACTCGTGGAGAAGGGGCGGTCGTGGCCGTAGATCCACAAAGCACTCTTCGACTGCCGGATGTCGACGTAGCCGCCGCCGTCGCCGGCCTCCGCCGGGGGTTGACCGCAGCCCTCCTGCCAGTTGTCGAGAGACAATTGCACCCGGAGCGGCCCAGATTCCCAGCGGCCTGTCAGGGTCGGACGCACGTCCGCTTTGGCCGTCGCGGGAAGCAACGGCAGAAGCCCAATGGCGAACCACCATTGGGCCTGATGGAGTGGCGATGCCTTTCGCACGTCGAGTGAACACTAGCAAAACTCGTCACGCGGATCTCGTTCACGGTGGCAGTGGTCCGCCTTAGGTGCAGCCGTGTAGGTGGTCAAGTGTGGGGCGCTGAAGGTGCCACGGGTGTTCGCCTCAATTGACGGCCGATTTCTGCGATGTTAGCGTCCGCTCGCTAAGTTGTCGGAGTTCAATATGCGATTGAAGCAGTGCTGGGCGATCGGTTTGGGTCTCCTTTTGAGTGTGTTGTCGATTCGCCCCGCCTGCGCTCAACAGGACACGCGGGTAGGCACCCAAAGCGGTGGGATGGATACCCACCTCTTTCGGCCCGCCGTGGACTCCAAGGGGTTCATCACCACCAACGGTTCGGACATTCTGGGTAACGGCAGCATCAGCTTCGGCTTGGTGTTGGACTTCGGCCAGAACATCCTGCGCACCAACAACGATGATACGGCGTTGGATGCGAACGGTGAGGAGTGCGACCTCGGGTTGTGCGACGGCAACCCCGTTGGCCCGATGAATGCGGGCGCCCACGGGATCCCGGCGTTGGTCGAAAACTCCTTCCAGGGCACGTTCGCCCTAAACTACGGGATCGGCAACGCCGTGGTGGTAGGTCTTCAGGTTCCGGTCGTGCTGATGACGGGCGATCCTGCCTACGACATCGGAACCGGTCCCGAACTGGGTGGCGATCTCTACAACACGGCAGCGTTGGATCAGGAGAGCATTCGCGCGATTTCCGCCCACGCCAAGTGGCGTCTGACTCGAGTCGACAAGACCATCGGCGTCGCGCTCATCGGCCAGTTGGGCATTCCCATCGGCGATGCCAGTAGCAATCTCGGTGGCGATCCCGGCTTCTTCTACTGGCCGCAGCTGGCGTTGGAGCACCGCTTCGGCGATACCGGTCTGCGTGTGGGGGCCAACGTCGGCTACCGCGGGCACATGGGGGACAACGCCGGTTTCGGTTCGGGCACGCTTGCAGAAGGGGCCGTGCGCCATGGTGACCTGGGCACGGGCAGCTTTGCGCTCGGGTGGCGCGCGGGGGATGGCTTCGAGCTCATCGCAGAGTCGTACGCGACCATGCTCTTGGACGACGAGTCGGCGGATGAGCAGAAGCTCTCGGAAGAACTCGTCGGTGGCGTGAAGTTGTTCATCGAAAAGAACAGCTACCTGCTGCTCGGTGGCGGTCGTCGCGCGGTCTCCACGGGCTATCAAGCGGCCGACTTGCGTCTGTTCATGGGCTTCATCTTCGAACCATCCATCGGCGATCGGGATGGTGATGGCTATCTGGACGACGAGGACGAATGCCCGGATGACCCCGAGGACTTCGACAACTTCGAAGACGAAGATGGCTGCCCCGATCCCGACAACGACAAAGATGGCATCCTCGATGTCGATGATCGCTGCCCGAACATCCCCGAGGACATCGACGGCGACCAGGATGAGGATGGCTGCCCCGAAGGCGGCGAAGACGACCGCGATGGTGACGGCATCCTCGATTCCGTCGACGAATGTCCGGACCAGCCAGAAGACGTCGACGGTTTCGAGGACGAAGACGGCTGCCCCGATCCCGACAACGACAAAGATGGCATCCTCGACGTCGATGATCAGTGTCCGCTAGACCCCGAGGACAAAGACGGCTTCGAAGACGAAGATGGCTGTCCCGACATCGACAACGATCGGGACCAGATCCTCGACGTGAACGACAAGTGTCCCAACGACCCGGAGACTTACAACGGACACGAGGACGAGGACGGCTGTCCCGACAAGGGCCGCATCCTACTCGAGGGCAACGACTTGGTGATCTTGGACAAGATCATGTTCGAGACGGACAGCTCGGAGATCCTGCCCGAGTCCTTCCCGATCATCAAAGCCGTGGTCGCGACCCTGCACCATCACCCGGAGTTCAAGGTGGTCGAGGTTGCGGGCCACGCCGACGAGCGCTCCACGGACGAGCACAACTTGCACCTGACGAAGGCTCGCGCCGCCGCAGTCGTCGACGCGCTGATCAAGCGCGGCATCGATTCCGGTCGCTTGGTGTCTCAAGGCTACGGTGAGTTCTGTCCTCTAGATGACGCGTCGAATGCCCAGGCTTGGGAAAAGAATCGTCGCGTCGAGTTCAAGATCGTCAAGACGGACACGGGTTTGACGGGCGTGTCCCGCGGCTGCGACCGCGCCCGCGCCAAGGGCGTGTTTCCGCCACAAGTCACCTCCGGCAACTGACAGTCGAGCGCTGCCCAGCCTCGGGCGCATCGTGCGTCCGGCGGCGTGGCCGGAAACACGCCGCTCGTGCCGCGTCAGGCCGAAAGGCGCTTCTCTACCCAGACTTCCAGATCGGCGCCCGACAAGGGTCGAGTGAAGAAGTAGCCCTGGGCCAAGGTGCAGCCCAGATCGCGTACCAGCTGGTACTCGTCTTCGGTTTCCACGCCTTCAGCCACGGTGCGGAGTCCGAGTTTTTGGGCCAACGCCACACTGGACTCCAGGATCGCGCGTGCTCGCGTGTCGTGAGTGGCTCCGGTGACAAAGCCGCGGTCGATCTTGAGCTCTTGGATGGGAAGTTGCTTGAGCTGCTGCATCGAGGAGTAGCCGGTGCCGAAATCGTCGATGGCCAGGCACACGCGCTTGATGCGTAGGCGGGCGAGAACTTCCAGCGACCGCGCCAGGTTCTTCATCAGCTGGCTCTCGGTCACCTCCAACGTGAGATGCTCCAGGTTAATCTGCTCGGACTTGGCTGCGCGGGCCAGCGAATCGACGAACGGCAAATGCTCGAAGCACTGCATCGGTACGTTGACAGAGACTGCGAGATCAAACCCCCGGCGCCGCCAATCCGCCAACTGCCGAAACGCCTGAATCATCACCTGGTCAGTCAGTGTCTCGATTTGCCCAGTGTGCTCTGCCAGTGGAATGAAGCGCCAAGGGGCCAGGATCCCGTGCACCGGATGCTCCCACCGAGCTAACGCTTCGACGGCGTGCACGCTACCCGTCGCCAAGTCCAGTTGGGGTTGGTAGTGCAGCACGATTTCACCGCGCTCCAACGCGCGACTCAGTTCTTGCTCTGAGACTTGAGGGCCAGCGGGCGTCCAGCTCCGGGGCTTCTGAACCTGGTACCTGGAGACGGCCGTGCGAAGTGGCTGAACGATGTCGGGCTTCTGCAGCGTGCCCAACACGTTGAGGCGATGGGCTTCGGCTACCTGCTTGGCGGCGCGAAGGAGTCCGTCCTCTTCGCCGCTCAGGTAGATGATGCTCCCGCTGAAGCCAGACTC
This sequence comes from Polyangiaceae bacterium, assembly GCA_050301735.1. Classification (GTDB taxonomy): domain Bacteria; phylum Myxococcota_A; class Polyangia; order Polyangiales; family Polyangiaceae; genus SZUA-265. Next base: position 14,941 of record JBNKZR010000006.1, on the reverse strand, counting down.
TGCCAAGTGGCGCGTGAGCTCGACGCCATCCATCTCGGGCATGTTCAAGTCACACAACACGATGTCCGGCTCGTGTTCGCTGGTTCGCATTTGCTCCAGTGCCACGGCGCCGTTGGGGGCAGAGGCCACATGCCGCGCCCCCATGTCCTCCAGAACACGGCGCGAAAGGTTGATCATCAGGGGTTCGTCATCAACGATGAGGAAGTTCAGTTGGGTGACGAGTTCCTGTGACATTTCCGCGTGTTGGAGAAGAAGGTGCCGAGGGAGCCAGCGTTCGGCGTCTGGGTAGGGTTCCCGGGCCTCCAACCCCTTGAAGTTAGCTCCCATAGGGGGTGGGTGCCAATTGCTTCGCAGGCATGGCTATTACGCGCTGCGCTATAATGCCCTGGCACTGGAAGCCGGGGACCGGCTTTCGGGAAGCTCTTTCAGACGCCGCTCATTCGCAGACGCCCGCTTCGAACGCGCCTGCCAGGCTGCTGGGCTCCTCGTCACTGGCGCTTTCGACGAGGCACATCCCCGACTCCACGCTGACGTTCTCACTTGCGCTTTCCAAGTGCAGAGTGCCCGACGCGACTTTCAGCCCGGCGTCCGCGAATTCGACGCTGGGGTCGTTGCCCTCGAACCAAAGCCGGATCGTGTCATCCAAGAAGGCGGCCGGAATGTCGTCGACCTGATCTGCAATGTGGGTAAACCCAAGGCCCAAACGCACATCGAGCGTTGGAGAGAACGTCAGAATCGGCGACTCTTCTCCGTCTTCGACCTGAAGGTCGAAGCGGCGACCATCGTCGGGATTGACGTCCACGGAGATGAGCGTGTTGCCGTCGTGTGAGACGGTCGTGCTGACGTCCCCGAGACCGAGATTCTCCATAGTCAGAACATCGGTCGTTCCATCGAACGTGAGGCTGCCATTGAGCCCACCGAGAACGGCGTCGATCATGCCGGTGTACGTCTTGGGCGGCAAAAGATTACCCGCGTCGTCGTACTCCTCGTCGTCCATGAACGCGGACAGGGGAGCCGCGACGTTGATAGCGCCGTAGTTGATGGTGCCGGTCAGTGCTTTCGCGTCACCATCGACGTTCAGCTCCATCGTCGGGCTGCTCGCCGCGACCATCAGCTCGACGGTTTCGTCGGCGTCCCCGCCAGCGATCACCAGGTCCCGAAGCACGTTGAATCGCAGGCTGTAGTTCGTGGCGGAGTTGCGGACGAGTTCGAGCCCGACCTCGCCATCCAGCTCTTGGACGCCTTCGAGGTCTTCGCCAGCGGCCTCGACGGTTGCTTTGAGCTCGCCCAAGTCAACGGTGACGCCGACGCGGTCCGTGTAGAGCTGGAAGCTCATCGGGTTGCGGCGCTCGTCGGTGAGCAGGAAGTCGACGTCCACGTCGCCGTCGCCGGGAGAGCTGAGGCGCAAACGCGGCTGCAATCGTTCGACGCTCTCCTCGCAGCTTTCGCCCTCCTCGGCCTCGGCTTCGATCGCGACGACATCCTCCGCGACTTGCCCGTCCGGGGTGACGACGGGCGAGGAACCCGGATCGGCGCCGGAATCTTCGTCGCCGCACAGAACCGAGGCGGGCAGGAGATAGACCGCCTCGGTGGCGTCTTCCGACTCCAGGTTGTCCGGGGTGAACACGTCTTCGCGGAGGAAGCTGAGCAGTTCATCCAACGCGTCGTGCATGTCCTGCCGGGCTTCTTCGAGATCCGCTGTCGTGACCTCCTCTTCTTCCACGTCGCACACTTCTTCGTAGAGCACTCCGCTCTCACAGTCCGCGCAGGGAACGGCCTCCGTGTAGCAGCTCTCAGAGCTGCTGCCTGCGACCGAACTCAGGCTTTCCGCCACGGTCGTGGACTCGGCCAGAAAGGCGCCAGCGTTGAGCACGCCGCGCAAGGCTGCCTCCGTATTCTCCTGCGCCGTCAGCGCGGCACCTTGGCTGGATATCTCGACGCGTTCAGGTCGGCCTGCGTTTTCGCCTTCATCGCCTGGGTCCGTCGAGCAGGCGACGAGCAGAACGACGGGCAGCGTCATCCACCGACGCGTGGTGTGTCTCAGAATCATCAAAGCTCCCCTTGTGTAAGCAAAGTGAAGGTAGCAGTGCCCTAGCATACGGGCAACGCGACCGGAGGATCCCCAGCGCGAGCACGGGGCCAGCCACCCGTTACGGTCGGAGTGGATGGGTTGGTGTTCGCGCGCGGGCAAAGGACCTCGCCGCGATCGCTCTTGTGCACCTGGCCGCTGTCTCATCACCGAGGCAACGTTGTGGGCTTGATAGCCACATGTGCGAGCGCGGACTCCGAGCGCTCGTCACTTCTCGGGTTCCACCCATCGGACTGGCGCGCGCGCGAGGGTATTGGCGTCCCCGCCTCGTTCGGGCACGAGCCCGAGCCCGTCCTGAGATACCGCTAGCGGAGCAAGTCCGAACTTGCCGACGTAGCGCTTCGTATTCAGGTCGAACAGCAGCGTTTCCACTAGCGTGTAGTTGTCGTGAGACGACAGGTGCGCCAGCTTGGGGCGTTTTTGGTGCAGCGCCTCTTCGAGGAGCGAGCCTTTGCCGTCGGCATGCTCTAGGTGAACGAAAGAGAGTTCGCCCCCGTGTTCCGTCAAGGCCGTGTCTTCGTACATGGCCAAGACCCGAGTCTCGGTCGCCAGACGGTGGGCGGTGCCATCTCGCGTACTGACGAGTACTGTGTCGTTTCGAGGGTAGAGGGCAAGCCAAGTGGGGCGACCGGAGAAGCTCGTGTCGAGTTCGAAAGCTGCAACGTCGAAGCCGAGGCTCATGCGTCGCGTGCGCGTGCGAGCGAAGAGCTTGCGTCGCGCGCCGTAGGCGCCACTACATCCAAAAAAGACGGAGCCATTTTCCGCATCGGCATGCAGCAGACGGCCATTGCACTTATCCGAGCTGATGCGGACACGTTCCCCGTTGGCTTGCTCGAGCCACAACTCCGTGTTCTCCTCCCGCGTGATAATTGCGCTGCCCAAGGTCGCGACGAAGCCTCGCGGCTTTTTGACCTGGCCTGTCGCGATGTCCAACAGGTGGGTTTCGGCGTCATCGCCTGGCCACTGCCAAACGTTGAAACTCGGGACGGGCCCGACGCACGGTCCGCGCTTGTCCTCAGCTGGCGGGAAGGGCCACTGGACGCGTCCATTGCCGTTGCTATCACGCGGTACCACGTCGAGGCGAATGAAGTGACCGTCGCGTTCGAACGCGATGCGGCCGACCAACTGCGACCCGACTTCGATCCCTTCTTGCGCACCGGTACGCAAGTCGCGAAGCACGACTTCGTTGCTGTCATCGCCTGAGTGCAGGTAGGCGATGCGCAGTCCATAAGGCCCGAAGCTAACAGCCCGATGAGGCATGAAGCTCTGCGCGTCGTCGCTCACGTCCGCTCCGAGTTTGCTCAGGTCGACCCGTCGATCGGCGCGAGTGTCTTCCAGCCAGAGCTTGTCGTCGATGCGGTAGGCGACGTGGCGCCCCGTGGGATCGGCGCCGATGAATTGACTGATGCGGGTCTCGCGCCCGTCGTCACGGATGAGATAGGGGACCAATTCGTCACCCGCGAGCTCGCCGTGTGCGCCTATGGTGACTTCGATCTTGCCGTTCGCATCCGTGTCGTCGCGCGCCTCACACAGCACGATCCAGTTTCGCGCAGGTGCCGCGGCCGTCAACACCATGGGGCCGCCGGCACCGTAGCTTCCTTGACGCGTGGCTCGCGGGTCCAAGCGTGGCGCCGGCTGGCTACCCGCTCCGACGTGGATTGCTGGCGCGGACACCCCGGGGCTATCGGCGGTGGTGCCCGCATGTCGCGTCGGAGGTTCGGTGGGCTGAGCCGTCTTTTGATGACCCGAACAAGACACGGACAACACGAGCAGCGGTAGCCAACGCCTCACGACGACCAGCCTATCACGACAGGCGTGGTATCGTTATGGTCAATCCCCAATGAAGGACGAGCAATCCCAAAGCACGCACGACGACCACGAGCAAAGTGGCCAGGAAGGCGAGCGGTTCACCGCCGGTGGTGAGAGTCCAGCGGACATCGAAGCCCTGAAGGAGGCGGTCTCGGACTGGCGAGCGCGCGAGTTGGCTCGGGCAGCGCAGAAAGCGCCGCCCCGTCCCGAAGGCTACGAGACCTGGAGCGGTCTCGATGTGCCAGACTTGGCGACTCCGCTGGAGTCTTGCTTCGACTACCAGCAGCATTTGGGCTTGCCTGGGCGCTATCCGTTTACCCGTGGCGTTCAGCCCAGCATGTATCGGGGGCGACTGTGGACGATGCGCATGTTCGCCGGTTTTGGGACTCCCGAGCAAACCAATGAACGTTTTCGCTTTCTCGTGGAACAAGGCCAAACGGGCCTTTCCACGGCGTTCGATTTTCCGACGTTGATGGGCTACGACTCGGACTCTCCCCGTGCTCTTGGCGAAGTCGGGTTGTGTGGTGTGGCCGTCGATACCTTGCGCGACATGGAGGTGCTGTTCGACGGCATTGCGCTCGACCGCATCACGACGTCGATGACGATCAACGGGCCGGCAATCGTCCTGCTCGCGTTCTACGTAGCTTTGGCCGATCAGCGCGGCGTGCCTCGCGCAGCCATCGGCGGCACCGTGCAGAACGACTGCTTGAAGGAGTTCATCGCCCAACACGCTTGGCTCGTACCACCGAAGCCGGCGATGCGTATCGTGACGGACATGGTCGAATTCTGCACCCGAGAGTTGCCCCGCTTCAACACGATTTCGATCAGCGGCTATCACATCCGTGAGGCAGGGGCGACCGCGGTGCAGGAGCTGGCGTTCACCCTCGCCGATGGTCTCGCCTACGTGAAGGCGGCGGTCGAACGTGGTCTGGATGTGGACGACTTTGCCCCGCGGCTGAGCTTCTTCTTCGACGTTCACAACGACTTCTTCGAAGAAATCGCGAAATTTCGGGCAGCGAGACGCATGTGGGCGCGCTTCATGAAAGAGCGCCACGGAGCCAAGAATGACGCCAGCCTGAAACTGCGGACACACGCGCAGACGGCGGGTGTTTCGTTGACGGCTCAGCAGCCCTACAACAACGTCGCTCGCGTGGCGCTGCAAGCCATGGCCGCGGTGTTGGGGGGGACGCAGTCGTTGCACACCAACTCGCTGGACGAAACGTACGCGCTGCCCACCGAAGAGGCGGTCACCATCGCCCTTCGGACGCAACAGATCATCGCGCATGAGAGCGGCGTGGCCAACGTCGTGGATCCACTGGGCGGCAGCTACTACGTGGAGTGGCTGACCGACGAACTCGAAAGGCGCTCGCTCGCCTACATCGAAGAGATCGATTCGATGGGAGGCATGCTCGTCGCGGTGGAGCAAGGTTACCCCCAGCGCGAGATCGCGCGCAGCAGCTACGAGTTCGAGCAGCGCTTGAATCGGGGCGAGCGTGTCGTCGTCGGTCTCAATCGCTACCAAACGGGAGAAGCGGAACCGATCCCGACGCTCAGAGTGGATCCCGACGTGCAGCGTCAGCAGTGCCAAGCTCTGGCGAAGGTCAAGGCCGAGCGCGATGCCGCACGCGTCGAGCGGGCGCTTGCGGACGTGCGGACGGCGGCGAGGGGCAGCGCCAACCTGATGCCGCCGATCATCGAGGCGGCCAAGGCGTACGCCACCGAGCAAGAGCTGTGCGACGTCCTGCGTGAGGTGTTCGGCAGTCACACGGACACGCCCGTGTTCTGAGCGCGGCGCGGCGGCGCACGCGGTCGCGCGGTGGTCTCGAGTGGCGCCAAATGAGTCCTGTTGCTTCTCTGGGTGAGCAGTTATAGATCGCGCCATGGCGGATCAAGCGACGGGCTTGTTGTCGGGTTTCCTACGTGAACAGCGCTTTCGCGCCGCCGCCCCGCATTGCGTGGGGAAGGTCCTCGACTGCGGCTGTGGTGTCGGCAAGCTGGCAGCCTTCATCGCGCCGAGCTCGTACGTCGGCTACGACATCGACGAAGAGAGCGTGGCGGACGCTCGTCGCGCCTTCCCGGAGCACACGTTCACCACGGAGATGCCGAACCACGGAGATTTTCAGACCGCCGTCGCGCTGGCTCTGATCGAACACGTGCCCGACCCACGAGGCTTCGTTCGCGATTTGGCCGCATTGCTCCACGCCGACGGGCAGATCGTGTTGACGAGCCCACACCCGCACTTGGAGTGGGTTCACGGGGTTGGCGCTCGCGTTGGTCTGTTCAGTCCCGAGGCCTCGGACGAACACCACGAACTCTTCGATCGAGATGGTTTTGCCGAATTGGGGCGGGATGCCGGACTGGAGTTGGTGCACTACCGGCGTTTCCTGTTCGGCGCCAATCAACTCGCTATCTTGCGCAAGCGCTGATGACTCGTGCGGCGCGGGTCCGCCGTGGTGGAGCCTTGCGCGGCTCGAGTGCCCCAAGGTCGAGCCTCGTGGCTCGCTCCGCCAGCGAGGACGTTTCGGACTCGCCGCATTCATCGTTGTCGCACTCGTGCCGACTGCGCCGAGCGTCGGGGTCGGCGGTCGCGGCGCGTAAGCGGCCGAAGGCCGGTAGCGCCGCGCGCGGAGCGCAGGGCAAAGCCCCAGCGAGCGGCAGAATCTCAGCGCTGGCTCGCCCGTCGCGCCAGCAGCGGGTCAGTCAGGCCTCAGCGGGCGCTCAGAGCCCTTGTTGGCGTCAGGCCTGTTCGACGGCGTCCAACACGTCGGCAAGCACGTCGTCCGTTTCCTCGACACCCGCACTCAGGCGGATGAGCGCAGGATGGATGCCGACCTCTGCTAACTGCTCTTCGTCCAGCTCGAAGAAGCTCATGTAGCGCGGCTGTTCGATCAGCGTTTCAACGCCGCCGAGAGAGGGAGCGATTTTGGCGATCTTGCAGGCGTCCACCACCCGCGAAGCCGCATCGGCGCCGCCCTTGACGATGAAACTGACGACACCACCACCGCCACGCATTTGAGCTGCGCACACGTCGTGAGAAGGGTGGCTCTCGAGCAAGGGGTAGAAGACGCGCTCGATCTTGTCGTGCGCTTCCAGTCGTTTGGCCAAGGCGAAGGCCGTCGCGTTTTGCTGGCGAACGCGCAAATTCAGGGTCTTCATGCCGCGCGCGATGAGGAACGCCGCGTGGGGATCCAAAACCGAACCCAGGACGCCTCGCGCCTCTCGCAACAGCGAGACGAGGTGACTCGGGCCTGCCACCAGGCCACCGAGCACGTCGTTGTGCCCGGCAAGGTACTTCGTTGCCGAGTGCACGACCAAGTCGACCCCGAAGTGCAGCGGGTTGTAGTTGATCGGAGTTGCGAAGGTGGAGTCGATCATCACCTTGACGCGACGGTGTGCCTTGGTGACCGCGACCACTTTCTCCAAGTCGATGCAGTAGAGATACGGATTGGTGGGCGATTCCGTGATGACGAGTCGGGTTTCGGGGCGGATCGCGGCCGCCAACCCTTCGATGTCACCGGCGGGCACCAGCGTTTGCTCCACGCCGTACTTCGTGAGTGTGGTGGAGACGAATTGACGTGTACGGCGATAGCAGTCGTTGAACAGCACGACGTGGTCACCCGCCTTGAGCAGCGTCAGCGCCGCACTGGTGATGGCGGCCATGCCGCTGGAAAATGCTACGGCGTCGTCAGCGCGTTCGAGCGCGGCCAGACGCTTCTCCAACTCGCGCACCGTCGGATTGCTGTATCGCCCGTACTCTTCGCGATCGGGATCGGCGTCTTCCCCGCGCATGTATTGGATCAGATCAGCCGTGTTTTCGAAGGTGAACGTCGCCGTCTGCGCGATCGAGGGCGCGAGGGTGTTGTGGGCTCGACGGCTCTCCGTTCCGGCATGCACCGATTCGGTGGAGTTGGCTGTCTTCGGTTGGTCGCTCATTGCCTTGGTCTTGCCTGGTCCAGATTGCGCGTCCTGCCGCGGAAGGGGCGTCCTCGTCCTCATTGAGAGGATGTTGGCGCCAGTTCTATCGGGCCGAGTACTCGACCCCGCTTGTCCGCGGCGAGTATCAGCTCTCCTTCGTTCGTCTGCAGGTATACCCGAAACTGGATGTCCATCGACTTGGGAAGGTTGCGAATCATCACCAGCTTCTTGATCGGGTCACCGTGCTGCGCACGCACCTTCTCCAAGACCTCTTCGGCGACTCGTGGATCGGCGGCTCTCAAGCGAAAGAGGTTGTCCTTCAATGAACCCTTGCCGAGCAATTTCACCCGCTCAGGCCCTGAGACTTCGCCCTGCTTGTAGGCGTATTGATTGACTTCGGCGGGATTGGCTGCGTTTTGCACCTGCAGCACCACCTGCGATGGCAGCGCGATGATGCTCAGGATGCGAACCGGCTTCTCGAGCGGAGCGAGCAAGGCGTCCAAGGCTTTGCTGATCTGGCCCGAGTGCAGCATGGAGGTCTGCGGGGCAGCGGACGTGATCGGAGCCGGAATGACTGACGTCAGCATTGGGGTTGGTCCGCCGCCGTCGACCCCGGATCCGGAATCACAACCTGCAACAGCGCATGACAGCAAGGCGATGCCGAGAAGGGGTGTCAGTGAGCTGCCGCGGGGCGGGCAAACACTACACGGATACGTTGAAGTCTCTGAGCGCCTCATTCAGGCTGGTCTTCTTGTCCGTACTGGCCTTGCGCTGACCGATGATCAAGGCACAAGGTACCATGAACTCGCCCGCGGGAAACTTCTTGGGCCGCATACCTGGGATCACGACCGAGCGCGCCGGCACCCGCCCGCGGTGCTCCACGGGGGTTGGTCCGGTCACGTCCACGATGGGGGTGGACGCCGTCAGTGTGACTCCGGCACCAATCACGGCTTCTGCCTCTACCAGGGTGCCCTCCACGACGATGCTGCGCGAGCCGATGAAGGCGCCATCTTCGACGATGACCGGCTGCGCTCCGGGGGGCTCCAACACGCCTCCGATACCGACGCCGCCCGAAAGATGCACGTTCTTGCCAATTTGCGCGCAAGAACCCACCGTGGCCCAGGTGTCCACCATCGTGCCGCTCGCGACGTAGGCCCCGATGTTGACGTAGCCCGGCATGACCACGCAGCCTCGCTCCAGATGGGAGCCGTAGCGCACCGTGCCCGGTGGCACCACGCGTACCCCGGCTTCGTCCAAACCCTTCTTGAGCGGGATCTTGTCGTAGAACTCGAAGGGGCCGCAGTGGATTCGCTCCATCTGGGCCACCCCGAAGTAGAGCAGCACGGCCTGTTTCACCCAGGCGTGAGTGGTCCACTTCCCGGGTGCGTCTTGGGTGGCAACGCGGACCTCACCCTTGTCGAGCTTCTCAATCGTGCGAGTCACCGCGTGCCGGTGGAGGTGCTCTTCCAGGAGGCTGCGGTCCTCGAAGGCGGCTTCAATCAGCGAACGATCATCTGCGTCTGTAGCCATGGCCAGCCGGTGTACTGGGCGGGCCTATCAGTGGCAAGTGGGTCGTGGCCTTCCAGCCGGCACCCGAGACCCTCGCTCCAATCGGGGCCGCGGGTGGCCGTCCCGCTCAGGCGGCCTAGTACCCGCCGAGCGCCGCTTCATCGCGGGCGACGGACCAGCTGAAGGTCAGTCTGTCGTCATCTCGCGCTACGACGAGACCTCGTTGAATCGCGCTCGCCGCCAGGCATTCGGCTGTCGTCTCGATGACGCAGGGCAACAGCAGGTCCACGCTGGGTCCGTTGGCGGGCCGCCGATCGATGGTCAGCTCCGGCCCGTTGGGCCCCGGCCCGAACGCCAAGCGCAGCGGCTCCTCGGGACGAACGACGAGCGCGGCTCCCACACGCACGAGATTCAGTGCAAAGCGCGGCGCCATACTGGCGGTCACCGTCTCGAAATCCGACTGCAAGTTCGCACGGGCGTGGGTTGTGCCGGGAGTCAGCGACTGATCCCCGCTCCGACTGAGGGAGAGCGCTTCCAGCCAATCCATCGTCGGGCCTTCTTGCGATGCGTCGGCGAGCAGTTCGAAGAGTGGCAAGACGCCACCCAGCTCACGAACGATCTTCACGACCGCCGCTTCGACCTTCAAGCGCGTCGTTGCATTGAGCGGCTTTCTCTTGGTGGCCTTCCCCAGGAGGCTGCTGAGCTGCTCCAGCTGAACACTCAGCAACTCGTCCACGCGGGACAGGCAATCCTGATTGTGCTCGTTTTTGGAGCACTCGTAGAACGGCTTCAGGCGCTGCAACAACTGGTCGCAACTCGTCGCGATGTCGGGCAGCACGGAAGAAATGGCTTTGGGCCCGACGTTCCTCGAGCGCAGCAGTTGCTCCAGGTTTCCGAGTGCACTCAACGCTTCACGCAGTACACCCTGCGCGTCGCTTTGGGCTTCCCGCGTCCTTTGTGTCTCCCTCACCACGGACCGTCACTATAGCGGCTTTTTGTTCGAGGTCACAGGAACAACTGCCGAGTCGCTGACAGTCGCGGTTCGGACGCTCCGAAGTTTCGCACATTCGGCTCGAGTCACGCTGAAGGGCCCAGCGTGTCGCTGGGCCCTTCGCTGGGGTGACTCAGAGTTCGTAGTTCGGGAAGAAGAAGGACGTTTCGAGCTCACCGTTTTCCGGTGAGTCCGAGCCGTGCACCGCATTGTTGTCGATGCTGGCACCGTACAATTTGCGGATCGTGCCTTCCGCCGCCTTCGTCGGATCGGTCGCCCCGATGAGTTCGCGGTAGCGAGCCACGGCATCATCTCCCTGCAGCGCTGCGACGACCACTGGACCGCTGATCATGAAGTTGACCAAGTCACCGAAGAATGGTCGCCTCGCGTGCACGGCGTAGAACGCCTCAGCCATCGCTCGTGTCAGTGACAACTGGCGCATTGCGAGCACCTCGAAACCAGCGTCCAATATTTGCTGGAGGATGGCCCCTTGCTTGCGTGCCCGCACGGCATCCGGCTTGATGATGCAGAGTGTTCGTTGCTTGCTCACGGCTCTTCCCTTTCTCGAGGGGCGATCGCCCTCAAAGCAGGCTCTTGAGGGTTGCGCCCATCTCCGCCGGAGAGGGTGCGACCTTGACTCCGGCGGCCTCGAGAGCCGCGATCTTGTCTGCAGCCGTACCCTTGCCGCCGCTGATGATGGCGCCCGCATGGCCCATTCGCTTGCCTGCGGGGGCAGTGGTACCCGCAATGAACGCCGCGACGGGCTTCTTCATGTGGGCCTGGACGTATTGGGCAGCCGTTTCCTCCGCCGTGCCACCGATCTCGCCCATCATCATCACCGCTTCGGTGTTCGGATCTTCGTTGAACAGCGTCAACGCATCGACGAAGTCGAGTCCGCCCACCGGGTCGCCGCCGATGCCGATGCACGTCGATTGGCCGAGCCCAAGGGACGTCAACTGCCCGACCGCCTCGTACGTCAACGTGCCGGAGCGCGAGACGACGCCAATCTTGCCCGGACGGTGAATGTGGCCTGGCATGATGCCGATCTTGCACTCACCCGGGGTGATGATGCCGGGACAATTGGGGCCGATCAGTCGTTGGCCGCTGCCTTCGAGCTTGCGACGCACACGGATCATGTCCATCACCGGGATGCCTTCCGTGATGCAGATCACGAGCCGACAACCGGCGTCGAGTGCTTCGAGGATGGCGTCGCCTGCGCCAAGCGCTGGTACGAAGATGCACGAAGTATCAGCCCCCGTCTTCTCTACGGCTTCGGCGACCGTGTTGTAGACGGGGACCTTGACGTCCTGACCCTTCGGGCCCTTGGCTTCGAAAGTCTGGCCGCCGCGACCAGGAGTGCAGCCGGCCACGACTTGGGTGCCGTACTCGATACATTGAGTGGCGTGGAACGAACCGGCGCCGCCGGTGATTCCCTGGATGACAACCTTGGTGTCCTTGTTGACTAGTACGCTCATTTCGTCATCCCTTCATGCGCCGACGGCGGCCACGATCTTCCGTGCCCCGTCACCCATGCTGTCAGCGGCGTCGATCTTCAAGCCGCTCTCTTTGAGGATCTGCTTGCCCTTGTCCACGTTGGTTCCTTCCAAGCGTACGACCAAGGGCACGTCCAGCTCCATCTCTTTGGTGGCAGCAACGATACCCTCGGCGATCAGGTCGCACTTGGCGATCCCGCCAAAGATGTTGACGAAGATGCCTTTGACGCTGTCACTGCTGAGAATCATGCTGAAGGCCTTCTTGACCTGATCCTTGGTCGCACTGCCGCCGACATCGAGGAAGTTCGCCGGCTCACCGCCGTGGTGCTTGATGATGTCCATGGTCGCCATGGCAAGGCCTGCACCATTGACCAGGCACCCGATGTTGCCGTCCAACGACACGTAGCTCAGGCCGGCTTCGTGCGCTTCCGCTTCCACCGGATCTTCCTCGCCCTTGTCGCGCATTTCTGCCCACTCGCGGTGGCGGCCCTCTGCGTTGTCATCGAAGTTGATCTTCGAATCCAAGGCGATGACGTCGCCGGACTTGGTGATCACCAGCGGGTTGATCTCGCACAGGCTGCAGTCTTCCTTTTCGAACAAGGTGGCGAGCTTCATCAGGACGTCGCCGAACTGCTTGACCGTCTTCTTCGGGTCGGGGCTGCCTGCGGCCACGTCGAGAGCGTAGGCGATCTTGCGCGCCTGGAACGCGGCCAGGCCGAGCAATGGGTCTACGTGCTCGGTGATGATCTTCTCTGGCGTCTTGGCTGCGACCTCTTCGATTTCGACGCCACCTTCGGTTGAGGCCATGACGGCGATGCGTCGCTTGGCGCGGTCGACGACCAAGCCCAGGTACAGCTCGCGAGCGATGTCTAGGCCTTGCTCGATGTAAATCCGTCGCACGACTTGGCCATCGGGGCCCGTTTGATGCGTCACGAGAGTCTTGCCGAAAAGCTCCTTGGCAGTTTCCTGCGCGGCGTCTGGACCTCCGGTGACGACCTTGACGCCACCGGCTTTGCCACGCCCGCCGGCGTGGATTTGCGCCTTGACGACCACAACCTTGTTGCCCGTCTCGGCGATCAGTTTTTCGGCAGCGGCCTTGGCCTCGTCCGCGGAAAATACTGGGATGCCCTGGGGCACTGGGATGCCGTGCTTCTTGAATACGGCCTTGCCCTGATATTCGTGAATGTTCATCAGCCCTCCGTCTTCTTCACGACGTCGACGATCTTCTGAACGCTTGCAGCGCTCTTTTCGAGCATCGCTTTCTCGTCGGCATTGAGGTCCAGCTCGATGATTTTCTCGACACCACCGGCGCCGACGACCACGGGCACGCCCATGTACATGTCGTTGTAGCCATACTCCCCCTCGAGGTAAGCGGCACAGGCCAACAGCCGCTTCTGATCGAGGAGGTAGGATTCCGCCATCGAGATCGCGCCAGCTGCTGGGGCGAAGTAGGCGCTGGTGCCCATCAGTCCGACGATCTCGCCACCACCTTTGCGCGTGCGATTGACCAACTCGTTCAGCCGCTCCGGCCCGATCATGAGGTTCACGGGCAAGCCGTTGATGGTGGTGTAGTTCAAGAGCGGCACCATGTCGTCACCGTGACCTCCCAAGACCGGGGCACGCACGTCTTTGACGCTCACACCTGCCTCCCGCGCCAAGAACAGCTGGAAGCGAGCGCTGTCCAACGCACCGGCCATACCGATGACTTTGGTCTTGTCCCAACCAGTGCGGCGCTTGAACTCGTAGACCATGGCGTCCAGCGGGTTACTGATGACGATGGCCAGGGCGCCGGGGCAATGCTTCTTGGCGTTGTCGGCGACGTCACGGATGATCGGGAGGTTCGTCGCGACCAAGTCGTCACGGGACTGGCCTGGCTTGCGAGGAATGCCAGCGGTGATGATCAGCACGTCAGCTCCGGCGCAGTCCTTCCAGTCAGCGCTGCCGATCACACTGGCGTCAGAACCCGACAGAGCGGATGCTTGCTCCAAGTCCAAAGCTTTGCCCTTGGCGAAGCTCTCCTTCGGCGGAATGTCGAACAACACGACATCGCCTAATTGTTTCGCAACACACAGGTTGGCGAGTTCACCACCGATGTTGCCGGCTCCGATGAGCGCAATCTTCTTTCTTGCCATTCTATCGCTCCAATTCCTTGTCCCGGGGGCCCGGGATCGCAGGGGCCCCGGGGGCCCGGAAGTAGCCCAGCCAGCGCAGGAGGGCAACTGCACAAGTGCCACGTTTCTCGGCTGTTTCGATGTACGTTCGGACACTTGACGGCCATCTCGGGGTGCGCCTCCGGCGTCGAGGCTGCCAGGAGGAGGGGGCCGCTAGCCGGGACGCTGAACATGCGGGCGCTCCAACCACGATTCTCCCTCCGTGCGCTTGACTTGGGCGGCGCCATCCGCCATAAGCCTCGCCCCCGGGCGGCGCGTGCATCACGGCCGAGTGCCCGGCAGGAGCAGTACGATGCCCAAGATGAAGACCAACCGCGCCGCAGCCAAGCGGTTCAAGAAGACTGGCACCGGCCGCATTCGTCGCCCGAAAGAGGGCGGTCAGCACCTGATGATGGGCAAGTCCCGCAAGCGCCGTCGTCGCGCCAGGGACAACGACCTGGTCCATCCCACTATGGAGAAGCGCGTGAAGCTTCTCCTTCCGTACCTTTGAGGCCCAGTTCCCCTGGGCGATCTTTTTGCGAATCTAGGAGCTAGGCAATGTCTCGCGTAAAACGCGGCCCCATCCCGCGCCGCCGCAAGAACCGTGTTTTCAAGCAGACCGAGGGCTTCAGCGGCGGGCGAAAGAATCGCTACCGCGAGGCGATCAAGAGCCTGCGCAAGTCGTGGGAGTACTCGTACGTCGGTCGCAAGCTTCGCAAGCGCGACTTCCGCCGTCTGTGGATCACCCGCATCAACGCCGCGTGTCGTGACAACGGCGTGAGCTACTCGCGTTTCATCCACGCGTTGACCGCGAACCAGGTCGAGCTCGACCGCAAGGTGTTGGCGGACATCGCCGTCAACGATCCCGCGGCGTTCAAGAAGCTGACCGAGCTGGTCGCCACCGGCAGCTGAGGAAGCCCTCAGTCATGTCGGAGCCCGGCGCCCAAATCGTCGCGGGGCTCGCTGCTCTGTCGGAGCAGTACCC
>JBNKZR010000005.1:0-45377 GCA_050301735.1 Polyangiaceae bacterium | reverse complement strand
AACAAATGATGAGCCGGTGGATGAGCAGGCCGTCGCCGCGTGGGAGTCGGCATGTAGCGGCTTCTGTGTCGTCAAAGCGGATGCGGAGTGCTCTGGCGACAAGCCGGAGGATGACTGCCTGGATGACTGCCAACGAGACGTGAGTGGTTCCGCGTGCCTCGCCGAGCAAACCGCGTGGGTCGAGTGCGCGCTCGGGGATCCGGACGCCAGGTTCGAGTGCGACGGCGACGACAGGACTGTGTTGGCCAATGGCGACATCTGCGCCACTGAGGCGACGGCGATCCTGGATTGTGAGATCGGCTGCACGACGGGTGACTTCGCTGCCGGCATCGAATGCGACGGAACCGAGCAATGCTCGAATGGTGCGGACGAGGACGATTGTGGCGGCCCCGACGACTTCGTTTGCGACGACGACTCCACGGTGGACGCGGACGCGCGCTGCGACGGCACCGCCGATTGTGAGGACGCCTCCGACGAAGCCAACTGCCCCGGCCGCTTTCAATGCGACGATGGTAGCTCGATCGGCGGATCCGGCAGATGCAACGGTCCCGGCGATTGCGCCGATGACTCCGATGAAACCGCCTGCCCCGGTCGCTTCCAGTGTGACGGTGGCAACTCCGTGTCCAACAACCAGGTGTGCGACGGATCGAACGACTGCAACGGCGCTGAGGACGAGGGCGATTGCCCCGAAGGTTTCCGGTGTGACAACGGTTCAACCGTCGATGCCGACTTGCGCTGTGATGGCAACGCCGACTGCGGCGACGACTCGGACGAAGCCGGCTGCCCAGGTCGCTATCAGTGCGCCAACGGTGATTCGATCGCTTCGTTCTGGCGCTGCAATGGCACGCCGGACTGTGACGCCGCCGATGATGAGGCCAATTGCCCCGGCCGTCTGCAGTGCAATGACGGCACCTCGATCGCGAACGCCCAGATCTGCGATGGAGACGACGACTGTCCAAACGGTGCGGATGAGGCGGACTGCACTGCCGAGTTCACGTGCGACAACGGCTCCACCATTGCCGCCGCCTTCGAATGCGACGGCGCGGTGCACTGCAGCGACGCTTCTGATGAAGCAGGCTGCCCAGGTCGCGTCCAATGCCCCGAAGGCAAGTCGATCGTGACGGATTGGGTTTGCAACGGCGTGGCTGACTGCAACGGCGCCGAGGACGAAGCGGGTTGCGTGGGTCGCTTCCAGTGCGACGATGGCAACTCCGTTCCCAATTCGCAGCGCTGCGACGGCCCCGCCAACTGCAGCGATGCTTCCGACGAAGCGGATTGCATGGGTCGCTTCCAGTGCGACAACGGCAACTCGATCGTCTCCGCTCTGGTTTGCAACGGCTCCGAGAACTGCGCAGGCGGCGAAGACGAAGACGATTGCGACTTCGTGTGTGCCGATAGCTCGACAGTTGACGCTGCCTTCAGATGCGACGGCGATCCCGACTGTCCCGACGACTCCGACGAGGCCGGTTGCACGGGTCGCTATCAATGTGATGCGGGTAACTCGATCGGTGAAACTCTGGTTTGTGACGGCACGGCCCACTGCGCCGGCGCAGATGACGAGGCGGACTGCGCAGGACGCTGGCAGTGTGCCGACGGTGCCTCCATCCCGGAGGCCCAACGCTGCAATGGCCCTGCCAACTGCGCCGACGACAGCGACGAAGCGGGTTGTGCGGGTCGCTGGCAATGCACCAACGGCAACTCGATCGAGGCGGCGGGGCTCTGTAACGGCCCGGGGGACTGCGAAGACGACAGCGACGAAGCGAGTTGCGAAGGTCGTTGGCAATGCGACGACGGTAACTCGATCGAGGTGTTGGGGCTTTGCAACGGCCCGGACGACTGCGAAGACGACAGCGACGAAGGGAGTTGCGAAGGTCGTTGGCAATGCGACGACGGTACGTCCATCCCCGAGGCCCAACGTTGCAGTGGCCCCGCGGACTGCACTGACTCCAGCGACGAAGCAAACTGCGAGGGCCTCTTCCAATGCGACGACGGCAGCTCCATCGACGACACTCTCGTCTGTGATGGGAACGACGATTGCCCCGACGCGAGCGACGAGGTTAGCTGCCCGGCGCTGTGAACGCGCTGCTTTGCTCCGTCCTCAGCGATAGCTGCTGAGGACGGAGCGTTCGGGGGCGGCGCCGATACTCTCGCCGCCGCTCAGGCGGCTCTCACGACCGCACCCCTGCCCCCGCGATGACTTCTTCGACGATGGAACACGCGTCGTACTTGGCCAGCTCATGCGCCACGTGTTTCGCCGCTTCGCGATAGCTGGGATCCTCGAGCACTCGGCGAGCGCCTTTTGCGATTTGCGCGGGTGTGGGACGTTCCGTGTGCAGATCGACGCCGAGGCCACAGTAGGCCATGCGGGCGTTGACGTCGTTCTTGCCTTCGAGCTTGCCGCCCAGCAACAGGGGGACCCCATGAGCCAAGGCGTGCATGACACTGCCGTAGCCACCGTTGGAAATGAACAACGATGCCCGCGCCATCAGCTCCCGATAGTTCGCGTAGTCGACGACCACGACGTTGTCGTGAGGGAAGCGTTGCGCCAACTCTTGGGTGTGGCGCCCTCCCGTCGTCGCGACGACCAGGTTCTCCGTGTCGGCAAGTGCCGTCAACGTGGGAACGAAGAGCTTCTCGGGATCGCGGTTGTCGACCGTTCCCTGAGCGACAACGACGATGGGACGAGGTCGTGCGTCCAGGGTCTCTCTGAGAGCAGGGCGGCAATGCCCCACCTGCTCCCCGTTGATGGGGTAGGAGTGCGCCAACGAATCTCAGCTTCGTTGGCCAATCGTCGCGGGGAAAATCCATCTCGGGGATCCCCGCCATGAACAGTGCTTGCGAGCTCTCCGTGTACACGTCGAAGAGGTTACCGTCCCAACGTGGCAGTCCCTCGCGTTCGCGCAGTGCGTGCCAGATCTGCATGCCGCTCTTGGTGGAGCTGGTGACCAATTTCCACACGATGGCGTCGCGCAGTCGGCCCAGTGGACCGGCCATGGGTTTGAGCCCGAAGAACGGAGGCGGCGCAGTTTTCGACACGGGGGCGGGCGTCGGCGCTGGCCAAACCGGATAGGCGGGCACACGCGTTTTTTCGCTGACGAGACGTCCCGCGTAGACCGCGGCATCGAACACGATGGCGTCGAATGCAAAGTGCTCGCGCAACTCCAGCATGTCGTGGAGGTGCGCTTCGAGGTTGCCGAAAAATATCTTCTCCAAAGCGAAGGCAATTGCCTTCGGTCCGACGCCCAGCTTCGAATACTCCGGAAAGTGCGTGGCGAGGTTTTCACCGTTCACTTCGCGGGCGCGCACGAAGGGACAATGAGGGATGCCCAGTGCCTCGAGCTTGGCGGCGTACGACGCGGCGGCATACCACCGCACGTCGTGCCCGCGTTCCCGCAGGTGGACGGCGAGCCCAGTGAGGGGATTGAAGTGCCCATCCATGGGCATGGAGGCGAACAGCAGCCGCATGAACTGCACTATAGTATATGACTAGAGTAGCAGTCTAGTGACTGACACCAGTGAAACGTGGTACAAGGCGGCAAGCTCGTGAAAGCAAAGAAAGATCCGTCCCTCGGTCGACGACAGAAGGCGCTCCTGACTCGCCGCCGCATGATTCGCGCGGCGACGGAGTTGTTCGCCGAATTCGGCTACGCTGGCACGACGATGGACGCCATCGCCGAACGGGCCGAGGTCGCCGTACAGACGCTGTATTTCACCTTCAACACGAAGAGCGTCATTCTGGAAGAGTGCGTCGGTGCCGCTATCGTCGGCCTCGACAACTGGGATCCGCGGCTCGAAGTGGTCGTGGCTGCCGACCCGCGCAAAGCCTTCGTGGAGTCCATGCCCTGGTTTGCCGACGTTCAGCGAGCAAAAACGGCAGCGGAGGCGCTGTCCGTGTTCGTCGCCGCCTCGATCACGGTACTGCAGCGCGTTGCTCCGCTCGTCCTCGTGCAAACCGCCGCTGCCGGAGCGGACGCTCAAGTGCGCGCTGCCCGGGACGTCGCCGAGCAGCGGCGCGTGGAAGGCTACACCGTCGTGGTCGAGACGCTCGCCAAGCGCAGCAAGTTGCGACGGGGTATGACCGTGCGGCGCGCCACGGACGTCGTGCTCACCATCCTCAGTGCCGAGACGTATCAACAGCTGCGCGTGCAGCGGGGTTGGTCAGCCAACGCCTGCAAGAAGTGGTGTGCCGACGTGCTGCAGTGGAAGCTCTTCGGCGAGTAGGCTGGACGGCGCCGCAGGGACACTACCTCGTGGAGGTGCCGAGCAACGGCAGAGCTTCGGCTGAGCGAGCTGCACGACGCCGACTTCCGGGGTCGTGCATCGAGTTCACTTGATGTCGGCTCGAGACCTCGCTAGCGTAGGGCTCATGACGCCTCGGCTGCACAACGTGCTGAGCTACTCGGTCGCCTTCGCCGTCATGCCCGCGGTGGCATTTGCGACGGGTTCCGTCGGCGGAGTCGGGCTGCTCGCTGCTGGGCTCTGGTGTTTGCATTTCGCCCGCCGTAGCGCCGAGGCGGCATGGGTACATCGCTACGCCAAGCCATCGTTTCCCTGGGGCGATGCTTTGGTCGAGTATGTGTACTACTGGGGATTTGGTGCCTGGATAGGGGCGACCGTCGGTGGGGTCGCTTGGGACTGGCCGAGCGCGCTTGGGCTGGGGACATTCCTCGCCGCGGAAGCTGGAAACGCGCGGGCCCATCGCATCTTGCGCAACCTCAGGCGCGAGGATCCGACGGCACGCAGCATTCCCAGTGGCTTCGTTTTCGAGTGGGTGTCGTGTCCCCACTACCTGTTCGAGATCACGAGCTGGGTGGGCTTCGCATTGGTGGTCCGTACCTGGGCCGCGATCGCGTTCAGTGCCCTCGGCGCCGCCATCTTGACGGTTTGGGCAACCCAACGCCATCGCGCCTACCGGAAGGACTTCGATGGACAAGACGGACGCCCATTGTACCCCGCCGAGCGACGGGCACTGGTGCCGCTGATCTATTGAGGTTCCCGCCCAACTAGCGCTCGATGCGATGCGGCGTGGATCAGCACGTCGCGAAGCGGGTCGCGCGCTGCGAGCTCAGGGTGTAACCTAGCGCTGTCATGCTGGGCGCTCCAGGACCGTCAAGACCACCGCACGCTGCACCAGGCGTTCGGACGCTGCCGTCCGTCCTGGTGCTCGGCGCGCTGTCGATGGCTGGCGCGTGTTCGTATGGCTCGTTCGGTGCGGCGCCTGAGCAGCAGCCAGCGCCGTCGTCGAACGAATCCTCCGACGAGGAGCCAGTCGCGGCGGGGCCCTCCGCAGAGCCCGAAGACTCGAACCCGCCAATGCCAGTGGACGTCGACGCGCCGTCCGTTCGAGAAGGATTGGCGGGGCGACTCACCGCGTCCCAGTACGACAACGTCGTGCTCGACGTGCTGGGCGTCACCCTCCAACCCGACGAGCGCGATCCGAGCGAACTGGGAGTACCGCGGGATCGAAACAGTACCGGCCTGTTCAGCAACGGCGCTGATGGCCAGCCCGCCGCGGACGCTTACCCTCTCGCCTTCGGCCGGCTTGCGGCCAGAGTCGCCGCCAGGAGCGACCTGTCGTGGCTCTCAGCCTCCGCCGCTTGCGAAGTGATGGACGCGGCCTGTGCCGGCGCGTTCGTGGCGGAACTAGGATTGCGTCTGTTCCGCCGCCCGTTGACGGAACGCGAGCGTTCGAGCTTCGTGGTTTTGGCGCTGGCGCTAGCGGACGAGGGACTCAGCGCCGATGACGCTCGGCGTGGCGTGCTCGAAGCGTTGTTGCAGTCACCGCACTTCTTGTTTCGCTTGGAGCGTGAGACGGACGGTGAGCCCGGTACCGATAGAGCCCTCGATGGTTTCGAACTCGCGGCGCGATTGTCGTTCTTCTTGTGGGACTCAGCGCCCGATGACGAGCTACTGGCTGACGCGGCCGCAGGAACGCTCGGCGCCGATGACGCCGCGTGGCCCGTCGTCGAAAGACAAATCGAACGCATGCTCGCAGATCCCAAAGCGCGCCGCATGACACGCGGCTTCGTCAACGACTTCGCCGAAGTGAATCGCGCGGCCTTCGTCGGTCTGACACCGGAACTCCAGCGTGATCTCGTCGAGTCGCTGGTTGCCAGCGTGGAGACGCATCTGTGGGAGGATCAACGCGGCTTCGACGAGCTGTTCACCACGACACAGATGGTGTTCACACCCGACGTTGCGACACACATTGGGCTCACCCCGAGTGGGGAGGGGCTACGGCGCTATGACGTTTCCGGTCTTCCGCAACGTGTCGGCTGGCTCACGCACCCGGGCTTCATTGCTGGGTTTGGGGAGGGGCAGGAGGGGTCGATCGTTCACCGCGGCATCACCTTGATGGTCCGCCTACTGTGTCGCCAGCCGATCGACGTTCCGGTTGCACTCGCTCCCGAAGTGGCATCCTTCAACGAAGAGCACGCGGATCTCACCGAGCGGGAGCGTTCCGAGCAGCGTCAAAGGATGGCTTTGCCGGTCAGTGAAGGCGGGCAGGGTAACCCCAGCTGTTGGAGCTGCCATTCTCAATTCGAACCCCTTGCGTACGCTTTCGACCGTTTTGACGCCGCGGGCCGATACCGCGGCGAAGTGGATGCCGAAGGGCGTCCGCTACCGATCGATGGCTGGCTCACGGACGACCTCGACGTTCCGGAAGCAGAGCGCCCGCGCTACGCTGAGATGGCACAATACATGGAATTGCTGGCGGCATCCCCCGTCGTACAGCGCTGCACGGCCGAGCATTTCCTCTCGTTGGCCACCGGGCGCGCGGCGTCGCTCCAGGAGAGAGCGTTCGCTGCGAGCGTGGCAGAGGATTACGCCTCGGCCGGCGGCACCTTGCCCGAGATCGTCAAAGCGGTCGTACGAAGTCACCTATTTCGAAAGCAGCGAGTTTCCGAGCCGGCGTCGGCGCTCTGACGCTTTCACGGCCTCATCAACCACTCACACCACCTTGCACATGCACAAGTCGATCAATCGCAGAACGTTTCTTCGCGGAGCTGGCAGCGTCGCCATCGCGCTGCCGTACCTCGAAGAAATGTCCGTCGCTGGGGCGGCGGAGCCGCCCGCGCGACTGATCACGATGAGCTTCGGCCTGGGCATCCCTCGCGAACAGGTCGAACGGCGATTCGACGGACCGCTCGAGCCTTTCGCGCCATTTGCCGACAAGATGGCATTCTTTTCCCGTCTCGACATGAGCCAAGCCCACGAGTACGGCTCGGGGACGACCCACTTCAAGACAGGCGACGTGCTGTTTGTCGGGGAACCGCAGAAAAACGAGTACACCGCGGCTGGGCCGTCGATCGAGCAGATCCTCCTAAAGGAGCTGCATCCTACCGGCCCTCCGACGCTGCTTTCGTCGGAATCTGCGGGCTTGTGGTTTACATATCGCGCCCCGTCGCGATACATCTGCCACTGGAACTACGATGGGAGCCCTGGGCCAGCCCCTGAACGGAGACCCTCGCGACTCTTCGATCGTTTGTTCGGGACTCTGCAGGGGGGCGACGGCGTTGACACTGCAGATGCCGAGCGGGAGCGCCGCGTCAAGCAGAGCATTTTGGACACCGTGCTTGAAGAGTACAAGTTCGCGGTGAGCGAGCGCTCCTACCTTGGCGCCGCATCGAAGTTGAAGTTGCAAACGCACCTCGACGGTATCCGCAACGTTGAACAACGCCTGATCCCGTCTCCGGACTCCACGCTGGCCCCGACGCTCTGTTTGCTGCCTCAGACAATCGAAGACCCGCCGACTCTAGCCTATGAGCAGGACATGCCGGAGACTCCCCAGCCAGAAGGCGTGTTCAAGCCCCACACTTCTCCCATCGACCACCGAGAGTATCTCGCTGCGTTCCAACTTCACGCCGAGCTCTTCGCTCTGGCCATGCGCTGCGACATCCTGCGTTTTGGCAGCCTGCTATTCTGCGGCAAGGGCGGCAATCTGCAGTTCACCGGGCAATACACCGGCGACAGTGTCGGCACGATCGACTTCGACCTCGAAACGGCCACCGACTCGATCCACAACGAGGTCTTTCACAAGGGGAGGCTGGACAAGGTGGCCCAGTACCAACACTTCGCGATGAGCGGACTCGCCAGCGCACTGGCAGCGTTTGACGATCCGACGTTCTTGGAGGCCAACGGCAAGACGGTGCTCGACAACACCTTGGTTGCCATCGGCACGGAATACGGCAACGACCACGAGACGACGAGCGTCTTTCACGCCATCGCTGGCGGGCATGGGCACTTCAAGTCCGGCTACTTTGCCGATGAAGCCAACGTCATCGACCTCTATCACACGCTGCTCATGCCATACGGCGTCGATTCCGGCATCGGCAGCCGCCATGCGACGTTTCGTTATTCACCGACGATGCTGAGTTCAGTGTTGGTTTGAGGCTGGGCCTGGTCCCCCGCCCAACGAATGAGTGCGCTCCTGCCGTGCTCAGAAGAGCCGACGCTGTCTCACCGGTTCTCCCTCATGGGGCATTCAGCCAGAACTGTTAGCTCGCGACGTGCTGTGCCAGTTTCCGTTGCCATGAAAACGCCGGTGGTTCGCGTGGCACATTGAGAAAAGCGAGCCGTCTGCTCCACGGTTAGATACACGGGGTAAGTGGTGGAGGGCTAACAGAGCGAGGCTCATGAGGAGCTGCGCGCTGTCTCGTGGGGTCGGGAGTGTTGCACCGGAGTGGGGAAGTACTTGCTGGAGAAAGACATGGAGGACTGGGCGGTGTGTCGAACATGAACGCTGCGGCCTCACTCGGTACAACTGCCTCCAACGGCGCCGCTGGCGAGTTCGGCGCCGTTGCCGGGGCGTGAAGCATGACGAATCCTTCTGAGGTGGATGCGCGTTGGAGCGATGAGACGTTGCATCGTCTTCGTCAGCAGGGGGATCCCCCTGCTGATGAGGTGATCAACGAGCTTCTCATGGACCAGGAGTTGGCCGGAGTACAGCGTCTACTCGGGCAGCTGGTGGGCAACGACGACCCGGTACCGCAGCAGTTGCCGGTCGCCGTGCGGCACTACTTCGAGGACGTCCCACTGGACGCAGCTGACGTCGCGTTGGCGGCTCATGGCGAGCGCTTTTTCGCTCTGCATGGGCCGGAAATCATGCTCGTGCTGTGTTGTCGGTCGTTGCCGTTCGACTACGCCAATGCACGCGCTGTTCAGGTGCTCTATCAGACGGGCTTTCTCGCCAAGCGCCCCAATCTACGCGTGGCGCAAACCGCGCAGATGATCGTCGATGTGATGAGCCCGGGTGGGCTCTCCGCGCGGGGGCGCGGGCTGCGCTCGGCCCAGAAAGTGCGGCTGATGCACGCCGCCGTGCGCTGCCTGATCCTCGAGGACCCTACGGTGGCGTGGGACGTCGGGGTGTTGGGAGTGCCCATCAACCAGGCGGACTTGCTCTACACACTGATGAGTTTCACCCAGGTCGTACTGGAGGGGCTCGAGGAGTTGAGCTTGGAGGTGCCGCCGCTGCAGGCCCAAGCGTACTTGGACGCGTGGCGTGTGGTTGGGCGGCTCATGGGTCTGGACGAGCAATTCGTGCCCACCACCATTGTCGAGGCGAAACAGCTGACCGCTATCTTGAAGCGCCGTCAGCATGCTCCATCGAGCGCGGGCAAGACGATGACCGTGGCGCTGAGTGGACTCGTCGGAGACGTCCTGGGGCCGCTCCGCAGCTTCCGCTGGAGCTTGCTCCGCTACTTCTGCGGTCCCGACCTCTCGAGGCTGCTGGGGATTCCACGAAGAGTGCCATTGGATTGGCTGGTCGTTGGCATCGAGTGGATCGCCGAGCTTCTCGACGGGATGGTGCGCGCCACGCCAGCTGGGCGTCGAGCGTTTCGCTGGCTCAGCATTCGCTTGATCCAGCACTTCATCGATCAGGAACTCGGTTCGAGCAAGCGGGTGTTTCGTATCCCGACGCAGCTGCATGACGGTTGGAAGAGTCGTCAGTGCCACGTGCCCGATCCAGATGGACAGTGCGCGGAATGAAGCGTCGAGGGGCCGAGAACCGGAGCGGGGGATGGCGCGGTCTGCCGCTCCTGGGACTCGGGGTCACGGGCTGCGGCAAGCTCATCAACCTTGGGGACGAAGACGTGCCGTGGAACCAGGCGTACGCGCGCCTTTTGGGCACCAACGTGCACGAGCTCACGGTTGCAGAGCAGAACCGGGTGCTGATGGATCACATCGATCGCGGGCTGAGCGATCCGCTCTCGAGTCCGTACTTCTTGATCGGGGTCCTCGGTTGTGCCCTGTGGACCGTCGCCTACGCACTCCTCGTCAAGAGAGGGTTCGACGACGAGGTCCATACCCTTCCCCTCTTGGCCATCTGTCTGAACTTCACCTGGGAGGCGATGGCGGTCTTCGTGTTGCCGAATCCCAGCCAAATTTGGACCGTTCTCGAATGGTCGTGGATAGTGATCGACGTGGCACTGCTCTTTCAGCTCTACCGCTACGGTCGTGCTCACCAGAAAGCGCCGGAAATTCGTCGTTATTTTCCCTGGATTGTGACGGGCACGTTGCTCGCTTGCTTCATCGGGCAGTTGACGTTTGTGCTCACATTTGGCGACCCGATGGGTTTCATCGTCGCCTTCGTGATCAATCTGGTCATGAGCGTCCTGTTCGTGCTTCTGTACTTCGAGCGCCGGGAAAACCTGCTCGGGCTCAGCTACCCCGCCGCTTGGCTCAAGATGGTCGGGACACTCTGTACCTGCGTTCAATGTGCGGTCCTGCTCCCAGCGTTGCGTCCGGATGTCCCCAGTTGGGGCTTCCTCCACGTGCTGTTCGTGTTGATCTTCCTATTCGACGCCCTGTACGTTCTGCTGCTGTGGCAGCGTCGACGCCAATTGGCCATGTAAGCGCGGCACACCTCGTGTGTTACGCGGGGTCACCTAATGCCGTGCCTGGGGGGGCTCGCTCTGGACACACCCTGGGCGACTGACGTAGATCTACGGGGATGGTGAAGGCACCCGGGGCGGGCACGGACATCGTCGCATCGATTCGCGCTACAGCGACTCGCTATTTCTCCGTGTTGGCGGGGGTCGCCGTCGGGCTGCTGTTGCTCACCTCCCCATTGCGCGACGAGCCCGCGGTCGTTCTGTGGTGCTACAGCGGGTTGCTCGTCGTGTTCGCCGCCGCCTACCACTTCCGGCAACGACAGCAGTTGGCAGGGGCGCTGTGCTCGCTCGGGCCTTTCGTGCTCGTCACGATCTTGGTCTGGGTTCGTGGTGGTCTTCAGCACCCGGCGGGGGTCACGTCGTACATCACGCTCGTTGCCATCACCGGCTTATGCTGGAATTCGCGCGGAGCGGCAGTCGTTGCCGGGCTATCGACGCTGGTGCTGGGTTGGTTCGTGGTGACCAGCTCCACGACACCCGCAGCTGACAAGGCGCAGATCTGGGCGGAACTTTCCATCCAGTTGGCGATCATCGCTGCCCTGGTGCACTTTGCGTTGCGAGCGCTGACGAAGAGTTCGATCAAGGCGCTTTCCCACGAGGCGCGCTTTCGTGAGGTGATCGAGAGCTTTCCAGAGGCGATGATTGTGCTCGACCGTCACGGGGTCGTTCGCATGTTCAATCCGGGCGCGGTCAACATGAGCGGTGTTTCCGAGCAGGAAGCGATCGGGTCCCCGTTGTCCGAACTCGGATGGCTGGCGCCGACCGTGCAGACGCAGCTTTCGGCGGAGTTCGAAGCACTGGACACCGAGCGTCACATGGCGACCGTATCACTCGGGCAGAACGCTGGGCGCTCTCTGGAAGCGAGCATTGCTCTGGTCAGCCATCAGGAGCAGGGGCCCGACGTGCTGTTGTGCGTGCGCGACGTGACCGAACGTGAAGAGGCACTGCGTGCGCGTGAGGCGCTGGACGCTCGCATCGCTCAGTCGAAGTCCATCGAGGCGTTGGGGCGTCTCGCGGGCGGAGTCGCCCACGACTTCAACAACATGCTGACCGTCATTTCTGGCAACGTGGAGCTGCTGCGCCGGCGAGGAACGAGCGACCCGTTGGAGTCGTCACTCCTCGCGCAAGTGACGGATGCTTCCAGTCGGGCTGCGGAGCTGACCAATCAGTTGCTCTCATTCGGTCGTAAACAGGTGCTGCAGCCTCGCGTCATCTGTCCGAACCAAGCCATCACGCATCTGGAGCCGCTGTTGAAGCGCTTGATCCGTGAAGACATTCAGCTGACCATCGAGCTCGACGAGCAGCTCGGATGCGCATCCTTGGACGAGGCGCGCCTGGAGCAGGTGATTGTCAACCTCGCCACAAACGCTAGTGATGCGATGCCGGACGGCGGCATGCTGACGATCCGTACGAGGAATCAAAGCATCGAAGAACACGGCGATCGCACCCATCCTGAGCTTCCTCCAGGTGAACATCTGTGCATCAGCGTCGAGGATACGGGGGTAGGGATGAGCCCGGAGGCTAACGCCCGCGCTTTCGAACCCTTCTTCACGACCAAGCCCAAGGGCGCAGGCACTGGACTCGGGCTCGCCACGGTCCACGGTATCGTGGCCCAGAGTGGTGGGCACATCTTCGTAGACAGTGCACCGGGCCGCGGTACGCGCTTCGACATCTACTTCCCGTGCACCCATGAGGCCGCCCCAGAAGCCGTGGCCGACTCATCACAGTCTAACGAAGGCGTGCACGCGGGAGCACTGAACATACTGCTCGTCGAAGACCAAAAGGAGGTTCGCTGTGCGATTCGACGCATGCTGGAGGCACTCGGTCATTCGATCCAAGAGGCCTGTGATGGCCAAGACGCCCTCGACCGCTACGCTGACAAAGCGAAAGGGTTCGAAGTGTTGATCAGCGACGTGATCATGCCAAACCTCGGCGGAATCGATCTCGCCAACAGGCTTTCGCAGTTGCATCCGGAGCTGAAGGTGCTGCTCGTCTCGGGATACACCGATGACGCGATTGAGGACGACGTCAGCTTGGAGGACAACATGGACTACCTCGCCAAGCCATTCGATTGCGAGCTTCTGGCGCAGAAGCTCGACGTCCTGATGTGCGCCCCACGCAGCACGCCCCGCACGGCGGTGAGTCTGACGCTACAGTGAGCGGATGACGTCAAACTGGTCCGTTTGCGGGCTGCACGGAGTGTGCGTCTTGGCTTCGGCCGAGGGGGGCGCATCAAGCTACTGCACGACTGCGATGTCGATGACGCTCAACTCCAGGAAGTTGCCGTTGTAGGGCTGCTCCGTCTGCACGTCGGGCACGCTCATCGTGCCGTTGTTGGTCACTTGGTGGTGATCACCGTCGATCGTCCAGAAGTCGAGTTGGGCCTGCCCCTGGATCTGGATCGTGACGGTGTAGTCCGTCTCGTAGACGCTGTGCGGCTGGCGGTCGAGACCATCGAAATCGGTGGTGTGGTTCAGGTAGTAGCTTTGCTCAGGCGCCGAAACGGTCATTGCGAAGATGTTGAAGCCGTTGTAGCAACCGTCAGTCGGGCGGATCGTGTCGGGTACCTCGAAGGGCAGAGCGAACTCGCCGTCCGTCTCTGGGGGATGCACCTTGCACGCGCCCTGGCCCGGGCCTAGACCCTGGTTTGGAGCTAGTCCGTGAATCGTGGGCAGACCGCCCACATAGAAGACATCGCTACCCGCGTCTTCGGCACCGTCGGCGTGCCAGTAGCGCTCGGCGACTCCGGCTACGCGCAGTGTGACCTGGTAGGTGACGTCGGGGTCGCCACCGAAGGCTGCCGTGATGTGTTGATTCTCGTTTTCGGCTTCCTCCTCACAACAGCAATCCCCAGCGTTGTTGGGGTTGCCACTTGGTACGAAGCTGCTGACGCAAGGCTTGAGGATAGCGAAGCCGTCCAACACCTCGGCAACGGTCGATACGTCCACCGGCTCCTCGGGCGCGCCGTCGCTGCCACCGGCGGCCTCCCCGCCTCGCCCGCCCACGCTGTCATTGCTGGCTTCTTCGCCGCCGCTGCCGCCGACGCCATCCATCGCGCCTGCGGCCCCCCCGACGTTGACGTCAGTTCCATCTGGACCTTCGGTGACTGCAGGTTCGGGGGGACTGGGCACGTCAGCAGTGGTCGTCATGGCCGGCATGGCTTCCGGGAGCTGAGGTGCGACTGGGGCCGTCGTGTTGCTCGTAGTTGCTGCGGCAGCTGGCGTCATGCCGGTCGGGCTCGAGGCAGCACTCGTGCCACTGAGCGCAGGCGCGGTGGTGGCAGGCGTCGTTGGGGCAGGGGAGATGGGCGCGCCGGGGTCTTCGGTGGCGTCCGTCGAACAGGCAGCCGACGCGAGCGCCAGTGCGAGCAGTGAACGATGGCGGACGGACGCTCGATTCATAGTCTGTTGCACGCTCCCACCATCGCATGAGGCTAGGCACATCAGGCAACCACTACCGGAGATTCCCGCGGTTGAACCGAAACAGTAGAGGCCGGAAATCTCGCCTCCCGTCGTCGATTTCTCCCAAGACCGCTCTCAGCGTAGATTGGGGCAATGATCGGCGAAGTTTCCTTCTGTTGGGTGACAAAACGACAGCGCGGAGCACAAGACGCAGGCCGTTTGATGGGCGCCCTAGCGAGGCCTGGTGCGCCGCGGAGGGCTCGTCGTCGCCGGTTTCGGCTGGGTCACTCTGCGGCGGCGACGTCCGTCGATTCGTTGGTGAGCACGGCCAGGAGGGCGGCACGCACCTGCTCGGTGCGTGGGCCTGGCTGGATCTTGGAACCGTCCGCTTCTGCCGCGTAGAAGACGTCGACGGCGCGTTTGCCTTCAGTGCTGATTTTGGCGACGCCGATCGTGATGTCCAACTGATGGAGGGCACTGGCCAAAGTAAACAACAAGACGGACCGATTTTCGGTGAGTACTTCGATCACCGTGTAGTGGTCGGAGGCGTGGTGATCGAAGATGACCTCCGTTTCGACCGACGGTGTGCGCCCCGGGTTCCAACTGGTTGGCTCTCGCTGGGCGACGAGCGACCTCGGATCGACCCCGCCGCTGAGTACCCCGGTGATGTCCCGCTGAACCTTGGACAAGAGTTCGCTCGTGGATTCGTGTGTCGTCGTGGAGCGTACCCAGAACAGGTCGACCGCTTGCGAGTTGCCTTCCCCCATGGATCGCGTGTTGACCTGGGCCGCCTGGATCTCGAAGCGGTTTGCGCAGATCGCGGCGGTGATGGACGCCAACAGCCCGGGGCGGTCACCCGCAACCACGCACAAGCCAGCCGCGGCCGATCCTTCGGTGACGACGCAGAGCCCGAGTAGACCGTCGTGAGGTGAGGGTACCAGAGATACGCCGACCCGTCCGTCGTTGGGGCACAGCGCGAGCTTGGCATGCGCGACTACCTCAGCGGGGCTGTTGGCCAAGAAATAGCGGGCGGGCATGGACGCCAGGAATTCTTCGAAGGCATGGCTGCTGTCGCCATCGAGCCACAACGTTCTCGCTTGCTGTCGTACGCGGGCGACTCGGTCGTGGCGGTCGCCGACGGAGCCCGCGAGCATTCCGTCCCCAGTCCGATACAGAGTATCGAGCATGTTGCGCTTCCACTTGGTCATTGCGACGGGACTCGTCGTCGAGACGTCGGCGACCGTCAGCAGGTATAGCTCCCGCAGTCCTTCGCGACCGCGCACGTCGCGCAAAAACTCGTCGATCGTCGATGGGTCGGCGAGATCGCGACGTACGGCGACCATGTACATCGTCAAGTGGTGACGGATCAGGTGGGCGGCCTCTTCGATCTCGTCCTGATCGAAGGCGAAGCGCTGAAGGATGGTGTGCGCCATTTCCGCGCCGCGTTCGGCATGGTCCCGACTACCGATCGCTTTGCCGACGTCGTGCAGCAAGGTTGCCATGTACAATACCCGAGGACTTGTCACCTCGGCGGCAAGGCGGCTCGCCAACGGCAGTTGTGCGACGAGCTCGCCGCGCGCGAGAGAGCGCAAGCGATCGACCGCTGCGATCGAGTGCACGTCGACCGTGTAGACGTGGTACAGGTCGTGGTGAACACGTCCCACGACGGGTGCGAACTCGGGGACCATCGCCAACAGCAGGCCCACGTCGTGTAGTTCGCTCAAGATGGAGCCGCTGGGAAAGCGTACGTCGCGCAACGTGCACAGCAGGTGTGTGAAGAGCTCACCCGCGGCGGGAGCGTCGCGCAGAGTCTGGCAGAACTTCGGCGATGCGGTCGCACACGCGATGGCGTCCCGCGTGCGAGACAACACCGGCATTTCGCGCGTTATGGCCTCTGCATACACACGGAATGCCAAGTCGGGGCGAGCGGTAAGTTGATCCAGATCGGCCAGGCCGATGCCTCCCTCGCATTCGATGAGTCCTTCGCCCAGTTGCTTGGCGGGGGCACCCGCAGCGTGAGAGCGTCGTTTGGCTCGTCCCAGGATGCGGTCGCGCACGTGCACGATGATGCGCGCGTGGCGGTAGTACGTAGACATGAATTGCTCCACCATTTCGCCGACCCGCTGCAGTTCGGGAGCGTCTGCGCGATCCCCGTCTGCGAAACCGAGCGCCTGTGCGACGCTCTCCTGTGCAGCGAACGTCAGTCGATCGACCTTGCGCCCTTGGGCTTCGTGCAGGTGGTTTCGAATGCTCCACAGGAAGTCGACGGCCTGCTCGGTATCGTCTTTCTCTTGCGCGGTGAGCACGCCCAGTTTGACCAATTCCGCGAGAGCCGAAGTCCCAAAGCGAGCACCTGCAGCCCACAGCGCGAAGTCGATGTCGCGCAGCCCTCCGGTGCCGTTCTTGACGTCCGGCTCCAACAAGTAGACGGAGTCGCCGTACCTGCCGTGGCGCATCTTCGCATGAGCTTCGAGCTGGGCGATGAAGTCGGTGATGCGTTCTTCCGACAAGACGCTTTCATGCAGGCGCTGGCGCACTGAATCCATCAGCGCGAGATCTCCGGCGAGCGGGCGAAAGTCGAGGATCTCGGTCACGATCTTGATGTCGGACTGGGCATCATCGACGACGTGCGTTGGGCACAAGACCTGGTGGTCGACTGAAATCCCCGCGTCCCACAAGGGATAGAGGCAGGCCTCAATCGCGTCGTGCGCTGCATCGCTCCGCTCCGCGACGATGAAGCAGAGGTCGAGATCGCTGCTCAGGCCCAAGGCGCGCCGACCATATGAGCCGACCGCGCCCAACAACATGGGCGTCGAGCGAGAGGCAAGTCCGGTCGAGAACAATTCTCGCAGCATTTCGTCCGCGATGTCGGCGTGTTTGCGCGCGAGCACGACGCCGGCCTGTCCGCCTCGGCCGAGGCTCTTGGCAAGCTTCTGCCTGTGGTAACGCATGTACTCGCGCATCGCCGACGGGCGCGGCGGCCCCGCTCGTCGATGCGACTCAATCGCGGATGGGGTACTCACCATGTTTGTGCCTCCGCGATCGATCCTGAGGGACCGCTTGTGTCGGCACTGTTTCAGTGACGGGTCGAGTAGTGAGGCTTGGGAGCCTCGCGAACCAACCCATCTCGAGCGGAGTTCGGCTATGTTGCTCGAGATGGATGCTCGGACACCGTTGCGCTGCCTGCGCCTGCTCGTCCTTTCAGTTGCCTTGGGTGCACTCCCCATCGGCTTCACCTCGAGTTGTGGCGATGACTCAGAGGACATCCGAGCGGGCGACCCCTGCTCTGGTGACATGTGTGCGGGGGAGGGCTCCGACTATCTCTCTTGTGGCGGGGACGGCAAGTGGCGGCGGGTAACCGATCCTGCTTGCACTTGCACTAGCGGCAAGGAGGCCTGTCAGTAGGCGACGTTCGCGGTGGCTTCACTTCGTGCACTGCGACCACGTCTCGCGGCCCGGCATGCTGAGGGCCAAGCACGCGTTGTACGACTTCTCGTTGGCCTTCTCGTGGTAGCAGCGGATCTTGTACTTGCCGTTGGCGCCCTGGGCTTGTGACGTGCACGGCTTGGTGTCTGCGCCGCAGCGCTGGGAACAAGCGGCGTTCAGCTCTGCGTCGTCGAGCGACTGCCCCCCTTCCTGAGGCGTCTCAGTCTTGGCGCGGGTGCTGCTCTCTTCTTGGGTTTCGAGGTAGCTCGTCGTGATCGTTTCGCCGTCGCTGGTCATCACCAGTGTTCCGATGTCGCCGAGGCTGAAGACGGCCTTGTCGTACTCTTTCGTTTTCCAGCGTTCAGCGGGACAATCCTCGACGTCCTCGGGGCCCTTCTTTGCCAGCTCCTTGCACGACTGGCCGTCATGAAAGGACACGGGATGCGCCTCAGCTTCCGCGACCGGTACGTCCAGCAAGGCCTGGACCACGGCCTTTCTCGGGTGGCCGTACTTGTGGCCCTTCATGGCGCTGATGACACCGATCATCGGCTTCACCGTCTTCATCCAGCCCACGTGCAGCGTGTTGTCCGCGCCGTGGTGAGCGAGCTTGAGCACCTCGGCGTCGAGGGCCATGGGGGCTTGATCGGCCAACGTGTCGAGGATGTGCTGCTTGCTGCTCGTCGTGGCATCCCCCGGCAAGACGAAGTCGGCCTCGCCGTGTGAGAGTACGATGACCAAGCTTCTGGTGTTCCTGTTGCCTTTCGACTTGGAGTAGACGTTGATCTCCGTGGCGCCACAGTCCACTTGGGGTTTGTTAGTGGCCTCCTCGATCACCGCCGCCCTCGCTGCCAACCAGTCTGCTGGTTCTTTGGCTTTGTACTCTTCCTTCTTGCCACCGATGATGATGTGCTTCACGCTGACACCAACGTCGAGCAAGGTTCCCAAGCCGTTGTAGTGGTCCCGGTCGGGGTGCGTCAGAAACACGGCTTCAATCGGGCCTTGTCCAATCAACTCGTCGAGTTTCTGCTTGGCCGCGCTGGCCTTGGGGTTGTCCGAGCCCAACTTGAAGCTCGCTGGTGGTGCTTGTGCCGAGGGATTCTCCGAGCCGCCAGCGTCGACGACGATGACGTTCCCGTTGGGACACTTGATGGCGGTCGTATCGCCTTGCCCGACGTCGATGAAGCGCAGTTCGAGCTTCCCAACTTCGGATGAACTCTGGCCTGCGGCGAACATCGAACTGCGGACGGTCGTTCGCTGCGCAAGCGCCCCCGGCTTCTTCCGAGTGGGAAAGGTCTCTACGATGTAGCCTCCGCGTCGCTCGACGCTTCGCCGCTTAACGCTCTGCCGTTCGTCCTCTTTCTTCTTCTTGCGCTTCCTGGCGTCGGCTTGCTTGCGTCGTCGTTTGCCGTCGGCGGATGCCTCCTTGCGGGGCGGTTCCGGCGCTGCCGTGGACGTGGACGTGGCAAACCCGGCGCTGAACGAACAGCCCGTGATGGCGACAAAACAACTGAGAACTACTGGAAAGAGCTTCGTGGACATGAGTACCTCCGCGGTCGACGCGTTCAGCGCAACCTCCCGTCGCGCAAGATACCAGAGATCCGCGGCTCGCCGCTGCACCTGAATGCAGCGGCCGAGTGGATCTGTGCGGGCGGCAGGGCCCGTCGGACGGGCTCGTATCCCGCGTTCGGCTCCCGTCTGCGGCTAGACGCCTTCCCAGCGCTGCGTTTCTGCAGAGCGGAAGATGGCGTCGATGACGCGCATGTTGGCGACGGCGCTCGTCATGTCGTTCTGTATCGGCGTACCGCTACGAATGGCCTTCGAGAACGCCTGCCATTGCTCCGTGTAGTGGTTGGTCTGCGGTAGGGAGATCGTCTCCCGTCGGTCCTCGGAGTTCTCTGCGACGGTGAAGTCCGGTGCGCCCACGAAGCCGTCGTCGATGTGAATTCTGCACGGGCGGTTGTTCGGCGCGTTGAACGGGATCTCGATTTCGATGTGACCAGTGGTGCCGAACACGTGCACGCGTTGGTAGGGGACGTGCTGGGTGCCGACCACGAAACTCGCCTGACCACCGTCGAAATCCAAAATGCCACTCGTCAGTCGATCACATTCGCTCGCAGGATCCCAATCGCAGATCCCGACGACGCGTTTGGGCTCCGCCCCGAAAACGAGGCGCGCCGTGTTGATGCAGTAACTCCCGATGTCGTAGAGCGCTCCACCGCCGACGTCTTTCTGGTTTCGAATGTTTCCGAGGTCGGTATTCGTGTACGAGAATGCGCTCTGCACGGCTCGCACCGTGCCGATGCGCCCCGCCCGAATCAGCTCGACCACCTTCAGCCACTGAGGGTGGTAGCGAACCATGAACGCCTCGGCCACCAGTTGACCTGTTTCTTTCTGCACGTCCGCGAGCTCCTGCGCCTGTGCCGCCGTCAGCGAGATGGGCTTCTCACAAAGGACGTGCTTGCCCGCACGCGCGGCCTTGATCGACCAGGGGACGTGCATGTGGCCAGGCAGCGGGTTGTAGATGGCCTCGATTTGTGGATCTGCCAACAACTCCTCGTAGCTTCCGTAGGCTATCGGGATCGACGCTTTCTCAGCTACGGCCTTCGCCTTGTCGAGGGAGCGGGACGAAATTGCCCGCACTTCCACGAGCGGTGCGCCGCGCATGCCGGGAATGGCCGCCATCATGGCGAAGTGACTCGAACCCAATACACCCCAGACAACGGGCTTTTCTGCAGACTCTGTACTCATGGGGGTGATGTTACATCCGTCGTTGCTCGGAGGACAATGGGCCGTCAACTTGGGGGGAACGCCCGCACGTGCATTAGCCCGCGTCGGAGGCGCCACGGGCAGGCCGCTGGCGGCGACAGAAGGTGCTGCGGAGCAAGCACTGAACCAAAAAGTGGAGTTCTGACGGAAATCGTTGGGACTATTGGGCTGGAACCCGCCGGGTGGTTCGGTGGAGGTCGCAGCAGAACCTCATCTGAAAGGTCGGGCAGCCAATGGCTCAAACGTTGTCGTTGGTAGTTTG
This sequence comes from Polyangiaceae bacterium, assembly GCA_050301735.1. Taxonomy (GTDB): domain Bacteria; phylum Myxococcota_A; class Polyangia; order Polyangiales; family Polyangiaceae; genus SZUA-265. The sequence goes on along the minus strand of JBNKZR010000005.1, from coordinate 24,627 downwards.
TGCAGGGAATGGCAGAGTTGGGCATCGTGGACGGCGCGCGCTTCAGGGGGCCCGCCTACGAAACGGCGCGACTCAAACTCGCGAAGTTTCGACTGGAGGGCGGACAAGCAAGAGAAGGGGCGTTTAGGCACCTAGCTCGCGTGACGGTCGAAACACTGAGCGTCGATCGCGTGAGTGTCTTTTCTCTCGCTGCCGCCGGACGCCGTCTGGTGAGCCAAGTCACCCATGACTGCGACTGCGCTGACGAGCAAAGCCAATGCAGCTTCGCGCTCGGAGATTGCGGCGATCTTCGGATGCTGCTCGAAGCAGGGCGTGTCGTCGCTCTGGAGGAAAAGGACACCGCATCGCTCGGCGCATTCACTGCCCAGTACCTGGCCCCCCGAGACATGGTGAAGGTGGTGCTTGCGCCGGTCCTCAGCAGCGGCAGCGCGGCGGCGTTGATCAGTATCGAAAGCAAAGATCCTGCCCACAAGTGGGACGACCCGCAGCTGAACTTTGCGACCTCGGTCGCGGATCTCGCGGCACTGGTGTTGACGCAGATCGACAAACTCGAACTGGAGGTAGCGCTCAATGCGAGCGCCGAGATGCACCGAGAAGCGGAAAAAATGCAGGCGCTGGTGCGAATGTCGCGTGGCGTGGCCCACGACATCAGAAACCTCCTCGTCGTCGTTTCGAGCGTGGCCGAGACGTTGAGCGATCAGGGTGATTCTACTCAGTCGGCCAAGTTGCATCACGTGGTCGGCGCCAGCACCGCCGTGCTCGACCAGCTGACGACGTTTAGCGCGGCGACCCCACCCCAGGAGGAACGCGTCGACCTTGCCGCGTGTATTGCCGAAACCCGTGAAGTGCTCGAAGCGCATCTGAGTGGCGAACGACGTTTGAGGGTGGAGATACTGACTCAAGCCGATGAGGTGCACGTCGATTTCGTCTCCGTGCGTCGGATTCTGCTGAACTTGGTCGACAATGCCCGGGTTGCGCTCGGCCCCTCAGGGGAGATCGTGGTGCGTGTCCGTGTGCCTGAGCCTGAGGACGTGTTGAGCGTCGGCAGTGTGGTGCTCGAGGTCGAAGATGACGGCGCCGGGATGGACGGGGCTACTCAGGCCCGCGCTGCGGAACCCTACTTCACGACGAGAGCCGATCCACGAGGGCACGGCTTGGGCTTGCCTTTGGTGTTCGGGATCGCACAACGCTATGGCGGCGGGGTGAGGATCGTCAGCAAGTTGGGAAGGGGAACCCGGGTCGCGGTCGCATTGCGCCGCGGGTAAACGATCATGTCCGACGAAGTTCCGCATTCCGGCCGACGAATGCCCACCATCTCACGCGTGGAACGCAAGCGCGACCGCCCGTCGTCGGTCACGACCAAGACGACCCCTGTGTTCTGGAGTGCATTGGCATTGACCGTCGTCGTCGGCGTGGTTGCGTACTTCGGACAGCTCCGAATCGAGACCGTGCTCAAGCAGCGGGTGAAGGGGGATCTCGAGGCCAGACTTGCCTCGGCGGTTGCAGGTGTACGTCTCTGGTTTGACGTTTGCGAACGCGCCCACGAAGCGATTCGGAGCGATGGGCGATTGGTCGATGCGGTTTCTTGTTTGCAATCCGCTGGCGACGCATGCGCTATGGCCCTTCACGGGGTGGTCGATTCCTACGCTGCCTCCACCGGGGGAGAGCTCTTTCTGATAGATGCTGGTGGGGGCCACGCCTGGCGTTTCCCCAGGGGCGAGTTGTCGACTGATGAGGTCGCTCGTTTGCTCGAGCAGCTGAATAGCCTGGGCTCGCCCCTTCGTTCGCTCAGGTTCATGCCACCGTTCAAATTGTCCGAGACTCGGTCGACGAGCGGCTTCGTCAGTCAACTGGGGCCATCGATGTTCTTGTTCACCGAGGTGCCCCCCTCCAGCCTGTCGAACGTATTAGCAGCGGCCCGAGGTGGGGAGTCCAGCGAGACATATGCGCTCAACTCGAGCGGGCAAATGGTGACGCAGAGTCGCTTCCTTCCCCACCTTCGCCTGGCGGGCCTCTTGCGCCCACAAGACCGAAGCAGTGTGCTCGAGGTCGAGATCCGGGATCCGGGTGTGAATCTCGCTGCGGGTGAACGGACGGGTGAGCTTCGCTCGGAGCAACCATTGACAGAGATGGCCGCTTCCGTGACCTCCGGGCGCAGTGGCGTCAACACCGAGGGCTATCGCGACTACCGAGGCGTCGACGTGGTAGGCGCTTGGCGTTGGATGCCGCGCTACCAGATCGGGATCACCACCGAGACGGATAGGGAAGAGGAACTGGCTGCCCTGAGCAGTCTGAGAATGCTGTTCTTCGGGATGGTGGGGCTGCTAGCGACCGTCTGTGTCGGACTGGCCGTGACCGCGGCATTCGCGTTGCGCATGCGCCGCAGGGCCGCGCGGGCGTTGACCGTCAACAGAGAGCTTGGGCAGTACAAGATCGAACGCAAGCTGGGGGAAGGGGGCATGGGGACCGTGTATCTCGCCACGCACGCCATGTTGGGACGCCCGACCGCCGTGAAGATCGTTCGCCCAGAGCGAGCGACGGAGGAGACACTCGAACGCTTTCAACGCGAGGTGCGCGCCACCAGCGAGCTGGCCCACCCAAATACCGTGTCGATCTACGACTACGGGGCTGCCGAGGATGGAACGTTTTATTACGCCATGGAGTACCTCGAAGGGCTCGACCTGGAGGTTCTCGTCGAACGTTTCGGTAAGCTGCCGCAAGCGCGTGTCGTGCACTTCCTCATCCAAGTGTGCGGCTCGCTGGCAGAAGCTCACGCTCGAAACCTCGTACATCGCGACATCAAGCCGAGCAACTTGTTCGTTTGCCGCAGAGAAGCGCTGCAAGATGTGGTGAAGGTACTCGATTTCGGCCTCGTGACGTCCGATCTCGCAGAGCGGAGCCGCATCACGCGTGGCAGTGCGATCCTCGGCACGCCCGAGTACATGTCGCCGGAAATGTTCGATTCAGCGCGGGCTGTCGGTCCGTCGAGTGACATCTACTCGTTGGGCGCCGTCGCGTACTACATGCTTACGGGTCGCACGCTGTTCGACGCGCCAACCATGGCGCAGCTGTGCGCGGCGCACCTGACGTCCGTTCCGCCACCGCCCTCAGAATACGTCGACGAAGTTCTTGACCCGGACCTCGAGCGACTCGTGCTCGCCTGCCTGGAGAAGACCCCGACGGGACGTCCCAGCGCTGACCGCTTGCGCGAGCTGCTGCTCGGGCTCCCGTGCGCAGGGCAATGGACCGCCAAGGACGCCCGGCAGTTCTGGCACGAGATGGACGAAGGCGACGATGACGACTCCGCGACCCAGGGCGCAGCCGGAGTGGGTTAATCTCGGAGCTCGGGCCACCTCTGGCTTCTGCGGTACCGCTCGGCACGGCCGAGTGGTGGGCTCCAAAGCGTTTTCTCAGAACTTCGAAGACGTGGTTGCCAAGGAATCGTGGCATCTCGTACTCTCTTCTCGCCATGACGGAGACAGCGGCGAAATGTGAAAGTTGTTTCGGGACAGGGGAGATGCCCAGCGACTACGGGATCGCTGATTGTCCTGACTGCGGTGGTGCGGGCACCTTGCCTCCCTCTGGAGTGCGCATCGAATGGCGCGCCGCCGACATCCTTCGGGCCGCGGAAAGCGGACAACTGGTGGAGCCTGCGCATTCGAAGTGGCTCGTGGCGGAGTTGCGTCGTGCGCGCACGGCTTTGACCGAGATAATCGCTCTTGCGCATGACGCGCCGCCTGACGACGCCATCGCTTTGCGTATCCGATTCGCGGCCAACCGAGCCCTGGGCTTGTACGAGTTTCGTCGCTCGGAGGGCTCGGGCGAGGATTGACGTCGGCAAGCTGATGAGTTCCCGATGCTGGCTCACGCTCAGCGGCCTGGGGTGAGCGGCTTGACCGGGATGTGCGTGCGGGCTTTCAGCGTTGCCACGGCTTGCCGTTCCAGTTCCCGTTCACTGTATCGGCCGCCGGTCTGCCGTCCAAGCATCGAGACTGTCGCTTCGTGGGCTGCTTGCCAAGCGACCTGCAACGCGCTGACTCCGAGTTCAGCGCTGGGGCAGCCGATCCAGATCTGTCCCGAGTGAACGCGTCCGTGCACGGTGAGCGCCGGCAACATCTCGATGCGGTGTTCACGCAACTCGGGAACGGCGCGAGTCAGTTCCGTCAGGTGCTGCTCCAACTCCTCGGTTTCCGGTTGGGGACGTGTCAGCCGTTGCCAGTGAGGCAACTCCAGAAGTACTGCGCAGCGCAGCACTTCAGCCTCAGGTCCCAAGCCACGTGCCGCGTTCAACCAGCGCGGCCCTGTCGTGTCGCGTGGGAGCAGCTCCGAAAGCGAGCGCTCTGCGCAGGCCAGCGCCTGCTCTGCGTCTCGAAACAACCAAGCGAGGCTCTGCAAGCGAGCGGCGTGTTCGTGGCTTTGGACCAGCTGTGCGAGCAACTGGGCGTCGCTACCCAGCTCGCGCTCGTCTGCCGGCCCGAGCTGGTGCGCGGCCCAATCTACGTAGCGTTCCGAGTACGACGACGAAGGGAGCGCGCCCAGCTCCACGTGGGCCAGGACATGGAACACGGCGGCGGCCCAACTCGGCCCCCAGCTGACGCGCAGGGGGTGAACGACTGCGAGCCGCGTCGCGTCCGGTTCCGAAGCGTAGGCGCTAGACGTCTTGGCGCTCTGGCCTTCGACCTGGAAGCGCCCTGCTGACAGTACTCTGCCATCTGCCGCAACGTGCACTAGGCGTGACTCTTCCAGTCGATTACCTTGCACGTGCGACTCGCGTGGGCGACGGAGTTCACGCGAACTGTCGTGGCGCGTGCGCAGTTGCGTCAGGACCTCGCTCGTGAACGACGTGTCGTGAACGAGTACCCTCGCAAACGTGCGGTCCGGTAGCTCAGCCGCATCGCTGATGACGTGCACCCCCTTGGGTAGGACGCGCCGAGCCTGCTCCGCTAGCTCGGCGTCTAGTTCGAGCAAAGTGAACGTTGCGTCGCCGCCTGCCGTTGAACGCACCTGTTGCGGGTGCTCTGAGTCAAAAGTGTGGCCAGCAGCCGTCGATGTTGCTGGTGTGCGTAACATCGCGAGTGCCAACGCCGTGCAGTAGCCAGTGCCGCCCCCCACTTCCAGCAAATCTCCCCCGGCGCAGACGTCGAGGGCGCGTAGCGCATCGATGGCCTGCCGAAAAGACAAGACGCGCCTTTGGGGAGCCAACGCCACGCTATGACCGGTGCCGGCATGCAGTAGCTCGTCGAGCGGCAAGAAGTCTTCTCGAGGCACCTCCGTCAGTGCGCGGCGTTCGGCGTCGGTGAGCTGCCAGGACTGGATTTGTTCCGCTCGGGCGCCCAGTGCGCTGCGTCGAAAGGCGACGTCTTGCGTTTGCGCGAGGAAGAAGCGAGGTACCGTATCTTCCCCACTCAGCAGACGCTGCCACAACGCCTGCAGGGCGAGCTTTTGAGAACGACGCCGCTCGGTGAACAACTCCACTTGCTCGTCGACGGCACGTTGGAAGTAGTCCGTAGCGGGGCCTTGATAGGCGAAGTTCTGTCGTACACCAGCGACGATGGGTGCGAACAGCTCGTGGGTCAGCGCTTCGCGGCGCGCGTAGTCCAGCTCCGCTGATGGATCGACCCACTCACTGAGAAAGCTCTGGTCTCCGTCCGTCCACCATGGGTAGCGGTGAGCGCGCATGCCGGTATCCGCCTGCCACTGCTCCAGATCGTCTGCAATGGGTGAGCCGGGATAGAGGCGAAAAGGGTCGACCGAGAGGAAACCGAGTGTGCCTTTAGGATCGAGAAACAGCTTCTCCATGTACTTTGCGGAGTTTCTCAGGGACTGCTCCGTCTCGCCGGGGTGACCTGCGATGATGTTGGCGCCGAAGGGCACGTGATACTGTCGCGCCCACTCGGCCACCTGCAGCATCTTGTCCAAATAGCCGCTGAGCATGCCGGTCTTGCGGATGCGGCGGAGTTGGTCTGCATCGCCCGACTCGAGGCCGAATCCTGGTGCGACGTTGCAGCGAGCCATCAACTCGAAGTCTTCGCGCTCCACCAAGTCGAGCCGGATCAAGAGCCATACTTTGCGCGCCCGGATGGGAGCCCTCGCCAGCTCCTCGAGGAACTCGCGCCGCCAGGCGCGCTTCATTCCGAAGAGCGGGTCGACGACGCGCAGCGTCCAGCTGGACAGATCCATCGTGCGGTCGACGCGCCGCAGCTCCTCCACCGCAGCCAGGGGAGAAAGCGCGCGCCAAGACGTCTCGCGCTTCGCGCGCTCCATGCAAAACGAGCAATCGTAGGGACAGCCCCGCGAGAGGTAGATTTCGAACTGTGAGGCATGCTTGCGCGCTGTGTTCTTGTAGCGATCGAGCAGCGACCAGTCGTAGGGGATGACGTCGTTGGGCGAGGGGAGGGCTTCCGGACCCAAGACACGCTGCAAAGGTCGCTTGCCGGATGCAAGGCCCTGCACTAGACGCGCCATGGGCATCTCGCCGTCCCCGACGACCACGTAGTCGAAGGGCGATTCGGGCAGGGTGAAGTCTTGGGGACGTGCGCTGGGGTGGTAACCGCCGGTGACGAGCCAAGTCTCGGGGTGAGCTTCTTTGATGGCGCGACCCAGCGCCAAGCTCTTGAGGTAGTCGAACGAAGAGTAGCAGGACAGGCCCACGACGTCGAAACCACCGCTCAGTTTGCGCACGTCGACGGGACCGAACTCCGTCTCTTGGTCGAGATCACGGATCTCGACGCTGGCTCCAGTGCGAGTGCGCACGAACTGGGCGATGTTCAGCATCTGGGGCACGCCGTAGTTGCCGCCCTCGGCGAACATACCGCCGGGCCATATCAGCAGTACGCGCGGGACATCCCGCTTTGTCATGGGTTCCCGGTGTTGCCCCCGAGGGGCAGGTCGCTGCCGCTGTCGGCTGAATTCGTCGTTCCGCCGGCACCAGCGTTTGCGCCGCCGTCACTCGGATCTGGCGGTCCGGCATCTGCAATGGGGGGCGGCTCGTCAATCTCGGGATTTGAAATGTCGAGGCATGGCGTGGGGGCCGGAGCAATGGGTTGGAGGCACGGCGTGGGCGCCGCCGTCGGAGCTTGCGTGGGGCTCGTGGTAGTGAGGGTCGGCGAGGGCGCTGTAGCTGGCAGGTTCGGTGTCGGGGCCGTCGTGGGCGCAATGCTCAGGCACACGCTGGGCACTGCGGGACCTACGGTGTTGATCGATGTCGTGGGCGGCAAAGGCGATAGACAAGGGGTGGGCGCGGGGCCGAGGGTGTCAGGTCCTTGGGGGGTCAGACACGCCGTGGGCTCCGCTAGGGTGCCGCTGTTGACGGGGGTCTGGTCGTTTTCCGAAGTAGCGGGATTGCGCGCATTCTCCGTGGTGGCGTCGCTGCCGCAGCCGACCAAGCCGTTGGCGGAGAGCGCTGCCGCGACGAACCGTGCACGGCGCGCGAGGATCGCGGCGCGTACCGGATCCTTGGGGTCTTTCTTCGTCATGAGCCGTCGTCCTCGTGGTTCGGTGGGGGCTTCGTGCTGAGCAGCTATCGCTCGCTTCCCCGCAGGGCTAGAGCACCATCTCCAAGTAGGTCTTGCCGTTGCGGCGGAACATCGCCAGTTGGTCCGAGAAATCGTCGTCCGTGTGCTGCGCGACTAGAGGGTCGACCTGTCGGCGCGAGCCCAACACCCAGTCTGCCGCAGCGCCGCAACCGCCACCGCACGTGTCGATGTGCACGCACCCCGCGCAAAACTCGGGGCGTAACTCGCGATACTCCGACACTTCGGGTGCGTGGAGCAATGCAGCAAGGTCGACCTGGGGATCGATGATGTCCGGCACGCCGCCGATGGCCGCGCCGTGCAAGGTGCAGTTACGCAGCTTCCCATCGGGGCCCAGCGCGAACTCCTGCTGCGCCGTGCCGATGGGGCAAACGCCGAAACGAATGTTCGTGAATCGAGCCGTGTCCAACGCGCACGGCGGTACGGGCATGGTGCACTGCAATCCCATACGTTCACCGAAGGGATCGGCAAGCGCAAAGGCGAGCTCCAAGTCGTCGACGGAAGGTAACAGCTGGGCAGCGTGTCGTGCGGCATAACCTGCCGGACTGAAGCGGCTGAGTGCCACACTGCGCGCTCCCAGTGATTGCCAAAGCGCCAGGATACGGTCGACGACGGGCGCATTCTTCTTCGTGATCACGATGCAGCCGACAACGGGTACCCCGTGCGCTCTCAGACGCTGGGCGCCAGCGATGGTCTTGTCGAAGAAGCCCTTGCCCACGTGAGCAGAGTGCATCGTTTCGTCTGGCCCGTTCAACGTCAGTTGAATGAAGCGAAGCTTCAAGCTGGCTAGCTTCGCTGCCACCTCCTCTGACACGAGTGTACCGTTCGAAATGACCTGCACGCCGACGTCCTGCTCGCGCAGCATCCGCGCCACGTCGAAGAACCCCGGGTGCACCAGGGGCTCACCGCCGGTCAACGTCACGTGATCGATGTCGAACGTGTCGACCAGGCGCCCCACGCGTGCCAACAGTGCATCCACTTCAGGTCCGCCAATGGCCTTGCCGCCATCCTCCCGCCACGCGTTGTAGCAGTAGTCACAACGTTGATTGCAGATCGCGGTCAGTTCGATGGCAACGCTGCCCACCTGCGGCTTGCACTGCGTAGCTCCAGACTGTGTCGAGGGCGGCTCACGCTGCTGCATGCCGTGGGTTTAGCACGGGACGAGCGGCGGAGGTGGTGAAACAACTGTCTCGGCGCTCGACTCGATCAATCAGTATCGTTCGCCCCTGCCGTGTCTTGCTCTGCCCCGAAGGGGGCTTCTGTCGTCGCGTTGATGGGTGGCATGGTGGACCCCGTCGGCGGCGCGGCAGACCCTTCGACGCGCGTGGTGGTGCTGGGCTCAGCTTCTGGAACAGCACTACTGGCTTGTGTTGTTGGGTTAGCGCCGCTTGTCGAACCAAATTCGGGGCAAGGGGGCAAGGTGTTCGGGTCGACGGGGGCAGGGGGCCCCGCGTCCGCAAACGCTTGGGTGGGCGCGGAGCTGGCAGTGGGCGCGCAGTTTTCGAACTCACTCGGGTCGAAGTCGGCGCCTCCGCAGGCTTGGATCAGCAACGGCGCTGCGATCGCCAAAGCGCCGGCACGACCGCGGGTGAGTCGCTTCGGTGGGACCAGGCGCTCCGCGAAGTAGATTTCTCCGGTTTCGTCGTGAAGGTACCGCACGCACAGAGTCTCACTCACCGAAGCCAGCACCTTGCGTGCTTCGCGTTCGGAGAGCGATGAGAGGTCGTGAACCAACTTGTTGCAGTGGCCACAGAAGCGGCCCTTGGCGCGGCGCTCCAGAGTGCTCCATTCGACGTCACAGGGAGTGTGGATGGTGACTTGGCTCTCATGCATCATGACCGTGCATCACGGTGCCAGCGACGAGCGGAGAACGCTAGTCGGGCTCGCGACAAACCGTCACACGGTTCCCCTCGGTCGGGTACGGATCTGTTAGATGTGAGCTTGTAGCCAGCGAGGCAGGGCCGGTGCGTTGGGCCCTGTTTCGTGCACGCGCGAATTCAGCGCACTCTACGTGCGCACGGGTCGACGATGCTCACGCTGAGGTGCTGATCCGCGCCAGACAACGCCGATGGTTCGATCTGAAGCGTGCTCGTTTCCTCGTCGTAGTCGTACTGGTCGGCGTCGAGCTCACGCACCTGCGCATTGCTGTCTTCCACCGTGATACTTTCGATGCTTTCACGGCTTTCGAGCTCGACGACATACTCGGTCGCCAGGAGCTTCTGGGCGAAGCGGCTGACTTTCTGCAATACGGGCGCGTACGACTCGCAGATGGGGAAGACGTCGTCGGGCCCTGCCGCCAGCATGCGCAGCGTCGCGGCGTTGCTCTGGCCCGCCTGCATTTCGCAGTCGAAGCGCTCGTCGAAGACCACCGTTGCGACGTAGAAGCCGTCCTCGCCGAAGGTGTTGAGCGCTTCGACCTGAAATGCGCGTATCATATCCAATACGTCTCCTGCGACGACCAATGGGGACCGCGCAGTCGAGCTAGCCCAGCTCTCCGACTCCTCCACGGCGACGCCCTCCCTCTGGCAATCGGTCCAGCCGGTTGTTCCGCGTTGCTGTTCGCACATGGCGATGAGGTTCTCGTACTGAACCCCGTCATACTCGAACGGATCGGTGCAGGCGTCGATGCTCCCGTCGGTCAGGTCGAGACCACACGTAGCACTGCTCCCGCTCTCGTTGCAGGTGGCACTGCAGTTCTCCACGACGTAGCCCGTGTCACAGCGAATTTCTGCACTGGCAAGGTCGCCGGCGGAACACTCCGTCGTTTGCCCTTCACACGACGTGGTCGAGACTCCTGGGGACGTTTCTCCGAAACCCTGGTCCGGATAGGTCGTCCCGAAGTCGTCGACCGGAACGCAATCGAAGCTGAGGGTGCGGGAGGGGCCTGAACGACGAACCCACGTGCGCCAAAAGTCACACTGCTCGGTGCAACCCGTGTTCTGCCGCTCTCCTGCGAAGGTTCCCCACTCGTAGCTGTAGCGTTCGATGCAGTCGGATGGGCTGCTGACGTCGTCCTCGTCCGAGATGACGACGAATACGGCGTGCTCTGGTAGCTTTGCGGACGGCTGCCGGAGGTAGCGGTTCAAGGTGCAAACGGGCTGCTCGACTGGAGAGGCTTGCCCGCCGAGTTCGAGGATGCCAGCGACCAGCCGCTGCTTCTGAGCTTCCAGCTCGGTGTCCGTCATTTCACGCGTGAGCGTTGCGACGGGCTCTGGCATCGAGAACTCGAAGTGTCCTTCCAGGGAGAAGGCCTCTTCTCGCGCGGGGTACGCGGGGCAGGTACGTGGCTGTCCGAAGGCATCCGTGCACGTTTGAACGTAGTTGGTTACCGCGCGTTCATAGGGGGCGCCGGTGACCGGGTCTCGCCAGGCGACCAGATCGTCGCCCGTGCTCATGTTCACGGCAAGGGCGGCGCTGACCCCGTACTGCGTGGGCGTCAGTACGTAGAAGCGCGCGTCATAGCCCTGCACGTCGTCGAGCAGTGAGCTCAAGCCGGCGGCCAGCTCGTCGCGGGACCAGCTGATGCTGTCCGAGTGATCCGCGACGATCACTACGTCGAAGGGCTCTGGTGGTCCCAGCTCCACCGCTTCGAACGTGACCTCACGTTCGCAGTGAAGACCGTCGGCGCCACCGTCCGTGTCGATGACCAAGATGGGTTCGTCCCCTTCGACGACGGGGGGCATTCCCGAGGACTCGGGGGTCGTCGGATCGGCGGCTTCGTCTTGGCCTGAGCTGCCCCGAGTGACGTTGTCCGCTCCTTGGGAAGTTGCGGTAAGCGGCCGCCCGCCGTCGCCGTCACCGTCCTGATCGTCACCTTGGTTCGTCGCAGAACTGCCCGAGCCACAAGCTGTGGCGAGCCAAAGAAGTGTCCCCACTAGTGGGACGGCGCCGTGCGAAACGAGCGCTACTGAGCTTCGCCATGGGGTGCCCAGCGGTCGAGCACGCTGGGATCCATCCTTCCGCAGCCACTGCGGTGACCATTGGAGCAACATCGCGGCTAATGTACCCGATTGATTCGCGAGGCCCAGCGGTTATCCGACGCACTCGTCGCAGGGTCGACACCACTCTCGGGCCACGCGCAAGTGGGCACCGCCCGAGGTTGCACACTTTCGCGCGGTTACGGAGCCATGCAGGTGTATGCTGAGAGAATACGCTTTTTGGAACATGCTCGGCTGCGGGGTTACCTCGACGCACGTGGTCAGCTAACCTGACGCCCATGACGCTGTATCAGAAGGTGAAGGATCAGGCCGCTCGCAGGGGGACCTGGCTGTGGTCCGTCATCTTGTCGTGCTGTGCGTTGGCTTGCGGCCGAACGGACTCGCAAGGAGACGACACCGCGACGGTGACTAACGATCCCGCGGCGCCACAATCTTCCGCGAGTGGGAGTGTTTCATCACCCGGTCCGAGCAGTGCTGCGTCCGGCCTCGTCGCACCGGGCACGAGCGCAACGGCGAGCACCACGTCAGCACCGGTCGAGCCCCCCTTGCCGCCCCCGGGTACCAGCCCGGCAGAGTCCGTGGAGCCGGCTCCGGCGATCCCACCGCCCTCACCCCCAGTGTCGAGCGAGACACTGGATGCTGGTGTCTCCTCCGAGGTCGACGCGGGCGCAGCCGAGCCTGATTCGGACGATGGCTGGGGATTGGACGCGATGGACGATCCCATCGAAAACCCAGCCGAGTGTCCGACGGATGAGCCGACGACGGGACAGCCGTGCACGTTTGGGCTCACGTGCAAATACGGATCTGAGCCGGACTGTCGCAGCCGCTGGCTCTGCAGCTCGCAAGAGACCTGGTACATGGAGTACGGCAAGCGCGGTTGCCCCGAGGTGTGCCCCGCGGAAGAACCCAGCGAGGGCGATCCATGCAGCGAGTCGAATGCCCAATGCACCTTCGGCGAGAGCGCTGACTGTCGCAGTCTGTGGCTCTGCTACGAGGAGCAGTGGTACTTGATTGCTCCGCCGCGCGATTGCTCGGCGGAGTCGGCGTGTCCGGAGACTCCTCCGCCGTCGGGTTTGGATTGTCCGCTCGACGAAGTTGGTACGGCGTGCACCTACGACACTGCAGAGCTTTGTCGTTGCCTTTGTTATTGGGACGAGGCGGCGATGGCCGCGGGTGAGGCGGCGATGCAATGGCTTTGCGGCACGACGAGCGCGCAACTGCCCCCATCGTATTTGACGTCGTGTCCTCCAGACAAGCCCGTGCACGGTTCGCCGTGCGACTCGGGGAGCACGTGCGCGTACGTGACGGCTGATGAGTGCGCTGCGCCCGGGGCGGGTACCACGCTCGTCACGTGTGATGAGGGGGCGTGGAACGTGCAAGAACCGACCCCTCCGTAAGCGTCCGTGGCGGCCGTCTCGCGATGACGCAAGATGTTGTGCGACGGGTGAAGCAGGTCGCGGCGAGGTAGGCTCAGAGCGGCTTGACGACGCCCTGCGTCGTGATCGGCGGTGTCAGGGCGGACAAGGCACGGAGTCGGCGAATCCGGCGCGCGGGGGCGTGCCCCGCGCAGGGCTGGGCATTGAACACAATTCGCCTGCCATATCCGAAAAAGGACAAATCGTATTCATGGATAACTGTATGAAATATAGGCTGTATTGATGCCATGTCGTGCGTGTGTCGTATGCTGTAGAATACGCAATCTCGAACTGGTGGCTGACGCAGAGGAGTGCGACATGGCACAAATGGGGCGTGAGTCCGAAGCCGCACAGCAAACGTCAACGAGCTCCCGTCGACGTGTTTCGCTATCGCGATTACCGCGAGTTTCTGGCTGCGTTCTACGCCGCCAAGAAGCCCGCCGGATTGTCGTTTCGGGGCTTCGCGCGCGCGGCAGGGCTCGGCGCTCCGAACTACCTGAAGCTGGTGATCGACGGCAAGCGCAACCTATCTTCAGAGATGGCGTTGCGCTTTGCCAAAGCATGCCGTCTCAATGCCGAAGCCACGGCCTACTTCCAGACCTTGGTCGCATTCAACCAAGCCAAGACGGACGAGGAGCGAAATGAGCTTCATGAACGACTGAGCGCGTTTCCGCGCTTTCGCGCCGCTCAGCGCTTGGAGCTTGCCGAAAAAGAATACCACTCGAGCTGGTACATCCCAGCGGTTCGCGAACTGGTGGCGTGCGGTGAATTCCAGGAAGACAGCGACTGGATCGCCAGCGCGATGCTGCCACCCATCATGCCCAAACAAGCCGCTCAAGCGATCGAAGTGCTGCTGAGACTCGGGCTGGTCGAACGCGACGCGAAGGGGCGGTTGCGTCAGGCGTCACGCGCGGTGACGACGGGCAAGCAAACGGCAGGGTTGTACATCCGCAACTACCACACGGAGATGATGCAGCGCGCGACGCAAGCGATGCACGACGTGCCGGCCGCCGACCGATACATCTCCGCGCTCACCCTCAGCGCGAGCCCCAACGTGGTCGATGAGGTGATGCGGCGGGTGATCGAGTTCCGCGCCGAGCTCGCCGCCTTGTGTGACGGCGACCCGGAGCCTTCCCGGGTCGTGCAGCTCAACCTTCAACTATTTCCGCTGAGCCGCGAGCTCAGTGCTTCGCAAGCTGGCGCCTCTACCGATGTAGCCGCGAGTCCCCCGTCCGTTCGTACCCGATCGAAAAAGAGTTGAAAATGAACCCCAAACGCTTTGCCTTTCCGCACCTGACCTCTCTTCTGCCACGCTGCTTTGTTGGGTTGGCGCTCCTGACGAGCTTGCCTGCCTTGCAGGCCTGCGGCTCCAAGATCGCCGAACGTGAAAGTACGGATACCGGCAACCCTCCGGTCATCGACGAAAACAGGATCCGCGTTGTGGCCGAGGAAGGCGGAGTGCGTGTCATCGGTGAGGAGGACAGCGTGACTCCCAGCGCCGAGGTCATCGTCAGCAACGGATCGACGGGTGACTCCGCGACCACTCAGGCCTCAGCGGATGGTTCCTTCGAAGTGGAAATCGGTGGCACCACCGAAGATGACTACCGTATCGAGGTGAACGTCAACGGTCGTAGCGCGGACGTGCAGTTGAGCGCGGTCGGCGACGAGTCGAGCGGGCCAGATTCGAAGCCCGACGGCTCGGAGCCGGACACCCAATCCACCGATGCGGAGGAACCAGACGGTGCGCCGAGCGCTGGCCAGTGCGCTCCGCCGGACGACCTTTCCCAGTCGAGCACCACTGGCCCGCAGCCCGTGTGTGCCGAGCTTCACTTCGAGGCGGGCTGCGTCGCGTCACGGGGTGTCGCTACCGCAGACACGAGTTGCGAAGCCGACGCGGACTGCGTCCGCATGAGCAGTGCCCCCAGGTGCATCGACTCTTGCTCGCGCGACGTCGCGGTGTCGGAGCGCGGTGCCCTCGAGCTGCAAGCCGCGCTCGACGAGATAGATGACGACCAATGTCGTCGCTTCGACGAGGCGGGGTGTTCCTTCATCGCCGTGCCCTGTGCTCCGGATGGGCCTTGGGAAGCCGGATGTGTGCAAGGCACGTGTCAGGCCATCATTGGTTGTGCTGCAGGCGACAGGACCGCGGAACAGCTCGTTGCTGATGCCACCGATGAACTTGCTACGGGTTGTACGTCCGACGAAGAATGCCTGGCGGTTTTTGCACCGTCTTGCCCTTGGACTTGCCGTGGGCCAACGATCGTCGTGGCAGAGAGTCAGCTGGCGCCTCTGGAGGAGTTGCGACAAACCGTCGCCTCGCGTTGCGAGGAGCAGGCCAGCTTTGACGAGTGCGACGATGGTCTGGGCTGCACTGGCGACGACCCCGGCGCGCAGCCCGTGTGTCGCATGGGCGTGTGCTTCGAAGAAGAGAACGCCCCACCTGCTCCCGAGGCAGGCTGCGTCTGGGGAGTGGACAAACTGCTTGCTGAAGTCGGTGCGGAGGTCGTAGCGCGACAGGATTGTGGGGTCACCAATGGCGGCGATCTGGGAGGTGTTGGCGAATCGTATCAGTGCTTCAGTGATGCGCCAATGGACCCAGGAGCCCAGTTTGGGGTCAACAACTGCATCGACTGCGAGATCATGTCGTACTACGTCTCGACGCCGAGTGGCGATGTCTTCCATGTCTACATGGAGTCCGACATCTACGGGGATCCTCTGCGCGAATCCCGCGTCGAACACTGCGATGCACTCGAGTTCGAGCAGCAGGTGACGTGTGTCGCCGCCGAGGAGCTCTACTCGTGCAGCGAACCCATACCGCAGTGACGTCTGCTTCGACGCTTCTGCACGGCGGTGCTTGGGCCCCGAGCGTAGCGCTCTTGCCCGCGTGCCGCCATTGACGCAAGGTTTTCGGACGGCGTGGGGAGTTCGTTTGCGCTAGTGCCTGACCGACGTCCAGTCGGCGTACGCCCGTGGACGTAATGCCGGTCGTCCCTGGCGACAGCTCGGGTCGACTCGGGTATGGTGCGCTTGCTGTAGGGTCGCAGTCGTTGAATGATGTTCGAATTTGGCAGTCGAGGTTGGAGGTGGCGTCTCGCGGCGGGCGTCGCGCTTGCGTGCGCAGTGGCTTGTGACTCGGAGGCGCCGCTGCGCTCTGCCACGCTCGGCGGCGGGGAGGATGCGTCGGGAGATGCGGGCGCCAACGGCGAGGAAGTGCGTGACGCCGGTATGAACTCCGCGCCGCGCTTGCTGAGCGTGCCTGCTTTCGAGCAAGTGCACATCTCGAGCAATCCAGACGCTGAGCACTTTCAACGCGCGACGGTTCAGGTCGACTTCGGCGACGACCCAGTCGCTCAGGGGACTCTCGTCGTGGAGCTGGAGTCGCCGTGTTATCCGTTCGATCGTTGGACGCCCGAGGCGATCCCACCAGGGCACAATTGGCCTCGGCTCTGCGATGCCTTCGACCGAACGTTCCTATTCTCGCTCGATGAACCAGACGATTCCGCAGCGGGACCGCCAGGGTTGGAGCTCGTGCGCGCGATCACGCCGTTTGGCGGCCCGGAGAACTTCGAGGTGGACGTGACCGACGTCGTCAACGGCCTCTTGGGGCAGCACCAGCTCACGGTCGACATCCAGACCTGGAGCGACGCCGATGGGGTCGTCAGTGGCGCGGAAGGCGAATGGATCGTCAGCGCTCACTTCGAGCTGCGAACCGGAGCGTCGCCGCGCCGAGTGCTGGCGGTGGTTCCGTTGTTCTTCGGCTCTGTGGAGAATGCTCGGCCCGATCCCGTCGTGTTCACGACTCCCGAAGGTGCGGCTGGCGCACGTTTGGAGTACCGCGCAACGGGGCATGGTGGGGGCGCGGCCGATGCAGATTGCGTCGGGCCAGCAGAAGAATTCTGCCAGCGCACTCACAGTCTGAGTCTAGACGGCGAGCAACTCAGCGACTTCGAACCCTGGCGGGACGATTGCCACACTCTCTGCTCGCTAGCCAGTTTCGAATCAGCAACGTTGAGGATCGACAGTTACTGTGCCGAAAACCCCTGTGGCGCCATCGAGAGCGTGCGTGCGCCCCGGGCGAACTGGTGCCCCGGCGACATCACTCCGCCGTTCGTCGTCGACGACCTGCGTCTCGCCGTACCTGGGGAGCATGAACTGGCCGTGGAGATCAACCAAGTGGGCGAAGGGGGCTCCTGGCTGTTGTCGGGGGTCTTCATCGCCTACGAGTGACGGCTCGCGACGTAAGGATGTTCGGTGCTTCGTGCGGGACTTCCTTCGCCCTGCCGGGGGGCCCAAGAGCTACGGTACGACGAGACCGCCGTCTTCGATGAGCCAGCCGTGCTCATCGACCAGCACTGAGCGGGCTGCCTCGGATGAGCTCGTGTATTGGGCATCGCACCAGAATGTGAGCCCTGGTTGGACGTCTTGCGCAGCCCAACCGAGCAGGGTGGCATCGTAGTTCGGTGTCGAAAGCGCAGTGTCAGAGAGCATGCCATCGAGTTGGACCACGTTCTCGATCGACCAGGCGCCCAAGGCCTGATCGAATGCCGTCGCGCCGGCGAACACCTGCGCCATGTATGTCACGTTCGATGTGTCCCAGCCGGAGATGTCTTGGTTGAAGGACGTGGCTTCGTAGAACATGTAGCTCATGTCCGTGACCTTCGCGGTATCCCAGCCGGAAATGTCTTGATTGAAGCTGGCTGCGGCCGAGAACAGACTGCGCATGTTGGTGACGTTTCGGGTGTCCCAGCCGGAGAGGTCCTGATTGAAGGAAGTAGCACTGGAGAGCATGCCGTTCATGTCGACGAAGTTGGACGTGTCCCAGTTCGAGATGTCCTGGTCGAACATGCGAGCGCGGAAGAACATGCTGCTCACGTTCACTACGTTCGAGGTGTCCCAGCCGGAGAGGTCACCGTCGAAGTCGTAGGCCTCGAAGAACATCTCTCGCATGCTGGTAACACTCGATGTGTCCCACGTCGTTAGGTCTTGATTGAAACTGGAGCGGGCGAACATACCGCTCATGTCGGTGACGCTCGACGTGTCCCAGGTCGATATGTCTCGGGAGAAGGCGAGCGCGTACTGAAACATGCGGCTCATGTCGGTGACGCTCGAGGTGTCCCAGTCGGCAATGTCCTGAGAGAAGGCGCTGGTGTCCGCAAACATGTAGCTCATGTCGGTGACGCTCGAGGTGTCCCAAGCTGCGATGTCTCCATCGAAGTTGGAGCCAGCGAACATGCCGCTCATATTCGTGACATTCGACGTGTCCCATGAGGAGATGTCCTCATCGAAGGCACGCATGTTGAACATGTGGCTCATGTCGGTGACGTTGGAGACGTCCCAGCCTTCGACGCCCAAATTCTCGGCCACCGCGGTTTGAAAAACGCGACTCATGTCGGTGACGGACGACACGTCCCAACTCGCCAGCGAGCCCGAGAAGCTCGCACCAAGAAACGCCGCATGCAGGCTCTCGGTGCCGCTCAAATCCGGCGCGTCTTCCGCACGAATGTCCAAGAGCTCCGCGTGACTGAACTGACATTCGGTATCGCCGAGGGCGAGTGGTCCGAAGTGCTCGATGGCTGCCAGACGTCGAACGTTCTCTCGCTCTTCACTGGCGCTGCAGTCGCTCGAGTCGCACGGCTCTGGCGCATCGGTACACCCCGGAAACTGAAAACCCGTGATGATTCCTTCGATTTGCACACGGTATCGCCCGTGCTCGTCGTACTCGTGGACTCTCACCGGGTCGTTCCAGTTCTCGATGTGGTCGACACTGCCGTCGCCCCAAGAGACCCAGAAGTCGTAGTCACCCTGCGCGACTAACGGCAAGATGACTCGCGGTGCATCGTGAAAGCGAGTTCCTTCGGTGTTCCAAACGCTGACGAATGCCTCGGAGCACGCTGACTGCCAGCGTCCATCAACACAAGTGTCCCGCGAAAGCCAGCGTTCATCCGCACACTGCTCTCGCCCGAAACTCACGGCACCCTCGGCGCACGCTGCCTCAGCTGGGCTTGCGTCCTGGAGTGAGGGGTCGTCTGTGTTGCCAGCATCTTCCCGTTCAGCGCTCCTGGGTCGCGGCCCTGCGCCCGCGTCGCCGTCGCTTGCCGGCTCAGCTGCGGCATCGTCGACGCTTGTCGAACCGCGTCCTGCATCAGTCGTGGTAGCGCTTGCGTCCAGCCCACCGTTCCCGGGTGCTGCTCCGTCCGGGGGGTCGTGCTGCGGGTGGCCGAGCTCGTCGGCGCTGGTTCCAGCGCACGACGCGCCCGTCAGGAACGAGAGCGCGACCAGGGTCACGCAGGTCCAACTCGGTACAGGCACAACCACCGGAAGCTAACACCGTGACGCTCCCGCAACAACAAGCTGGCGACCTCACTCGTGAGGATTCTCAAACGGGCGGCGGCGCCGGACCCGTGCAATGGCGCCACCCCGAATCGCTCGGGCTGCCGTCGTCACGTCTCGGTCGCGGCTGGCGCCCCAGCTAGCCAAGCGTCGTGCGCCTTGAACCAGGCGACCAAGTGCTCCACTACGAGCTGCATTCGAGCGACCGTTTTGAATTCCGGTGGGTAGACTGCGAACACGTCTGTTTGGGCCACGACTTCGCCAGTCAAACGCACGAGCTCGGTGTCTGTAGCGAGCCAACAGGGCAAAACGGAGATCCCCACCGCGTGGCGGACGCCCTCCAAAACGGAGCGTGTGCTAGCAGCGCGGAATACGACGCTCGAGGCTTGCACTCGCTCTGCCAACCAGCGGGCACCGGGGCTGCGCGCGCTCGCTTCGGCGTACCCGACGACGTCGTGTTCGGACAGGTCTTGGAACTGACTGGGATATCCGCGTGTTGCCAAGTAATCCGGTGCCGCGAACACGGACCAACCCACACTGCCCAGTTTTCGCATCACGAGGCCGTCGCGGACGTCGCGAAACATGCGTATCGCGGCGTCCGCATCTCGTTTTCGCAGGTCGGCGGCTTCATTGCCGTGAACAATTTCGACGCTCACGTTCGGATGTTGGGCGCGCAAGCCCGCCAGGGCTGCCACGATGACGGGACTGAACGCTTCGGCACAAGAGATGCGCACGCTTCCTTGGCGCCGAGCGTCAGCGCCAGAAACCGCGCGATCGAGGGCGTCTGCCGCGCCAAACATGACTCGCGCGCATTCCGCCGCACGTGTTCCGTCGTCAGTGAGCTCCATGCCGCGGGTCGTACGAGTCAGCAGCTGGGCGCCCAACGCTCGTTCGAGTTCTTGCAAGCGGCGACTGACGGTCGACGGGTCTACGCCCAAGCGGCGTGCGGCCTGTGCCAGAGTCGCGGCTTCGGCGAAAGCGTGGAGCACTCTGAGGTCGTCCCAGTCCATGCCGGAGCATACACCGCGTTCCGCCGACACCTCTGATTTTCGCAAACCGGACTTGTACGCGTGCGGGCTTCACCAAGCGAGGCAGACGCCCTAGCTTCCGATCGAAGGTAGCCTAATGACACGACATCGCATGGCACCCCGTGAACGGGGTTTGTTCTCTTTCGACAAGCGCCTCGGCTTGTTTCTGCTTTGCTTGACCGCCTGCGCTCCGACTGCGTCGGTCAGGCATGTCGCCCCAGCGAATCTGGGGCAGAAGGCAGCAGCGGACGCAGGGTTCGTTGACGGGGCGCGCACCCCCGGGTCCGGCGCGACTGCCGACAGTACGCAGGTCTACGCTGCCGATCCGACCGACACGGATCCGGACAAGTACCACATGATCCTGGACAACGAGTTCGTCCGGGTTCTGCGTTATCAGGACACTCCTGGCGCGAGAACTCGGCTCCACCACCACCCCGATTTCGTGCTCTATGCCCTCTCATCGTTCCGCCGGCGCCTGACGTTCGGCGACGGAACGACGAAAGAGCGCGAGTTCGAGCCGGGCGACGTGATTTGGATGAAGGCGCAAGAGCACATCGGTGAGAACATCGGTAGTACCGACACAGACGTGGTCGTCATCGAGCTGAAACGGCCTCAGAGCGGATCCTGAGGATTATGGGGATCCGTTCTGACCTCAGCGAAGAAGTCCGCCGTTCGTCGGTGGTCGTTCGCGGCAGGATCCCCAGTGACAGCCAAGGCTCGGTGCCGATAGCATGGGCCAATGGAGACTTGGTTGGGCATCGCGATCCTGGTGCTGTTTTCACTGGGGCTCAACCTATTCATGCGGCTGGAGCCGCGCGAAAGCCGTCGGGAGTTGCCAGACCATTTGGGGCGTTGGGTACGTGAGGACGCCACATCCTCCGCAGAGACATACACCGAGCGTCGGGCGCTGTTCGTCGCTGGAGGCCTCGTGCGCAAATCGCGCTTGATCGAGCAACGACGGATCAGGCGTACCAGTGACGGCGAGATCATCGAGGTGCTGCCCGAGCGGCTTCTGGACGCTTGGCGCTGACGACTTGGTCCGACGAATACTTCCGCCTGTCCAACGACAATTCCGAGTTTGGGACGGCGTGATGTACGTATTGGTATGTCGTTGAATGGCGCCGCGGTAGTGAACTCTGCTTCGCGCGCTGGGTAGCGTCGCCCGACGATTCGTGACCCTTGATGACGAAACCATGACCACCGCACCGCGCCCCAGCGACTATGTTGTCCGCAGTCTGCACGCTTCAGCCGGAATGGTCGGCCGCTGCTCAGCACGACAGCGCCTTCCATGCACAAAGCTGATTCTGCTACTGCAGCTCTGTTCTCAGAGCTGAATGAAAACATCCATGCTCTCGGATTAACGCGTTCGGATACGGTGGGTACCGTGACCCGGATGATCGCATGGTACCCGATCCTCGCTGGGCTCTGGTGGGTTGCGTGGGTGGTCAGCAGCAGCTGGGCCGCTCTGGCGTTGGCCGCCACCATCAGCGTACTGCAGACTCAATTTGCCTTCATCGGGCACGACGCTTCCCACGGTAGTGCTGCTCGTTCGACCTGGGGCAACCGACTTGCCGGCAGACTCACGATGGGGCTCGTGGGCGGCTTGTGTTTCCGCGAGTGGCAGTACCGCCACTTGATGCACCACAAACACTGCCAAGATCAAGCGCGAGATCCTGACATGCAGTTCGGGACGGTGTTCTCCTTGTCCGAAGAAGCCCGCGCCAGCAAGACGGGGGTGGGCAACCTGATGGCGCCGTACCAAGGCTGGTACTTCTGGCCGAGTACGTTCTTGTTTGCGTACAGCTTGCGCGCTCTTTCGTTCCTCGCGGCAGCCCAAAGCCCCCGCAAGTATTTGGGCGATCTGGTGTCCGTCGTTGGCCACGTCGCACTGTTTCTCGCGTTGCCTTTGGTCCTGGGGGTTGAGCCGAGCAGAGTGCTGCTGGTCTACCTTGCCAGCACGTGTTTTCTTGGTTTGCGCCTGGCGACGGTATTCACCGTCAATCACGTCGGGATGCCAGCGCGTATTCCTGGTACGTCACACCTCGAACACCAGCTCGCGACATCGCGAAACGTCGGCAATGCGCCGTCGATGGACTGGTACTTCGGTGGTTTGAACTTTCAGATCGAGCATCATCTATTTCCTGGTTGCCCACGCGGTCGACTGCGTGAGGCGCGCGCCCTGGTCCGCCCGCGGCTGCTCCGTGAAGGCATGGGCTATCACGAGACGAGTTGGCTAACCGCGGCGAACGAGGTGACGCGCCACGTGCACGCCATCGGAAATGGTCAGCCGGGCGCGAGCGTTCGTCCCGCGACGGCCGACGACGAGCGCGCCGCCACGAAGACGAGCTTACACGAAGGCTTCTGAAACAAGTCTGAGCACAAGCTATCCCCGGAGCTCGCGACCCTTGTATCGGCCGGATCTGGCTCGATGCTGCTCGCACTCGGGCAGGGTACCCGCCACCAAGCAGTCGGCGCTGGCGGAGGGCTAGCAAACGCGCTATCGCCAGCCATGGAAATCGAGAGTTGTGGTATTTGCGGGGGTGATGGTCGCGTGAGTAACGCGTTCGGTGGCAGCTCGACGACATGCCCGGGCTGTCGGGGCAGTGGTCGCCGCTCGACGAACAGCGAAGGCTTGCTTCGAGACGTCACGAAGACCAAGCCGTCTCACTATCGCCAAGGCGACAAGGCCGCTGCTCCTGCCAAGATAACATGGCCGGCGACTCCCATCGCGGCGCTGCTTGCCCAAGAGGTGAAGGACTCGGCGTTATCGGACGAAAACAAGACCCGCTTGATCCGAGAGATCATCGAATACGAAGGCACCCACGGTCGCTGCACGGACACCTTCCGCAAAAAGGTGCGCAAGCAGTTCCGCCCTGCGAGCTGACGTCTGATTCGTTGCCCTCCCGCTGGGTTGGAGCGCGACGCTGCGACGTGCTCCAGGTGTCATCGTCGCAGGGGGGACGTTCTGGCAATGAACTGCAGCATGTGCTCCGCGAACTCGCCCGGGGCTTCGAGTTGGGGAACGTGGCCGACGTTCGGCAGTGGGGTATGGTGCCAGTTCGGTTGGGCCGCTTCCAATCGGCGCCAGGCCGCGGGAGGATACAGCGGGTCGCAGCTCCCGTAGATCGAATGCACGGGGCAGCTCACCTCGTTCATCCAATGCTGTGGGTTTCGGGTGACTAGCAGCTGCAAGCCGAGGCTCAGGGTCGCCTGTTCGTAGGCCCGCGCTGCTTCTTCGGTCCAGCCAAAGCGGTATTCGGAGACCGCGAGTAGCCGTTCGTAGATGTCCGCAGGCATTGCCGCCGGGTCGTGAAAGAGGGCCGCGACGGGATCATCGACGACGCCGGGCAAGCCGCGACGATTGACGTAGCGAACGAACAGCCGTCGACCCAAGTGCGGCAGCGCTGCCGGCACGTAGGGAAGCAAAGCGCCGAGCTCGCGAGTGCCACGGCCCCAGCTCAGAGGCAGCGCGACGGAGGCGAGAGTGACGCTGGCGCACGAGGTGGGCATTCGTCCGGCGGCACGCAGAGCCAACAACCCGCCCAAGGAGTTCCCTGCAAGGTGCCAGCGTTGTTGGCCAGGGTCGCTGCGCTGCAATACCTCCTGCACGAGTTCGGTGAGAGCGTCGATGGTCGTGCTGCGCGCACCCGGGCGGGACGCCCCAAACCCCGGCAGATCCACGGCCAGGACGCGAGCACGCAGTGCCGCCGCCAAGACGGGAGCCACCGCGTGCCACGTGATCGCGTTTCCACCCAGTCCGTGCAGGAGGAGAACTTGCGCCTCGTTGCCGCCCAGCCACTCGTGGGTGTTGAGGGAGCAGCCCGGGAGAGCCAACGACACTGCTCGGTGAGTCGGACTCGGGCAGGTCGGGGGAACCGTGGCGTCAGACATGTGTGGCGCACATAGCACGCGGAGCGCTCGGCGCCCGAGGTCAATACGGCGCCGTTGGCACCCACGCTTCCCCCGCTCGAAACCGTTGCACCCGGCGTTGGGGTCAACGACACTGCTCTCCAGTGAAATCGATCAAGCTCAAGCTCACTGCGCTGGTTCTCGGTTCGATGGTGCCAGCGTTTGCCGGGGCCGTCTTCAGTGGGTTGCAGGCGAGGCACGCTCTGCTGACCCAAGTGGGGGAAGTCGTCGACGGTGCCAACGACCGCTTCGAGAGGATATTGGACGACACGCTCAAGGGGCGATGGGCGCCTCTCGCGATGGCTGCGGAGAACGCGCATCTGGCGAAGGTGCTGGCACGGGGTGATCGGGGCGCCGTCGAGGAATACCTGACGCCGCTCAAAAATGCCTATCGCCGTCGGGTGGTACTGCTTTCGGACGCGGACGGCAAAGTGCTCGCCGCGGGAAATGCCGAAGACGGTCCGATTTCGCTGGC
>JBNKZR010000004.1:0-47915 GCA_050301735.1 Polyangiaceae bacterium | reverse complement strand
CCTTGTTTTGGGCCGTGCACTCCGCCAGCGGGTCTTTGCTGTAGCGACGAGACAGCTCCGGCACACTAGCCCAGGCGTCTTCGCAGACACTGACTGCACAGCGAACGCCGCGGTGCTCGAAGCGGCCGACCCCTTGCCCCGCCGTGAAGTGCCGCTGCTCGTCGAAGACGTCGTAGTTCGGCAGCAGGACTTTGCACGAGCGCATCAACTCCCGCCCGTTTGCCGCCACCACGGCGTCGTTCGTCAAACGTCCGTCTTTGTGGCCGACCGTGCCGAACACGACGGGCACGTCACCCGATTGCCGCACCAGGTGTCCGGTCCAACGTTGGATGTTTTCGACGAAACGTGGCTGGTCCAACAGGTCTCGAGGCGGGTAGCCAACGACTGCCATTTCGGGACAGATCGCGAGATCGGACTTCGCTGCCGCCGCCGCGTCCAGGGCGCTCAGTATCTTTTCTACGTTTCCGCGAAAGTCCCCGACGGTGGGGTTGAGCTGCAGCAGAGTGACGTTCATACGGTGTCGTGGCCTAGCTCGAAATCGTCCATGGCCTCTGGTATGCGTGTTCCGCCCTGAGAACTCAGCCTTTGTAGCGTGGTAGATGAGCGACTTCGACCGAAAACTCCTGTTTGTCACCGGCAAAGGGGGCGTGGGCAAGACGACCGTTTCGGTGGCGTTAGCCAGGGCCGCCTGCCGAGCCGGCCGTCGGGTCCTGCTGGCTCTGAGCGAGCCCGGAGGGGCAGCATCGATGCTCGGCGTGGGAGACGTCGATGACCAAATCCACGAGGTCGAAGCGGGGCTCAGCTGCGTGCTTCTGCAGCCAGAGACGGCGCTGCGCGAGTACGCGGCGATGACCTTGCACAGCAAGCGCTTGTCCCACGCGCTGTTGGACAATCGCTACAGCAAGAGCTTCCTAGCTGCGATCCCCGGGCTCTATCCCTGGGCGATGTTGGGCAAGGCTTGGTACCACGCGATCGAGGAACGCGCGGGGCAGCAGCGCTTCGACTCGGTCATCATCGATGCGCCCGCCACGGGTCACGGTCTCGAGATGTTGCGAGTGCCGCTGGTGATCAGCGAAGCCGCCGCTCCCGGAATCCTGAGACGCGACGCGGAACGCGCCTGGAGCATGCTCTCCGATCCGAGCTGGGCCGGCATCGTCGTCGTGTCGCTGCCCGAGCAACTGCCGTTGTCGGAGAGCATCGAGCTGATCGCGGGCTTGAAAGAGATGGGCCTTTCGCCCCAGCGAGTCGTGCTCAACGCGCGTTTACAACGACTGTTCGACGACGGCGAGCTGGATGAAATACGAAACCTCGTTGCTAGCGAGCCTTCCCTTCCTACCAGTTCCCGCCAAGTGATCGACGTGGCCATGCGACGGGCCGGAGCGGAAGTCGAGCAGCAGCGTGTCGAGCAACAGGTGCGGGAACTGGGATATCCGGTGAGTGTGCTTCCATTCGTAAAAACCGCAGGGTCCCCGTCCGGGATCGACGTTCTGGCAGCCGCGCTGGCGTCGAGCTGATACGCTGTGCCCACTTTTTTTCGCGATGTCGCCCACTGAGCAAAAGCCGCCACGCACTCGAGAACCCTGGTGGCGTCGCGCCATGCCCTTCGTCTTCGCGACTCTTTTGCTGACGTGGGTGCTGCTCGGGGTTGATCGTGAAAAGGTAACAGCAGCGATCTCACAGGCCCCCAAGTTGCCGCTGTTCGCGTTGGCGTTTGGTTTCGTGCTGTTGATCCTGACGACGGACTCGTGGGCCACCTCCCGCGTGTACGCGCGCACGGTGTGTCCGGTGACCTTTCGCGAGCTGTTCGTCATCCGCGGCGCGAGCTATCTGCCCAGCATTGCCAATCACCACGTGGGTCAAGGCTGGCTGACGTACTTTCTGGCCAAAGTCTACGACGCACGATTGTGGCGCGTCGCTGGCGCCACCTTGATCGTCTACATCACGACTTTCGGCTGCTTGGTGGGTCTCGGATTACTGGCGCTGCCGTTCAACGCGGACCGCTTGCAGTGGATGGCTCCCTTGTTGGCTGCGTGCGTTGCCGCCGGGGTCGCATACTTGGTGGTGCTGCGGCTGAAGCCGCGCTGGCTGACCGAACGCCAGCTGTTGCAGCCGCTTTTCGAGCTCGGTATCGCGGGTCACTTTCGGGTGACGTTCGAGCGTTTGGCGCACATCTCGGTGTTCTTCGTCGGCACTTGGTTGCCGTTTCGCCTGTTCGGTGTCGAGATCCCTTTGTCGGACGCGCTGGCGCTCGTGCCCCCGATGATGTTCATCGCAGCGCTACCGTTGACGCCCCAGGGTGTCGGCACGCGGGACGCGCTGGCCGTGTATCTCTTCTCGGGCTATGCCGCCAAAGACGGCGCCGACGGTGCCTCCCTGGTCGTGGCTACCACTCTGTCTTGGGTGACGGCGCTGACCGTGGTGCAGCTCATCGTCTCGCCGCCTCTGATGCGCAAGGCATATCGCCTACTGGCGAGCCGCACCACCAGCTGACGCTGTGTTGGCGACACGTGGCGCTCGCTCACGTTGTCACCGCGCTCACGAGTGCAGCGCCGGGCGGCGCATCACTGCGCCCACGACGGCGTGAGTGCGTCAGTGGTGTCGGGTATCAGCGACGGCCGATGCCGAGGTATTCGAAGCCGGCCTCACGGAACTCTGCAGCGTTCCACACGTTGCGACCGTCGTAGACCCGGCGCCCACGCATGGTCTCCGTCAAACGCTTGAGGTTGGGCGCGTTGAACTGGCGCCACTCCGTGCACAGCACGAGGGCGTCTGCGCCAGCGCAAGCAGCATACTGATCGTGCGTCAACTTCACGCCGTCTTTGATGCCCATGAAGTCCAAACGCTCGCGCCCGGTCTCCAAAGCTTCGGGATCACAAGCTGCAACGGTGGCGCCCTTGGCGGTCAGCTCCTCGATCAGACGGAAGGCGGGCGCCTCTCTCACGTCGTCGGTTCTGGGCTTGAATGCCAGGCCCCACAGCGCGATGTGCTTGCCCTTGAGGTCGCCCAGGTCTTCGACGATGTGGTTGAGCAACATCTCGGGGGGCTTCTTGTTGGCGACCACGGCGGCCTTCGCGACGTCCATCGAGATGCCGTGCTCTTGGCCGGTGCTGACCAGGGCGCGCAGGTCTTTGGGGAAGCAGCTGCCGCCGAAGCCGAGGCCTGGGTAGAGGAACTCGTAGCCAATGCGCTTGTCAGCGCCGACGGCGATGCGCACCCGCTCGACGTCGCCCCCTGCGGTGTCGCATAGAAGTGCGATCTCGTTCATGAACGAAATCTTGGTGGCCAGCATGGCGTTGGAGGCGTACTTGACGATCTCCGCGCTCTTCGGGTCCATGCGGTGCAGCCGGTTGCGCTGGCGGTTGAACGGGGCGTACAGCCGCGTGAGCAGCTCGAAAGCGCGCTCCTCGCGGGCGCCGACGACGATGCGGTCGGGCTTGAGGAAGTCGTTGACGGCGTCGCCTTCTTTCAGGAACTCCGGGTTGCTGGCCACCATGATCGGGTGCTTGGCGACGCGGCTGACGACCTCGGTCACCTTCTGGTTGGTGCCGACGGGCACGGTGCTCTTGAGCACGAGCACCATCTCTTGTTGGGCTGTTTTGGACACGTCCTCCGCCACCTTGAGCACCGCGCTCAGATCGGCAGAGCCGTCCTCGTTGGGGGGCGTCCCGACGGCAATGAAGGTCACCTGAGCTCCGTCCAGCGCCTGATCGAGATTGCTCGTGAAATCCAGCCGCTCTGGCCAGTTGCGCTTGATGATGTCATCGAGCCCGGGCTCGAAGAACGGAACACGACCCTCCCGGAGCTGCGCCAACTTCTGCTCGTTGACGTCCACGCACACGACGGTGTGGCCCGACTCGGCGAAGCACGCCCCCGCTACCAATCCAACGTATCCGGTCCCAATGACTGCAACTTTCACGATTGCGAGCCATACTTTGGTCCCTCCCCGCCGTCTAGACCTGGCGTGGCTCGGAGTGCGGTTTGCGCCTCGTTTCGGCGCGACTACCACGGCCTTCGTTGCGGCCCGCCGCCTCGAAAAGGCACGTTGCAGCAGCAAAGCCCATTCAGCGAACGGAGGTGTGTGATAGGCTGACGCCATACAGAGGCCGGGGCGGCTCGTGGCGCGCGTACTGATCATCGAGAGTGAGGCGGAAACCCGCGACAATTTCGCGGCGGCACTGAGTGACGAACACGTGGTGCAGATGGCGGGGGACGCCCGGACCGGCCTGTTTCTGCTCACCGCGGAGCGCTGGGACGTCATCATTCTGGACCCTGAACTTCGGTCCACTGAACGCATCTCCGTGATGGCGCACGTTCAGGAGCAGGAACACCGCCCGGAAGTCATCGTGGCTGCCGATCCCAACGAAATGGCGGAGGTTGCCGAGACGCTGCGCGCCGGGGCTTTCGAGTTTCTGGAGAAACCCATCAGCGCCGGAGAGCTCCAGAAGGTGGTTGCGAACGCCGCGCAAATGCGGAGTTTCCGCGCAGAGAAGCGCGCCCTGGAAAAGCGCAACCGCGAGCGTCGTCGTCAGCTGGAGGCGCTCGTTCAAGAGCGCACCCACCAAATGGAGCAGATCTTCGCCAATGTGCCGGGCATGCTCTTCCGCGTGATCGTGCACCCGGACGGCTTTCGGTTGTTCACCTTCGTGAGTGCCAGCTGTCAGGAGTTGCTCGGCGTGCCGCAAGAGCGGCTGACGGAGGAGGCGGAAGCCTTCGACGCCCTGGTGCATCCCGACGACGCGCCGCGTTTCGAGCAAGCGCGTGCGATGGCAGAAGAGTCACGCCGGCGGTTCCGATTCGAGGGGCGCTTCTTGTTGCCCACCGGCAAAGTGCGTTGGCTGCAGTGTGTTGCCAATCCCACCCCCCTGCCGCAGCTGTGCGTCGCGTGGGACGGCATCCTGGTCGACGTCACCGAGCGCATGGAGTTGCAGTCTCAATTGCTGTTGGCGGACCGCTTGGCCACCGTCGGCACCATGGCCGCGGCAATGGCACACGAAGTGAACAATCCGTTGTTCTACATCAGCGCCAATCTCGAGGCGTTGGGTGATCAATTGCGAGGCCAACCTGCCGCAGCGATGGTCAAGGAGGGCCTGGCAGGTGTCGGTCGCATCGAAAACGCGATGCGCGATCTGCGAACCTTCGTCCGCTCGCCGGAAGACGTCATACGTCCCGTGAGCCTGACCAAGGTGCTCGACGCGAGCGTCCGCTTGGCTTCGAACGAGATTCGCCACCGTGCGCGTCTCGTTCGCCAGTATCAGGATGACGCTCTCGTTCGTGGTGATGAGTCCAGCATCGGGCAGCTGTTTCTGAATCTCCTGATCGTAGCCGCTCAGTCCATTCCCGAAGGCAACGCCGACAAGAACGAGGTCGTGGCGAGCGTGTGGGTGGAAGGCAAAGAGGTGAACGTGGAGATCAGCGACACCAGTCCCGGTCTCCCCCGCGAAGCTCTGGAGCGCGCCTTCGATCCGTTCGCTGACGCCTCCGACCGCTTGCGCTCGGGCATGGGGCTCTACGTGTGCCAACGCATTGCGACGATGCTCGGCGGGGTGATCACCGCCAGAAGCACCCCACAAGGGGGCAATCGTTTCCATGTCCGATTGCCAGTCGCTGAGCCCACGATGACGGCAGCGTCTCGTCCGGCGTTACGCTTGGTACCGAGTCGAAACGTGCGGGTACTGGTGGTCGACGATGAAGAGCTCGTGCTCAAGGCGTTCGTGAGAACCTTGGAGGGGCACGAGGTGCATTGCGCGCGTTCGGGCCGGGAAGCGATCGAGTTGCTCAGGACGGAGGAGCCCTACGACTTGATCCTGTGTGACGTGATGATGCCGGACATGAACGGTGAGGACGTCTACAACGTGGCCGAAGACATTCGTCCGGGGACCCGCGAGCGCTTCGTGTTCGTGACCGGGGGTGCGTTCACCAAAGACGCTAACAATTTTCTGAACCGCGTGCCCAATCGCCACATCGAAAAGCCGTTCAGCAAGGCGAGCATCCGAGACTTGATCGCCGGCCTTCGCGTGTAGCAGACGGCTCCACCAGCCGAAATAGACCACGACGACTCCAGTTTGGAGTCGCCGCGGCATGTCAGGGGCTCGGGCGTGAAGGGCCTAGAGGTCTTCGGAGGTGTTGCGTGTGAAGGGCTTACAGGTCTTCGCAGGCGGCCAGTCCGTTGGTCGCCGCGCAATCGAGAGCGGCCAGTGCGTCTTGATCGATGTCTTGCAAGGTCGGGATACCCAGCTCGGACAGGTCCGGCGCGAAGGCGTCGGCGCACTCGCCGACTTCGGCCACCATTTCGTCGTCGGCACTGACGCTCATGTAGGTGCGGTCGATGTCGTCATCCCAACACTCGACCACGCTGACGGTCTGAGATAGGTCGCCGCCAGTAACCGAGGCCTCCGCGCGTCCGAGGCCACGGTTGATGAACGCGGAGCGCAGGTAGAGCGTCTCGGCGTCGCCGTCTTCGGGCATTTCGAAGCAGGTGTCCGCGTCCTGTCCGCAGAAGTTCGCGGTCAGTGCCCAGTCGAGAAAGTCGACGGTAGTGCCGTCGTCGCCATCGAAATGTCCGAACAAGTAGTCCAGGTTGGCGGGCTGCTCGTCGGGCTCTCTGTCCTTGGCGACGAAGTCACGGAAGACCGCCACATTGAATGCGAAGTCGCCGTCGTCGTTGTCGCCGCGCCCTTTGCCGAACAGCATCGCGAAACGACCTTCGTCATGCGGTGCGTCGGCATCGAAGTTCGGATCGTGAGCCTTTTCGAAGTCCAGGTTGGCTTCGAAGTCCCAGAGCGTGACTCCGACTCCGTCATTGTCGTCCTCTGGGTCCGGCGTAGCACCACCCCAAATCACGGGAGACGCCGTCGCCATGTCGGAGTCGACCAGACGAATCAACGCGTAGCCGTATTTGAAGTCGTCGTCGGGGCCGTTCTCCCGTATGTAGGCCATGACCTGACCGTAGCCGTCATCGTTATCCCAAGGGCCCCACAAGAACTCTTTTTTCTCACTGTCGTAGAGTGTCGGGGGCACTTTGGTGATGGCGCGCAGAACGCGTACGATGAGTCGCGCGGGGGTGTTGACCCCGTGGGCGCTCTTGATCGCGAGCCAGGCGAGTTCCGCATCCCCCAGCACGGTGAGCGCGTTCTCGGACCCTTCCGGCCCGGGCACGACTGCCTCGACGCGTTCTTCTTCAGGGAGTGCAGAGCGGTACTCCTCGAGCAGCGCTGCTTCGTAAGTGGACGTCTCGGTGGGTCCGTCTGCCGCTTCGTCGGCGGCGCCACAGGCGAGCAGTGTGAAGGGGAAGAGCAGCGGGGCGAGTCTTTTCGAAGCGTGGGCAAACATGATCGTTCTTTCTCCAGCGTGAGGTTCGGCTCATGTCCATTGCACCTCGCGTGCCGAACGCTCGTGTGTGTGCACCCCGCGTGATCGCTCGGGGTTTTCGCTGAGCCTCACTCCTCGCTGTTGAGTGTAGCCAACACCGTCGCCGCTGCCGCCGTTGGCCAGTGCCAACACTTGCGGCGATCAGCGTCAGTGGACGCGGCCGCCCGAAGTGAGTCACTGTCCAGCGGCGCCCCACGTGTCGCTGGACATGCGTAGAGGGACGGCAACCGCTTTGGAGCGGAGTAGCGGCGCGCGCTTGCATCGAGACGCTCGTCCAGCCTCAGCAAGTCGCGTAGGCTAGGCGCTTTGGTAGGTAAGCTCCTGACAGCAGCGACGCTCACTTCGCGACGCGGGCCAGTAGCGTCGCGAGTTGTCGTGTCAGGTGCGGGGCGTCGAATTGCGTTAGGGGGTCGTCCGCTGCGCGCGCCGGGATCGGCAAGGGGCGTCCGGCGCTTTTGCTCTCGCAACACCGAATCAGCAGATCCGCGATCGCGCTCGGATCCCGTGGGTCCAGTTGTACGCCGCCGTTGACCTGTTGCAGGATGCTGGCGACTTCGGGATTTGGCGTCAGCGAGAGGATCGGACTGCCAGCGGCCAAGTACTCCCAGAGCTTCGCCGGAACGATGTCGTCGCGCTCCGTCGCTGTGCTCAGCAGAGCCAGGTCGTGGCTGCGGATAGCGGACAGCGACCGTTCGTAGGGCACGGGCGTCAGGGGTCGGAACTGCTCGATGACGCCGCGCGACGTGGCGAGCTCGAAGTCCGCTCCGGCCAGCGACGCGACGCAGTGCACTCGAATCTTGGCCAAGCACGCCGGTGCTCGGCGTTGGATGTGCGCGAGAGCCTCGATGATTGCCGTCGCCGGCGACAACGGGCGAAAGCGGCCGAAGAAGACGACGTTCAACGTCTTGTCGGCAGCCGGCGACTCGAACGGTCCGAGAATGGGATCGACGAGCTGCGCGGAGTCGAAACCATTGCGTATGCAGTGCATGCGCGACGCCGCTTGGGTGTAGTGGTGTGCGTAGTTGTCACGGGTGCGCTCCGCGGTGAAGGTGACCGCTGCTGCCCGGTCCATGATCTGGGCTTCGAAACGCTGATTGACTCGCTGTGTCCAATTGGGCACGCGGCTTCGGATCGGGCACAGTGTCCACGGGTCGCGAAAGTCGGCAACCCACGGGACGTGCAATCGTCTGCCGAGCTCCATGCCGAGCCAATGACTCGACCAGGGATCTGCGGTGCTCCACACGACGTCAGGCGGGTGCATGCGCAGTTTCGGGATCAGTCGTTTGGCGTGAAGCCACAACACGGGCGCCCAGCTGTCGAGTGGGATCGCGCTGTCGATCTCCTCACGCAGACTCAACGCCGCTCTGCTCAGAAGTCCCGCCGGCTTCTTGGGCGCGCCGAGTTGCTGCGCGTTGTCTTCATGCACTGCCTTCGTGTTGTGGTCGTCGAGTCCGCCGCTGGCCAAGCGTTGGGTCGTGTCCAGCGGGGCGCCGAGGGGCAGCAGCTCGACGCCGTGCAGCAGGCGGCGTTCCGTTTCCGTCAGCTCCAGGCCCGATGCCTGCAAATAGACGACGCTGGGCTGCCACCCCGCCTGCCTGAGGTGCGTCGCGAAGCGAAAGGGTCGTTGAGCCCCGACGCGACGACGCGGCGGAAAATAGGGCGCAACGATGAGCACACGGCGGGTCACGAGTGTCGTCAGATGGCACGACAGCGCGCGTCCTGGCGAGCGCTTTCGCCGTCAACGGAGAGTAGACCGTTCGGAAGGCTACTCCGCGCTCCCACAGCGGATGCGGGCGTCGCCCCAACTGGCGCGATCCCAGGCCATACCGTCCTCGCCGTTGGTCACTTCGAGCTCCAGGAAGCGCACACCCTCGAGACCGACGTCGATCGAATCGCTGCCGCCGCCGCCCTCCAACACGTCGCTTCGATACAAACGCTCCCCGTCGCCCAACACCTGGAAGCGAACCGAGCCCCGTCCGTCGGTGAAGTCGTCCACACCGATCTCCGCCTGGAATCGGTCGCAGTTTGCCCCGAGGCGGAAGATGACCGAGGAGGGTGCGTTGACACCAAGTCCTTTGTCGAAGACTTGGCCTGCGAGTGAAATGGGTTCGCCGTCTCCAGCAGAGGAGGTGCCCACCGCCTGATCGCGCTCCACGGGCCCGAGTCCGTTGGCGGCGTACGTCCACTGCCAATCGCTCAAGTAGACGTCTCCGCTCGGGATGCGGGGCTCTTTGCCGACGACCTTCAGCAGTACCACCTCGTGAGCAGCGACGGGCAGGGTCAGCGAGTCTGCGGTCGTCGCGACGTCTTCGTGCGACCACAGATCGCGCACTTCAGCGACCTGGCCTGTGCGAAGGCCAACCTCCTCGAGCGAGAACGTGATGTCCTCCTCCGTCTCGTTGGTGTTGAACAGAGCGACCGCGCGGGCGCCCGCTTCGTTCAACGGTTTGACCCATACGGACAGGTCGTTCCCCTCCCGCACGGGGTAGCCCTGCAGCCCCAGGCTATCCTGGTTGACGGCGATGACTTCTTCGTTCGTGAGGATCTCTTTGTACGCGTCGCTCATTCGCGTCAGATCGTTGCCGGCGATCAGCGGGGCGGCCATCATTGCCCACAGACTGAAGTGGGAGCGGTGCTCGGTCATCGTCATGTAGGCGCCATTGCCGACTTCGAGCATGTCGGGGTCGTTCCAGCCGTTGGGACCGGCGTAAGCCGCCAAGGGCACGTTGAGACGTAGGTTCTGCAAGATCGACTCCCACTGATCCTCGATGTCCCCACTGATGCGCCACAGGTGACCCATGCCGACGCCCCACTCGTGGAACTGCCAGGCACACAAGCTGTAGACGATGTCCCTGCCGGAGTTTGCCAGAGCTTCGGCCATCAACCCGTATTGCTCTTCGATCAAGTCGGGGTTCGACGAGCAGT
Organism: Polyangiaceae bacterium; assembly: GCA_050301735.1. GTDB lineage: Bacteria > Myxococcota_A > Polyangia > Polyangiales > Polyangiaceae > SZUA-265. The sequence continues at coordinate 37,622 of JBNKZR010000004.1, read as the reverse complement.
TGTCGTGCTTGAGGTAGTCGATACCCCACTCGGCATAGAGTCTGGCGTCGTCTTCCTCGTGGCCTTCCGCACCGGCGCGGTGGGCACACGTCTCCGTGCCGCGGTCGGAGTAGATGCCGAGCTTGAGACCGAGGTCGTGCACGTAGTCGGCGAGCTCCGGCACGCCTCCGGGCGTATCTTCGGTGGTGAAGTCGGGGTCGAAGACCGGGCGACCCTCGGCGTCGCGCTCCGCCTGGAGCCAGCAATCGTCGATGTTGACGTACTGATAACCGACGTCCGCCATTCCAGACTCGACGAGGAGGTCGGCAGCGTCCTTGATGTCGTCTGCGGTGACGCTGCAGCCGAACTTGTTCCAGCTGTTCCAGCCCATCGGTGGTGTGGGCGCGAGTCCGCCCGGCGTGGGGACGGGGAACTCGTCTTCTGGTGCTGGAGGATCCGCGAAGTCGTTCGCAGCCATCGCGTCCTGCGTCGATGGGCGCTCGCCGCCGTCGGACTCGTCAATCCGGTCGCTTGCTTCAGTGTCCGTGTCCACACCTCCGTCGAGCGCGGAGGAGCTGGAACCGCAGGCAGTGATGCCCGCGATGAGGATGGCGATGAAGCAGAAGGCAATGGGTTTCATGACGGTCCTCGGGCAGTGCGACGTCGCGCAGTTGGTCACGCGGGTCCCGAGCGGTCAAGCCGCCGCGCGCCGTCAGTGCCGCCTCGATGCCAGTCCGCGAATACCGCATCCACTGTAACTGAAGCGTTTTAGTGATGACCGGGGTTTCGAACTCGCTCGGCGCAATCAGGTGATTCCTCGAGCGAGCCATGCGGCACGTGTTTCGGAAAAAGAAAGCGCGAGCGCCCCCCCTGTCAGGGACGCCCGCGCTTTGCAGTCAAGACCAGTGGGTGGTCGCGGGGCGCACCGCCGGGTTGGCGGTGCGCCGTCACCATCAGCCGCGACGGTCGCGACGTCGGCGCATCGTCAGAGCAGCGCCCAGCGCGGCCAGCATGGCCATCAGATCCGCCGAGCCGGCACCCGGCGTCGTGGCCACCGTGCACCCGCCGCCGGAGCTGGACTTGGCGCCGGAGTCGTCGTCGTCGGAACCGAGTTCGGCGACATCGTCCTCGTCTGCTGCGCCGGACTGGGCGGATACGTCGACGTCATCGGGGTCCGACAGCGGCAGGTCGGCGGTCTCGCCGTCCTCGACGGTTTCATCCACCGCGCCGTCGTCCGCCAAGCCCGAAGAGGCCGCGGAGCTCGTGGCTGCCGAGTCTGCGGCTGCGACCTCCAGGATGCCGACGGAGTAGCCGGGAGGCATGCAGATGCGCTCGGGATCGGCGGGTTCGCAACCGGTGTTGCCTTCCGAGTCGGCCCAGCACGCACCTTCGGGGTTATCCTGACAGGTCCAGCTGTCGGGGCAGTCGGCGTCTTCTTCGCAGGCCGTCTCGGACAGCTGGCACCAGCCGGTGTCGGCTTCGACGCAGCCGCAGTCCTCTCGGACCAGCTCGCTCGTCGCGGGGTCTTCGGAGCCGTCTGGAGGTGGTGCTTCGTCGCTCGATCCGCCGGCAGCGGCGCCGTCGCAGACGCATTGAATCAGCTCACAGGTATGTCCTTCACCGCAGTCGGCGTCCGCTTCGCAGGGCAACTCCCAGGGCGCGGCACAGCGTTGGACCTCGAGCACTTCGCACTCCCCGACGGGTTCCTCGCAAGGTTCGTCAGGAGCGCAGTCGACGTCTTTGACGTTGGAGCAATCGTACTCCTCCATCGTTGCGCAGATCATGTAGTCGCCGCACTCGTCGTCGCTCTCGCAGGCGGCGCGCTCGCAGTAGAAGAATTCCTCTTCCTCGCACACGGGGCAGTCTTCGCCCGCGCAGTCGATCTCCGGGCACAATCCCTGGAAGCTGGCGCATTCGTAGCCTTCCTCGCAGGTCTGGTCACCGCACTCCTGTTGCGCGAACGCACTGGGCGCAAAGCTGATAGCGGCGAATGCCGCAGCTGCCGTCAGCAGATTGGGGGTCTTGAAGTAAGTCATGGGGTTCTCCATCGAAGTTGGTTGGGTTGGTTTTGGCTCCGCGGTGGCTCCTTGGGAGTGAGCGCCTCGCACCATTCATCCTGACGCTTGCGGGCCTTCGGGACCAGTGCCGGAATGCACATAGCGTCTGCCTGATCAGCCTTCGCATGTGCATAACTCACATATTTTGGACCCTAGATCGCGCAAATCCGTGCCTCGCGAGCGTCGGGTTCGGCGCGCGGGTGTCTCACGGCTTCGTCAGCTCATGTGACCTGGGATGCTGGCGTGGTCGTGGTCGCGGCAGAACGCACCAGCGTCAGCAAGCGGTCGAGCTCCCCTCCAGACCATAGCGTCACGTAGTAGGACATCGAGATCCACGAAAACGGACCGACGTTCATCAGCACCAGGATCCCGACGTGCATGCCCACACCGATCAGAGCCCAGGGCACCCGCCAATCCCAGCGATTGCACCAAGCTCGCACTCGCCCCGTGCGGTGCCTCGTCAAGCGAAAGTAGAGCACCGGCAGCATCAAGAACGACAGCTGCTCCCAGTGCCACGTGACTGCCGTCATCACGCGCAAAAGGGGACCGGCTGCTGCTACCCAGTCGGGGGGGAATCGAGTCCACGTCGGGTCGTGCAGCACGTAGTGCAGCGCGGTGTAGCCGCCCATCGGTGTCCACGAAAGGCCGACCTTCTGGAACCCGGTTGCCGTGTACATCACCAGCAGCTGCGTGAAGAGTAGGTAGCGGGGCCAGGCGGGGATCTTGCGGCGACTGATGAACGAGCCTGTCCTGCGGAAGCAATCGAGGGATAGCGTCTCCGTGCTTCGCGAGCAGAAGAGGAGCAGCCACGCGGTCGTGATGAGCACGTCGTAGCCTCCGCTGGAATGTGGGTTCAGCGACACCAGCGCGAGATACGTCTGCTGAGTCAGCAACAGCGGCCAGCGGCCGCCGACACCGAGGGTCGACAGCAACGCAAACGTTGCTACGGCAGAAAGCAGAGTCCAAACATGAGCGGCGGTACTGCCGTCCGGCGAGTGCGGACCGTCGAGCAAGCGCCAAATCCAGTGCCCGCTCTCGCCGGCGACGATCCCACCATACTCCTTGCCGACCCACAGCAGATCGACGACGCCGCCCGTGACTGCGGACGCGAGGCTGTACAACGTCACCAACCCGACCAGAATCCGGAACACGCCGAGGGTGGTCGCGCTTTCTCGTCGCGAGAGAAAACGAGGCCAAGCCTTCCAGCCGTTGCGCTTCACGTCGCTCACTCCTTCCCACGTTTGGGTTTGAACGTGATGAGCGCTTCGTACTTGCCGTCGGCGTCGTAAGCGCCGTCGTAGCCTGGGGCGGGCGTTTTCCAGCGAAACAATCGGACCCTGACGCGTTGGGTGTCCGGGTACTGTTTCGCAAAGTCTTCCGTAACCCAGCGACCGAAGGTGACGTACGTCTTTCGTCGGCCCTTACGCACCAGCCTACCGATCATCTTGCGCAGGCGATTGTGGTCGAACTGGCGCTTGCGCCACGCGTACTCCTCCGAGCGGGAGACGTAGACAGGCTCGTAGCCCTGGCCCCGGTCGACGTCGATTTGCAGACGCGCCGGGTGCGTTTGAGGATTGGAAAACATACGCCAGCTCTGGTGCGTTCCCAGCTGAGTGGTGATCGGCATCAGCGCCGAAACGATCGGTCGCTGCAGGGCCAAGTACCGTTGCACGCCGCTCCAGAGCAGTTCTTCGAATTCTCTGGGGCTGAGTTCGACGCCGAATCCGCCCAACGCTCGGGACCACTCGGCGAATTGGCTCTGGTTGAGTTCCGTCTTCCAGACGCGCCGATTGCCGATCCGTTCGCCGCCGGGCAGAAGCAGTAGTGCCGATGCCAGCAGACACGCGCTGATGAGTCCCGCTCGCACGCCGCGCCAGCGTCTTGCTCGGCGGGTCTTCTCATGCGCATCTCCTGCCATTGCGTTTTGCCTAGCCCGGTTTGTCCGGCCGTGTCGAGTCGCCTTTGTGTTCTGCTTCGCCAACAGACGCGCAGGGGTTTCATCGTCGCGGGAGCACGACGCAAGGCATGCGTCGAAGGCAATGAAGAAGGCGCAAGAGCGCGGGTATTCGGTCGGCACGACATGTGCTGAGCGGTGGTCATGGATCAGCGTTCCGACACTCCTCTGGCTCCTCCTCAACAACGTCGCGCTTCGCAGCGAGGCTTCCCGCGGCTGCCGTCGACCCGGCTGACGTCGAGCTGGGCGCTGCTGGCTCTGCTGCTCACGTCGGCAATGGCGCGTGCGCAGGACGCGCCAACCATTCCACCAGGTGAACGTCCGGAGCCAAATCCATTGGGCGAGCCAACCGAACCGGTCTTGCCGGAGGTCACGCCGCCCGAGAGTCCGCTGCCTGAGCCCCCGTCTGACGAACCCGAGGTGCAGCCGCCCGTGACCGCACCGCAACCGCCGGCAGCGGGCCCCGTCGAACTGGTGTCGCCCCCCGAGCGGAGCGTCGAGCAGGACTGCCACTGCAGACGTGACGACGAGCCCGGGGACGGCGGCGGCTTCTTCTTCCTCGGTGCCGGGGCCTTCGCTCTGGACTCACTCAACAATCGGTTTGCCGCCAACGGCTACCAGGAGCTCGCTCGATTTCCGACGGTGATTGGCGGTGAGGGACGGGGTATCTCGGACACGGGTTTCGTTGCCGGTGTGAAGGGCGCCGCGATCCTCTATCCGGACGCAGGAGGCCCTGGCGACATCCAGACGAACCTCAGCGGTGGATTCGGCATGCTCGATCTCGGCTTTGCGTTTCTGAACACCGAGCGTCTGGCGCTCACCTTGACCGCTGGCATCGGCGGCTACGGTTGGAGCTTGGACATCAGTGACCGCGCCTCGGCGAGCTTCGACGAATTGCTGGCAACGCCCGCACGCAGCACATCGATCAGTCGCGGCGGCGTGTTGACCGGACTCACCCTGGGATTCGACGGGCGCGTGCCTCTCGGCCCAGTACAGAAGACGGGCGAGCAAGGGTACTTCACGGTGGGTCTGAGACTCTGTGGGCTATACGGTCCGGCACTGAGCTCCTGGAGTCAATCCACCGGCGGTGACGTGGGTGATGCTCCCAACATGGGTTTGGTGGGTGGTTATGCCGCGCTCGCGCTCGGATTTGGAGGAAGGTACGTCCCCTCCGAGGAGCGCTCGACATCAGACTGAGCGTGGGGCTGGGGCGCGGGAGCTCTCGTTCTCGCGGACCCGTTCATCACAGCTGACCCAAGCGGGGAAACGGGCTGGCGTCTGATGCTGCATGGCAACCATCAGCACTGGGCAGAGCGGCGGGCGCCGCCACTACGACCACACCCTCCCCCTCGTCCCGTTCATCGACTTCCTGTTGTGTCTCATCTCGTTTCTGCTGATCACCGCGGTGTGGTCGGAGATGGGCCGCATCAATGCCAACGCCAACGTGCCTGGCAGAAGCGATGGCGCCCCCACGGAAGAGCCCAGCAAGGAGCTCCACGTCGAAGTCGGCACGGGGCAGGAATTTCAGGTCACGTGGCGAAAGGGCACGGTCGTCGTCGACTCCGTCGCGGTTCCAGTCGCGGCTGAGCGGGTCGGTGATCAGGTGCGCTATGCGAGCCTTGCCGACGAGATCCGCCGTCAATGGGAGCGTCACGAGGGGCGTCACTACGCGGCGACGGACCGGCACGTCGACAGAGCCGTGCTGCACACCGCGAACTCGACACCGTTTCAAGAGTTGGTTGCAGTGATGGACGCCATACACGCGCCACGACGGGATTGGAAGGCGGTCACGGGCGAGGTCGTGCAGCGTCCTGCTTTCGACGTAGTGCTCGCGGTGAACTGACTTGCGTGCTTTCCCGACCGCGTTTCGGCGGTCGGGATCAGTCGGGCTAGCTCGCTCCGTCAGCCTTCGCGTCGCGGTAGGCGGATGACTTTGCCACCTGGAGGGGGGTCCACCGGGGGCAGAGCGAGCACGAGACGCTCGATGGCGTCGGCCGCGTGAAGCAGAGCACCGACGGCCACCGGCTCGGAAAGGTCTCCCTTGAACGACAGCACCAGCACGTACAGGCCGCCGAACATCCTCGTCAAGCACTCCCGATCGCCAACGCCGAGTCGAACGACGTGGCCGTGGGCAGAACGGAGTTCGTCCGCTCGCGTCGAGCGAAGTTCTTCGACCAACCTTTCCAACTCGCGATTGGCACTCTCCGCGGCGTTACCTTCCACCAGAGACGCGCCCCAGATCATGGGCGAGCTGGTATCGAAGACTGCGGCCCGGTCGGCACCGGAGCGCGACGCGAGTGCCGTGAGGTCAGCGTCCAGGCGTGCGCGCGCCGACGAGGTCGCGTCTGCCCGCCCGATGGAGAGTTCGTAGCCTCGCTCGATCGTGTCCGAAAAAGTGCGGGCGACATTCTCGAGGCGCTGCTGGATCTTCTCCCTGTCGGCGATCGGCTCGTCGAACACGGCTACCACCCTGGCGCGTGAGTTGGGAACACTGCACCAGGCTAGGCGCTCATCGCTCGGTGCAAAGCCGCCCAGTTCGACCCGCGCATCCGTAGCACCCAACTCGCGCTTCACCAATTCGAGAAAGCGTAGCAGACCGGCCTCCATGGGTCGCACGTTAGCGTTTTTGCCGTCGCCTGTCGTGGCAAAGGGACCCAACGCTCACGCTGCGTCGGGTCGGGAGGGGTCTAGACCGAGTTTGCGAGCGACGAGCCTGGGGATTTCTGGGTTTTGGGGGGCACTCAGATCCGGCCAGACCCGTTCCAGCTGACCATGGATCCAGCTCCGGGTCGCCTTCGCCATGGCATCGGCGCTCGGGTAGTCGCGCGGTGACATCGGTGCACCCACCTTCAGCCTGACGATGCACGGTCCCGAGCGGAGTTCGGGCGTAGTGCGGCAGCAGCAGGCTGTCCCCTAGCCAGGCGAGTTCTCGCCGTTCGAAGGACAGGCCGATCGGTACGACGGGCACCTTGGCGATTGGACAGCAGGCGGTCTGTCCACAGATCACGAGCGGGTCGAGGCCGCCGAAGATGCTCCCTCCCAGTCGGGTGATGCGCTTCACGCGTCCCGCACGGGTGTCCCGCTCGCTCCTTGACAGTGGGTGAGGTCGCCAGAGCTCGCCGTGCGAGGCAGCGCCAGCAGTGGGTCGCGCCGCCAGCGATCAGAACAAGATGAACGGCACTTCGCGTCGAGGGCCCGTGAGGCCTTCGTAGATGGCGTCGAGGCTGACGGCAAGTGCCGCGTTGAAGCTCGCGTTCGGCGTGTAGAAGAAGTCGGGGGTCTCGCTATCGAGATCGGCGTTGTTCGAGTAGCCGAGGGAAAGGCCGAGCTCCGTGATGGGAAACAACGTCAGCGCCGCGCTCCAACCGGCGCTCGGGCGCCTACGCCGTCCGCTCGATTCGACTTCCACGTCGCCGGTCGGCAATTCCAGCGTCGCATCGCCGACATCTGCCAGCTGTGCGCTGGAGTAGTTGGCCCCCGCCGCGAAGTTGAACGGGACCGAGAGGATCTCGTCCCCAATCATGAAAAAGCCGCTGACTCGAAACGTGTGCGGCGCTACGCGTGCGCCTGAGAGCACGTCGGTGCTCGAGAACGAGCTCTGCGGATCGCGACGCAGGGGCTGACGCGGGATGTCCGCGACATCTTCGGACACGCCCACGTTCGCGTCCGAGAAGAGCGCGTCATAACGCACGCCGGCGCCCACGAGAATGCTGTCCAGGAACGAAGCTCCCTTGCCCGCGAGGGGGAGGGATTGCAGCAAGGTAAATCGCGGCGATAGGGTCAGGATGTTGCCCTGGCCTCGGGTGTACTTCGAGGTGGGGATGACGGCAGTGAAGTTGCCGAGAGCAGATGTGGCGTAGAGGCTGCCCTTCTTTCGGTACAGCGGTGCGATCGCGACGGTGGTGAGCGGCAGGTCACGGACCACGGGTTCGTGTCTTTCCGTCGTCATTCCGCTGTCCGTCAACTCCACGTCCATGCCGGGCGTCACTGCCACGCGCAACTTCAGATCGTCGGAGTCCACGAAGTAGTAGTTGAGCGTGAGTCCGTAACCCTGGGTGTAAACCTGGTGGCTCGTGCTTTGAAAGTCGCTGCCCACGCCCACGGCACTGGTCGTGACGTCGTGACTCCAAACGAAAGCCGTGCCGCGCCAACGCACGCGGGCCTGCACTTTTTCCGCCTGCTCCTGTTCTTGCGGGCGGTCGGCAGTGGGGTCACTTGGCGCCGGCGTGGCCCAAGACCACGAATTGGACAGTCTGGGCGTGCCACTTGCTGGCGCTGTGGGCCGTGGCGTAGCGGGTGCTGCAGGCTCCTGCGCTGGCGCAACGGGCGCGGTGGGTGCACCCGTCGTCGGGGGGGATGTGGTGTTGCCCGCGGGGGTGGTCGCCGTACCCGCCGCATTGCCGGTTGGCGTCAGGGCTGCGGGCTCAGTTGCGGGTGTCGTGGCGGGCTGTTGTTGGTCTGGTGTAACAGGTGGTGGTTCCGGGTTGTCAGCCTGGCCGCTTGGGGGGATGGCAGAGTCTTCCTCGGGTTGTTCACCCTCGGCCGGCTGTTCTCCGGGTTCCGAATCTGAAGCTGGCGGTGAAGGTGGCGCTCTGGGCGGCTCACCGGTAGGGTCTTCTGCCCCAGGTGCGCTAGGCGCTTCCGTTGGTGACGGTTGCGCGAGGGCGAACTGGGGTGCCATCAAGGTGAACACCAGCGCCACGCCGGCACCGCGAATTTGGGAAAAACGCCGCATCGCGCATACGGTGCCACAGCGCACGGGTCGCGGGTAATCATGGCGGCCTGCGACGAGACGCCGCGCGTCGGATTTTCGCTTCGGATTCGGGCCCATCGGAATAAGTGCGCTCCGTTGCAACACTGTGCGTAAACGTACGCGCAGCACCGACTTGGGTCAGTGCTCTCGAATTCCGCAATGTTTCGAAACTTGGAAACAAACCCGCAACTTGCGGGCAATCCCTCGCTAGCTACCACCCCCCCAACACAGAGAACTCGGGCACTTGCCCATTCGAGCCGGAAGCCGACTTGCTCCGGTGCAGAAGGAGTCAAACCAGATGAAGCTTAGCAATCAGAGCCGAGTGCCGGCGTTCACCGCGCTCTCGGCGGGTACCATCGCATTCTTGACCGTTGGCCTAGCCTCGGCCCAAACCCCCGCCCCAGCCGCCCCGCCCGCGGCCCAACCTGCTCCCGCGGCCCAACCCGCTCCTGCGGCCCAACCCGCTCCCGCAGCCCAACCCGCTCCCGCAGCGGCGCCTGCTGAAGCCGCGCCAGCGCCGGCCGAGCCGGCCCCAGCCGAGCCGGCCCCAGCCGAGCCCGCACCCGCTGCCGAGGCTTCCGCCTCAATGGGCGTGAGCGCCGATGCGTCCATGGCCGCGGAGCCCGCGCCGGCGCCTGCGGAGCCCGAAGCCGCTCCCATGGAGGAGCCGGTGGACGAAGCCGCTCCCGCAGAAGAAGCCGCCGCTGAGGAAGAGGAAGCGGGCGGTACGCCGTCTCTGTTCGTCTTTGCCGACGCTTGGGGCGGTTTCCAGACCGCGAAATCAGGCACCCCCGGTGGCGGTGGTGGCGTTTACGCCAACAACGGCCCGAGCGGCACTGCCGAAAGCGGTTTCGGCCTCAACTGGCTGGGTGCAGATCTCGGCTACGATGGTGGCGAGTGGGCCGTGAACGGCAGTCTCCGTTTCGGCGACGCCGTGGCGACCTACGGTACCGGCACCTTGGGCCCGATCACGAACGCCTACGCCACCTGGCGTCCGGCAGAGGGTCTGTCTCTCGATCTGGGCGCGTTCGGCACCATCTACGGCGCCGAAGTCGCCGAGAGCTGGGCCAACCTGAACTACACGCGCGGCGAGTTGTACTTCAACTACCAGCCCTTCTGGCACACGGGCCTTCGGGCAGAGTACGCCACGGGCGAGCTCGTGTTCCGCGGCTTGCTGGTCAATGCTCCGAACTCTTCGAATCTCGGTGGTGACGCCATGAACGCCGGCGTTCAGGTCGGTTACGACAACGGCACGTTCGGTTTGGTCGCGGGTCTGTTGCAGTCCCTGGCTCCCGAAACCACCGCAGCGAACTCCGCCTTCATCGACACTTTCGTCGACGTGGTGCTGACCGTGAGTGCGGGTGACTTCAGCCTCGTCGGCAACTTCGACATGAACGCGGGCAGTGAGGACGGCATCGCCGGCTTCTGGGGCGCGAGCCTCGCAGCCGGCTACGCCTTCACGCCGCAGTTTGGCATCGCTGTTCGGGGTGAGTACCTGGCTACCGGTGACGAGGTCCTCTTCGACGATGGTGACGGCGACCCGACCATGGGCTTCGATACCGACCAGAACCTGCTGACCGGCACGCTGACCTTCGACGTCAAGCCCGTCGAAGGCGTCGACAACTTCATCGTTCGTTGGGACAACCGCTTCGAGAAGGCGAGCGAAGACGCCTACGCCAACTCCGACGCTACCGAGGCACAGGACAACTGGTTCTCGAGCACCGTCGGTGTGGTTGGCTACGCCGACCTGCTCTGAGTCCGTGCATTCCACAGTGCGGTGGCCCGAGCTCCTTCGGGACCTCGAGTGCCGCACTCCCTCCTCAGGTTGAAAAGGCCGAAGCTCTGATTGAGCTTCGGCCTTTTTCTTTTTGGTGCGCCTAGCTGCTGTCTTGCGGGCTCAGCTGCTGCTGAAACGAGCTCATCTGCATCGCGGCGAGCTGCGACCGATTGTGGCGACGAGCGTTCAGTCGCGCAAAGTTGCGGTGACGCGGTTTGCGGCTCATGCAGCGGCGAGAGGTGGAGGCTATTTCGAACTGCCATGGGAATTCCTCACAACTGGCTGATCCTACGAGGGCTCACTCGAGAGCAACGTCACTGGTTCACTTTCCCTCAGGTGCTCGAAGAGTCCCTCGACGTCAGTGTCACGAAGCTCGATCTGCCGGGCGTCGGCACGGAGTTCTCGCGCGCCTCACCCTGGACGGTCGACGGCATCTCCTTCGACGTCTTCGATCGCTTCAAGCTCCTCGCCGGGCAGGAGATCCAACCTTGGGGTGTCTTGGGGCTCAGCCTCGGCGGCATGGTTGGCCTCACTCTGTGTGCGCTTTACCCGGAGTGGTTTTCGCATGCAGTCGTGCTCAACACGAGCTCTCGCCTTTCGGCGCCGCACCACCGCATCCGTCCTCGAGCCGCTTTCGGCCTGGCAGAGGCTCTGGTCGAGCCTCGAACTGATAACCGTGAGCGCTCCATCTACCGCATGTCCACCCGACTGCAGCGAAAGAATGCGCGGGACTACGCACTGCTCGCCAGCGTCTTCCAGGCGACGCATCCTGTTTCTCGGGCCACCTTTGCACGTCAGCTGGTTGCCGCGGCCCGCTACCGACTCCCCAAACGCCTGACGCAACGTCTGCTCGTCCTTTCATCTCGCGGCGACGAACTCGTCTCGTCCGAGTGTTCCCGTCGCATCGCCGAGGAGCTGGGCACTGAACTCGACGAGCACCCGACGGCAGGGCACGACTTGCCGCTGGAGGATCCCGACTGGATCGCGCGGAGGATATCTGTCTGGGCTCGTGATCGATGAGCTCCGGAGGCCCCCGGGCCGTGCTGACGGTAGCGACGGCCTGACAGCGAAGCGTGGGCACGCTAGGACCGAGGCGCGATGACGGAATCGCCGTAGCGACGGGACGAAATATTGAACGCAGCCATCCAAACCCTGTTGCGGCTGGAGTCGTTGCACGACTTGTGGGACGCGCGGGTGCTCGGCTACCCAGTGTGGCCCCACCTCCGCCTCCGAGCCTACAACCGTCTGCTTGCCCACGCGCAAGGAGTTCCCGAGGCAAGCAAGCGCACCCGGTCGTTCGAGCGGGCGCCAGCGTCACTGCGTGACCTGACCAACAAGCTCCTACCCGCCTTGCGTCAACGCGACATCTGGGTGCTGGGCTCGAGTACCTATCGCCGCGCGGTCGACGGAGCATCCAGAAGCGTGTTCGCTCACGACGTCGATGCCGCGTTCGGTGATCGGGTCGTCTACTTGGAGACGAATCCGACCAATCAGGCGCGCGTGGCCGAGCCGAATGTGGTGTTTCTCGACGCGCTGTACGACGCCGCGCGCAGCATTGCTGCCCGCAGCGCTCGTTTCGTGCCCGCAGCAATGACCGAGCACATCAGCCGTTTCACCGATTTGGGGCTCTCGTCCTTCGAGATCGCCCGCGAAGCGGCGTTCGGGCATCTATGGCGCGGAGCGGGTGAGCTGCTGCTTGCGGGTGCGCGGCCCAAGGCGGTTTTCGTGCTGTGCGCGTACAACCAGCACATCCCGATGCAAGCGGCGGTACGTGATGCGGGTGTGCCCCTGATCGAGCTCCAGCACGGCGTGATCCACGACAGTCACCCGGGATACATTTTTCAGCCGAGTTTCGCCGCACCCCACGCACCGGACCACTTGGTCGTCTTCGGGCAACACTATGGCAAGCTCCTGAACGAGCACAGCCCCTACTTCCGGGGCCGTTGGCACGTTGGCGGGCACCCCTGGCTCAAAGCGAAGTTGGCGACACACCGACGGAGTACCGAGCCCCTGGTGGTCGTCTTCGGGCAGAACGTCGCGGCCGTGCAACAACGCCTCAATGCATTCGCGGCGCAGCTGCGTGGAGTTCTGCCTGCGGCAGTGCGCGTGCTGCTCAAGCCGCATCCGGTCGAGAAAGACGTGGACCGAGTTTACGCGGACGCGATCTCCGCCGGTGTGGAATTGGCGGCGCCGAACGCTGACAGCTACGAGCTTCTGTCCCGGTGTCGCGTTTCGGTGTCGGTCTTCTCGACTATCGCCGTGGAGGCGTTGGCCTTTTCCTGCACCAGTGTCGTTCTGCCTTCGCCCGATTGGTTCGACGAATTGAAGCAACTCGTCGATCAGGGCTTCGTGCAGGTGGCGGAAGATGTCGATTCGGTGGCCCGACTGGTGTCCGAGACCAGCCCGTCAGAGGCAACGGACGTCGCCCGCCGTCTGTTCGGCGCCGGTGAGCCGGCTCTCGACTACGCCACGTTCTTGCCACCGGGCGTGTGACGGAGCGTCCCAGCTGCCGGTGCGAGTCGACACGTGTTGTCACCCGGCGTTCGAAACAGCCAGCATCGGCCGCCGAGGGTCAGTCGCTGGAGACCAGATGGTCCATCGTCAGGAAGTCATCTTCATCCAGATCGCGCTGCAGGGTCTTGCCCACGACCCAGTCCAAAGATGATGGCGGCAGACCGAAGGCAGGACGCTTCACTTCCAGATCGCCTTCCGCCAAGATCTGCCCCTTCTTCAAATGCTTTGCCGCAACTAGTGAGCGACGGGCGTTCTTGCGCGAGATTTGCTCCACCTCGAGCACGGTCTTGACGGGGTTGCCTTCGATAGTGTGCAGCAGATCGATCGCCTTGCGGAACACCTTCAGATCCGCCTCGTTCATGGCGTGATAGTGATCGTTGCCAGGCAGACTCTTGTCGTGGGTGAAGTGCTTTTCGATGATGGTGGCGCCCAGTTCGTACGCCCGCACCAATACGAGCATTCCCGGGTCCGGGCGCGTGTGGTCGGAATAGCCGATGGGGTGCTCGGGAAATACCTTCCGCAGGTGCGCGATCGCCGCGAGGTGCGCGTTCTCGTAGTCCGTCGGGTAGCTCAGCACACAGTGCATCACTCCGATCGCCTCTGGCGGCAACGTCTTCCGCAGACGACGCACGGCTTCTTCGATCTCCGAGATGTAGGATGCACCTGTGGAGAGCAACACCGGCTTGCCGTGCTTGGCGACTCGGTCCAACAGTGCCGTGTTGGTGATGTCGGCGGACGCGATCTTGAAGAACGGCATGAAGGGCGCGAGCATGTCGACGGCGCCCAAGTCGAAGGGCGTGGAGGCGTAGTCCACGCCCCGCTCCGCAGCGTGGGCCGCCAGAGCTTCGTACTCCGGCGCGTCGAAGCCATCGTACTTTTTGAAGAGCTCGCGCTGTGAGGTCGTGGGTTCACTGTTCAAGTCCCAGTACGAAGGGGAGTTCTTCGATGCCAGCTTGTGGGCCTTGTAGGTCTGGAACTTGACGCAATCGCTGCCCCCGTCGACGGCTTCGTCGATCAATTGCTTGGCGAGCTCCATCTTGCCTTCGTGATTGACGCCGATCTCCGCGATGACGTACGGACCGTTACCGCTTTTTCTTTGGAATTGCGGGCATTTGGGGGGCTGAGGTAGAGCGCTCATGGGGTGGTCTCCAGGATCTCTTTGACGACCGCACCGCGGCCCAACGTGAGGTCGCGACATAGCATTCGTTCGTGCAGGGCACGTCGCAAGTCGGTGCTTGCAATCAATGACTGTAGGGCAGACGCGATCGAAGCGTCTTGAACGTCTACGCCTCTGCCCAGGAAGATGAATCCGTTTTCGATTGAAGCGAAACGGTGCTTCATCTCCACGTCGTTCTGCGCCAGCACGATGGTTGGTACGGACATGTGGGCCAGTTCGTAGAGGGTGCGACCGGCGGACGAAAAAGCGATGTCGGCCCCGGCCATCAATTCACTCATGAGCGCGGCGTCTCGATGCACCTCGATATCTCTGCCTAATGCAGCTAGCGCCCCACAGCGTGTCTCGAGCTCCTCGAAGTCGGCCAGCCCGCGTCCGGCGACGACGGTGATCGGCAGGTTGCAGTGGGATACGACCAGCTCCAGCGTTCGCAGCGTGAGCCTGCTGGGATCTGTGCCGCCGAAAGTGATCAGCACTCTGCGCGGTTTTTCGTGAAAGGAATTTCGCTTGGCGTGACGAAACTCGTCACGCAGGCAGTAGACGGAAGGGCCAAAGAAGCGCTTGCGAGAAGGTTCGCTTTCCTCTTCTGGAAACAATGCGTTGAACACCACGTCCGCTTCGTCTTTGCCTGGACCCACGTCTTCGAACACAATGACCTTCATGCCGGCCGCCTTCTCTGCGCGGATCTGTTGCGGATCCGTGTCGAGCTCGTCGTGAATGACGATGTCCGCACCGAAGCGTTTCAACGCTTCCACGCGCTCTGCCGGCTCCACGCGCTCGGGGCGGTAGAAGGCACTCTCCAACAAGGAGATCGCGAGGTCCTGCTCGGGGGTGCAGAAAATCTTCGTGTGATGCGCGTTCAAGCTCTCCAAGAGCGTGAGCAACCGGGTCACGTGCCCCAGGCCCTGAGTGCGATTGCCGATGACTAAAAACGCAATGCGCTTCCTAGCGAGAGCTGCTTCTGCGGTCAGCCAGTCGTCGCCCGTGTCGATGTCGAGCCCTTCGAAGCCGTCCAAGACTTCGAGCTGTACGTTGCCGCCGATGCGGCTCGCCTGCGTGACGCACCGGCGGCGCGTTGCCAGTACTCCGCCCGTTTCGCGAAAGCGTCGCGGCAGCTGTTGCCGATTGACCCGTGCGGTGTACACCGGCACCGGCTTGCCGTCGCGTTCCTCCCACGCCAAGTGAGTGTCGTCGATCGCCGTGAGGATGGTGTCGATGTCGTCGTCGGCGAAACGGTCGATGACTCGCCGGATGGTCGAGCTGCGCAGAAGCGGACTGGTGGGTTGCACGGTGAGGACCAAGTCGTAGTCGCGACCCGCATGCTCCTCCTTCTGCACCGCGTCGAACACCACCGGATCCAGCGTCACGGCGTCTCTGGCGAGCTCTGGATCGCGCATCAACACCTCCGCGCCCGCGCGTCGAGCCGTCAGGGCGATTCGGTCATCATCTGTACTGACCAAAACGCGGTCGACGCCCGCGGCGCAGGCGGCTTCGATCACCCACGCGATGAGGGGCTTGCCGCCGATCGGGCACAGGTTCTTGCGGGGGATCGCCTTGGACCCCCCGCGCGCCGGGATCACCACCAAGACCCGCTGACCCGCGCTCCCTGGTCGTTGCTCTGTCATCGGCGGATCAAGCTATCACCGCGGCCGAGCGAATCACAAGAGCACACCTTCAAAGCAGGTGCTTTGTGTGTGGGGGTAGCTACGCTTTGGGGCTCGCGTCGAGTGCTCAGGCCAGTCGAAGCGGTCGGAACGGTCAAGTCCAAGACAACGAACAGGTAGTTGATGCAGACGCGGCAGCTTGGAGAGAACGACAGAGCTCAGCTGGTCGAGTTTTTCGAGCGGCACATCGAGACGAGCATGATCCCTTTGGCGAACTTGGAGCTCGCGGGCTTTGGTTCGGACAGGCTGTACGCCGCCGAGTACTTTGCCAGTTTCGATGGGTCAGAGATGACCGCGGTGGTCGGCCACTGCTGGAACGGCAACTTGTTGGTGCAAGGTGAGCATGGTCTGGAAGAAGCAGCTCGTGTGGCGGTCCGTAGCACTGCCCGTGCCACGGCTGGTGTCCTCGGACCGATCGCCAGCGTGCGGCGCGCACTGGCCGCGCTCGGCTTGGAGCGACGGTCCACTCGCGTAGGCTCCGCTGAGCGGTTGTATTCACTGGAGTTGTCGGAGCTTCGGGTGCCGCACGCGCTCAGTTCCGGGCGCATCGGTGTGCGGCTCGCGACGGCCGCCGACCGCGGGGGGTTTCTGGTGGATTGGCGCATGGGCTACGAGGCGGAGACGATGGCGGTGCAGCAGACGCCGAGCCTGTTTCGACGAACCCGGGAGTCGCTACTGCGCCCTCAGGCTCGGGACGTTTGGGTGCTCGTTGACGGCGATGAGCCGGTGAGCATGACCGCGTTCAACGCCGAGACGCGCGGCATCGTGCAGGTCGGTGGTGTCTGGACCCCAAAGGTCTTGCGCGGTCGCGGCTACGCGAGGTGCGTGGTTGCCGCGTCGCTGTTGCAGCGACGGGCGCGTGGCGCCGTACGCAGCATCTTGTTCACTCCGCGCCATAATCTGGCTGCGCAGCGCTGCTACGAGGCGCTCGGCTTTCGACACATCGGCGAATATGGCCTGTGGCTTTTCGTCTGAGGTTGGCGAGCGCCGTGCTCGCCCACCATTCAGTCTAAAACGGGGTCTCCCCAAAGTAATTCGGCTTCGCGTTGCAGCGACGCACGGTGGTCATCGTTTTGCGGCAGCCAATGTTCGTGGGAGCACGCAGCTCGGAGTAGGAAGTCGAACAGAGTACGATGGCGACGCAGCACGCGGGCGAGGCGGTGCTTCTTGATGGGGTGGAAGAACCCGATGCGGCTGGCTAGCTGCCGCGGGTTCTTGCGGTACCAGGATGCCGCGCTGAGCTCCAGCGTCAGAGGGAGCAGGAGCTTGCCCTTCTCTAGTGCTGTGTGCTGGTCGAAGATGTAGTCCCACAAATCGCCATGTGTCGTGTAGTTCACCGATTGGGGCTCGACGACGTAGCAATGATTGGGGTGCGTTTCGCGTAGCAGTTGCTCGAACGCGAACATCTCGCCTGCGCGGGGGAAGAGCTCCCGAGTCCGCGCGTAGGGGAACCAAAGTCGGTCCTTGCCAGTGAAGCCAGAGTGCACGTCGAGCGTGATGCCCACGTTGCTGGGGAAGACCTCTCGGCGAACGAAGCGCCAGAGTGCTTCGGCTTCGGGTTGCATCGCTTCATCGGGCTTCCCGCGATACCAAGGAAGTCGAGGCGAAATGCGGTGGCCGCGATACAACTGGTACCAACGTCCTGGCTCTGCGGCGTTGGTCGGAGCGTTGCGCATCAGGTCGACACCAGCCCCGTTGGCCCGAGTTCGAAGGGACATTCCGACCGGGTTGATGATGGGAATGAAGAATACCCGGACGCGTTCGAGCATTCGCCGGTGCAGGTCGTCCCAGGAATGGGTGGTTTTGAAGGTGTTGAGCTGGGCTAGCAGGATCTGAGTCCCGATGCGTTCGAGCCCGTGCACACCACCGACGAACAACAGCGTCGGCTTGGAGCGATCTTCAGGCCCGAAGCCGATGCTGTAGATGGGTAGGCTCTCTCCGCGATACTCCGTGTGGCCAATGACCTGGGTGCGAGCCGACTTCCAGCCCGAGACGAGGGCCTCGAGCTTCTCGAGCTCCGGTAGGTGCGTCTTGAGTGACCGCATGAGAGTACCGGGCGACCATCAAACGCGTCTCAGGGCGTCAGACGTTCGCAAGATGGGGCGTCGCTTCTTCGGGCTGGTGAGACTGACGTCGGACGCGCTCGAAGTGTGCGTAAGCTTCGGGCCCCATGTACAGCTTCAGCAAGCGGGGCGACGTGTGCTCCAGATCCACCGCAACCAAGCCGTCCATTGCGTTGCCGAAAGCCGGATCGATACTGAACGCCAAGAATCGCCCGCCGAGCTTGACGTACTCACGAACCAACACAGGAATACCTTTGCCGTCGCTCTCAGCAGCACAGACCTGCTTGTTGAGACGTTTGATGTCCGTCTCCGGCGGCTGACCGTCGAGTTCGTCCACGTCCACCGGGCGCAGCGCGCCGACCCATTCGTGGAGTTCGTGGCGATGCTCGTCGGAGAGCAGGCTGTTGGCGATGATTCGCCTCGAACGCTCCGTGTAAGCATGGGAGACGCTTACCGGTCCGAACAACTTGCCGTAGCGAGGCCGCATCGAGATCAAACGGCCGATGCCGCGCCACAGAAACGCCAACACCATCGAAGAGCGTTGGTACTCCGGTCGCACGAAAGAGCGGCCCATCTCCAAGGCAGGCCCGAGCTGTTTGAAGAAGTCATGCCCAAAGTTGAACAGCGTGCTCGTGTAGAGTCCTTCCACGCCGTGTTCCCGGACGATGATGTCGGTCAACCCGATACGATAGGCGCCGAGTACCTGCTGCTCTGCGGCATCCCAAACGAACAGGTGCATGTACCAATCGTCGAAGACGTCGAGGTCCCGGGCTTGGCCTGTTCCTTCCTGCACCGCGCGGAAGCTCAGCTCTCGCAGCCTCCCGATCTCTCGAACGATGGTGGGGATGTCGGCTCTCTGCGCAATCAGCACTTCGTACTGTCCGCTGGCGTACAACCTGTGGTTGTCGTCCAGCTGCGCGACTTCGGTCGTCATTTTCGTTTTGGATTCGGGTGGAGCCACGTCTTCAAATTGCCCCCCAGGCGTCCTCAGCTCATCCTGCATGCCGTTCTCCCTGCTGTGGGTTTGGGCGACTATGCGGATGTTCTGTGCCACCCCCGGGGCACGAAGACGTCAGTTGGGTGAACGTGACAATCGTTGCGAGGACGCCTTCAGTGCGTCACTGGGATGAACGGTGGGTGTCACACGAGCGTCAGCATTCTGCGCACGCGGGTTTCGTACCTACCGGTCAGACGCTACCCCAGGCTATCCAGTGACGGTTTGAGACTCGCTCGACGCTGAGGTGACCTAGGCCGTTGCGTAGGAGCTGCTCTCGGACCTCGTCTTCCGTGTAGGCAGCGAGCAGTGAGTTGTGAAAATCCTGTTGCAGCACCGCTGGCTCACAGCGCACTGGCTCTAGCAGTTCATTGAGCACGGACGCGTTAGCCGGACGCGACAAGTCCATGACGAAGACACTCGCGTCGGGAGCACTGAAGCGGCGAATGGTTTGCCACAGCGTGTCCGGTGTGGCGAGGTGATGGAGCAGACTGTTGGACACGATCACGTCGTAGCGGGCCTGCGGCAACTGGGAGGCCGGCAGATGCACCTCGTGGAGCTTCACGCGATCGTCGAGGCTGGCTTTGGCGATCGCGCCATTTCCCAGTCGTAGCATCGCGGGCGAGGCGTCGATGGCATCGATACTCCAGCTCGGGAAGGCGAGCGCCAGCCGTCGGGTCACGTCGCAGGGTCCACAACCCGCGTCGAGCACATGTGCAGTCGTGGGCAGTCTCGGCAGACAGCGTTGGAGATGAGCGACCACGCTCTGGTGCGCTTCTTCGAAGTCCGCTTCGGCGTAGGCTTTGGCCTGCTCTGGGTCGAGCATCAGCTCCGGTTCGGGGATTCGGCGAAGCACCACGAGAGTGTCCACCGCGCGCGCGGACCTGTCCAGGTACAGGCTGACTCTGCAACTCGTGTGACGGCGATCGCCGTCGAGCAGTCATGACGAGGGGCGCACTGCGCGTGTGCGCGTAGTGGCGCGATGCTGACCTGAAGCGCGAACAGCACCGAGTCGGCTGGGCGTGCGAGGTCTGACCAATGGAGAGGTCGCAGTCTCACGCCGGTTGTGTGCCCTTGTCCTGGTCGATTTCGTCGTAGCTTGGGGTGGCGTGTGACAAAGGCCCGCGGGACTTTTGCCCGCACGAGGGACTCATGCAACCCTAGGATGTGAATCGGTGGTGGCAACAATTGGCGACTCTCGCCCTGTGGGCGTCGGCCTGCGTTCCCACCCAAAGCGAGCCCGCCGCACCCGAGCCGCTCGGGAGGTGGCAAATCGCGTCTCGCGACATTGCGGTTTGGATCGATGACGATCCTTTCCGTTTCGTCGTAGTCAACGCAGATGGCGACGAAGTGCTTGCTACGTCACGCGGTGCAGCCGGTGATGGGCGAGCGCCCGTGGCGTGGACGACGGGGCACGTTCGCTACGAGCCACAATTGTCGCCTGGGTACACGCGCACCAACGCCAACTTGCAGCCGTACCGAGCGCCGCTCGAGATCGACGACATCGAGCTGAGCGACACGACGGCGAAGTTGGTGCTCGGCTCCGAAGGGGGGGAGCCGGACGTCCGGGTGTCTCTCAGTGTCCGCCCAGGCGCGCTGCGGGTCTCTGCGCAGCTCACGAACGGGCGCCCCCGCGCTTGGTCGGCGGGTTTCGAGGCTCC
Source organism: Polyangiaceae bacterium (assembly GCA_050301735.1). GTDB lineage: Bacteria > Myxococcota_A > Polyangia > Polyangiales > Polyangiaceae > SZUA-265. The sequence continues at coordinate 17,032 of JBNKZR010000004.1, read as the reverse complement.
CCAGCGTGAGGCGTACCTCGGCTTCGGGGAGCGCTTCAATCGCCTCGACCAGCACGGGCTCACCGTCTTCAGCTGGGCGGAAGAGGGAGGGGTTGGTCTAGGTGAACACGCGAGTGCCGCTTGGGACAATCCCTGGCCCAACGGCGAGCTGATGACCTACTATCCGGTACCGTTCTTCGTCTCTTCGTCGGGCTACGGCTTCTGGTTGGATACGACTTACCGTAGCGAGTTCGACCTGCAGCAAACGCGCCCTGGCAGCTGGCGTGTTTCCCACTATGGTCCACGCTTGGACTACGAGGTGTACGTCCCCTCGAGCTCGGATGTGAGACCTTGGCCTTACCACCTCGTGGACAGCTTCACCGCCGCGACGGGCAGGCCGATGTTGCCACCGAAGTGGGCCTTTGGTCCGCGTCGGCGGGTGTCCCGCCGCTCACTGCGCCAAGACGTACCCGAAATTCAGGCGATGCGCGACTACGACTTGGCGCTGACGGGTATCGACGACGCCATGCACTTTTTTCCACACGCTGCGCATCAAGGACGACAGTGGGAACTGGCGGAATGGGTTCAGTCGGCGCGTTCCCTGGGGTACCGCGTCAACGGCTACTACAACTCGTTCGTTTCTCGTTCGTCGCCCGTGTTCGCGCCCATCCTGCCGGAGGCCGTTCGACGGGGCTACTTCCTGCATCGTCCTGACGGCAGTTTACCGAATCTGTGGGTCGTGACCGGGGGGCGAATGATGCACAGCAACCTGGTCGACTTCACGCACCCGGAAGCGAAACGCTGGTATCAACAGTCGTTCGAGTGGGCGACACGACTCGGTTACTCCGGTTGGATGTACGATTTTGGCGAGTATGTACCGCACGACGTGATCGCTCACGATGGGACGCCGGGCGAGGCGCTGCACAATCTCTATCCCGTGCAGTACGCTCGAGCGTTGCATGAGGCGATGGAGGCGGGGCCCTCGGCGGGTGACTGGTTGGCGTTCATGCGTAGCGGCTACACCGGGTCATCCGCGTACGTACCCATGGTTTGGGCAGGCGATCCTGCGGCTTCGTTCGAGGACTCCGACGGTTTGCCGAGTGTGGTGCGCGGCGGGTTGAACCTGAGCATCTCTGGGGCGCCTTTCTGGGGGAGTGACATCGGGGGCTATCATTGTGTGGCCGATGGGGCCAAGGCGGCCGACGAAGAGCTTCTTGCCCGCTGGATCCAACAAGCGGCGCTCACGCCGAACATGCAGGACCAGGACGCATGCGTGGGTGCGAACAAGCGCTCGAAGGCTTCCATCTGGAACTCGCAAGTTGCTCGGAAGGTGTGGCGCAAGTATGCGCGCCTGCACACCCGGCTATTTCCGTACGTCTACACATGGGCACAACAAGCCGCCCGGCGCGGTGAACCTCTGATGCGTCCGTTGTTCTTCGAGCATCCGGAGCGGGTCGACCTGGCCAACGTCGATGACGCCTACTACTTCGGCCCTGCCTTACTCGTCGCGCCTGTCGTGAAGCGAGGCGCGCGCACCAAGCACGTCGACTTGCCGGACCCGGTGTATCTCGACTGGAATCACCGCACCTTGGTAGAGGGCGGCGCGCGCGAGTTGCCCGCCGCGCTCGAGGACCTACCGCTTCTGCTACGCGCCGGGCACCTGCTCGTGATGCTCGACGGCACCATCGACACGCTGGCCGAGGAGGACAACCCAGACGTCGTGGGTCCAGGGGACGTCTCGGACGTCTACGACGTGGCGGCACTCCTCACTCCCGCGCGAGGCCGAGCGGAACTCGAGCTCTACGATGCGTCGCTGTTGCTCGCGCACTACGACGCGAAGCGATTCCGTGACTCTTTTGCGCGTCTGTCAAAGGGTGGGACGGGCCTTGGCGACTTGACGGTGGTCACGGATCCCAAGCAGCTACGAAGCTGCGAACGCTGCGTCCTTCCTGAACGTCACGGTGACAAGCTGATGCGAGTTCGGATCAGTGCTCGCGGCGGGACTTCCATACCCGGTCTGAGTCTGGACTCCAGCTCGGCGCGCCGAGTTCGTTGGGACCTCTACCTGGTTGGTGCGACGCGACGCAAGTGAGCTCAGTCGCCGTAGAGCGCGACGGCCATTTCGGCCCACAGCCGATTCAAGCTCTGGTAGCCGACGCGACTCGGGTGAACGCCGTCGGTTGACAGTTCCTCCGGGTGGTCTTTGAACCAACTGTACATGTCGGGGCCGCACGGTAGCTCGTAGTCGGCTTGGATCTGGTCGATGACGGCATTGAATTCAGGTACCGTGTCGTGGACACCCGAGCTGGCGAACGGGATGCGGCCCAAAATGGGTACTTTGCCGGCATCGAGCACTGCTTCCACCATTTCGATGAGCTGGTCTTCGAAGCTGCCGAGGGGTTTGTTGCCCCAGGAGTCGTTGGTGCCAAAAGCAATGCCGACGTTCCGGTAGTCCGCGTAGGTTTCCAGGTCGAAGTCAATGCGCGCGAGGCCATCGGAGACCAACTCGCCACCAATGCCGAGATTGACGAAGGCGGGGGAGTAGTCAGGGGCTAGCTCTCGGACCACGCCGTCGAACGTATCCGCTTCGGTCAAGTCGCGTTTCAGCCCACCGAGCGTGATGCTATCACCAATGAACGCCCACGTGTCGATGGCCTCCCCGGCCGAGACGTCATGCACGGCGACTTCGTCCAACAACACGCTCTTGCCCGGCAATGCCTCGGTCAGGGTCAGGCGCACCCAACGCTGCCCCTCGAAGTCGAAGCTGTGACCTCGGAAGCGCACGGTGTTGTCCGTGACTTCGACCACTGGCGTCCATCCGCCGTCTTGGCCGTCGGTCGAGTCCGCGGAGACGTCGATGTGATAGGCAACGGGCGAACTGCCGGAGTTGGTGTTGTAGACGTTGGACGTGATGTCGAACCACTCGAGGAGCACTCGCGACGGGCCTTCGCCGATGTCGATGGCGACCCAGCGCGGGTCTTCCGGTGTGGGAGTACCGAAGCGGGTGTTGACACTGCTGTCGTGATAGCGCCCGTTGACGAGTCCCTCTGGGTTTTCGACGTTGTCGCTGGCGAAGACGGGACGATCGAGGGATATCCGCGGCGCCGGAGCAGGGCGTTCGAACGCACCCGGATCGCCCAGGATGCAGTCGGCGGGGTCGTCGGGGATCTCCGCTTCGCGGTCGGTCTCCTGCATGTCGGTCTCACCGGCCGCGTCTGGCGCGTCGGTCGTTTCCCCCGCGTCAGCGCCGTCTTCGGAGTCGCTGGCCATTGCCTCCGTTTCAGCCGTCCCCTCTTCGTCGGTGTCGTAGATGTCATCGGCTGACCCGCTGCCACTGGAACAGCCGACGAGCACCAAAGCCCCGCCGGTCAAGCACAGGCATGGGAAGAGGGCGGGGCCGTTCCGAAAGCCGCTGCAGGACGCTCGTTTCATGGTCGCGGAGAGTGCCGATCCGGCAGTGCCATTGCAAGTGCACTCGGGTCGGGTTGGCGTCGCAGCGGGGCGGTCGTTGCGGAACGTTGCCGACTGACCCTGGCGCGCAGCGCTCCGAGGATGCTACATCGAGCCCACCCGGGTGGCGTGTTGAAGGAGCTGAGCGACGAGGAGTTGATGGCCGCGCATGCTCGCGCGGAAGCGGGAGCGTTCGACGAGCTCTTCAGGCGCTACGCGGGTCGCCTGGGTGCATTGATGGCGCGTGGCTTGCGCCGACCGGAAGAGGCCCGCGACCTGCTTCAGCAGGTATTCCTGCAGCTGCATCGACATCGCGCGGACTACCAGAGCGACCGTCCCTTCCGGCCGTGGTTGTACACCATCGCGCTCAACATCAAGCGCCAGCACCTGCGCTACGTCGGGAGACGTCCCGAGTCTTCGCTGGAGGAGGCCACGCCCAAGCAGCTCGGCGGGTTGTCGGGGGACCAGCCCCGTTATGACACTCGCCAGCAGCTCGATCATGCCCTGAGCCGGATCCCCGAAGGTCCCCGCGAGGTGGTGCTCCTGCACTGGTTCGGCGGGTTATCCATGGCAGAAATTGGCGAAATACTGGGCATTTCCGAAGCAGCGGTCAAAGTCCGCGCGCATCGCGCCTACCGCACCATGCGGGACGATCTAGAGGCGGAAGGCCGAATCGCGAGTGCCGAACCCGAGTCGGTGGACAAAGCCACGTAACCCGTTCTTTGGCGATGGAATACTCAAGAGACAAGGCGTGAACTGCACCGACCTCGAACAGATGGCCCGCGATGGCCAACTCCGAGACCGCCGACGAGAGCCGGCGGTCGTCGCACACCTGCGCGATTGCGAGGGCTGCCAGGCGCTGTACTCCGACGAATCGCCGTTGGGTGAGCTCTTGTGCGAGCCGTCTGGCTTCGATTTCGACAGTCAACATGCCGAGATTGAGGCTCTGCTGCGTGCGGAGGACGCGACCTGGGGAGGACGACTCAAAGCCCTACCGTCGTCCCGTCGTCATGCGCTGCTATTCATCTTCGGTCTGGTCTTGGTCACGCTGACGTTCGTCACCTGGCGGCGTGCTGATTTCGCCCTGTATTCCGGCACGCGCATGCTGCTGGTGATCTCGTCGTTGCTCGTAGCTGCCGCCTTCGTGGTGAGCGAGGCACTGCGACCATTGAGCGAGCGGCCCTCTGCGCGTGGTCGCTTCGCGTTGTTGCTCACCGGGCTCGGATTGCCGGTGCTCTTCGCCTTGTTACCTCAGGCCGACTATCTTCACCCCGCCAATCACGGACGTGAACCCGTGTGGTTGGGAGCGCTCCCGTGCTTGGGGATCGGTTGTGCCGTCGCGGCGCCGGTTGTATGGCTTTGGAGTCGTCTCGACCGCGGTGGTGACGCGGACTCACGCTTCTGGTTTCTGCTTGCTGGGTTGGGGGGCTTGTTTGGCAACGCGGTGTTGCAGGTCCATTGTCCAGTCACGCGCGTTGCGCACCTCGTGCTGGGGCACGCCAGTGTCGGATTGACGTTTGGCGCGATCTTGGTCTTGCTGTGGCGGACCGGGCGCTTGCGGCGCTCTTGAGTCGACGTCGACTTGTTGGCAAGTCGAGCGCAGCGGCGCGAGCCGAGCTCGCGTTCCGAGTAGTCGATCAGCGACTCATGGAAGTCAGAGCAAGAGCTCAGCAACCCATCGGAGTCAGAGCAAGAATTCTGGGACGCACAGAAGCATGGTGCCGAACGTCAGGAGCAGCACACCGCTGACGAGTTTCAACACCTTGGCGCCGCGCTCCGTGAGTGCCAGTCGGTGCAGTGACACGGCGTAGACCGCGACGATGGCAGCTAGCGGCACGACGTAGGCGAGGTTGTACAAGGCGAGGTAGGCGTATCGCCCCGCGCTGCCGAGTTCGGCCTTGGCAGAAAGGATGCGCGTAAAGACGGCAGGCAGCCCGAGGGTGCACCCAAGTTCGATGAGATTCACGAGCAACGCCAACAACGCGATGCCCACCACAGCAGCGGGTAGGCTGGCCGCGTTGGCAATCCGCCGCATGCGGCGATAGAGGCCGGGCTTGGCTCGCTCGGGAATGGTGAGCGACACTCCCTTCTTGAACCAGATCAGCTCTTTGATGTTGATGAGGCCCATGGTCACGACGCCTATACCGAGAGTGATGGTCACGGGTCGCGACAGGCCCGCATATTCGAATAGCTCCAGCCAGGCGGTCATGAAGGCGAAGTAGACGAGGCCTGACATCAAGACAAAGAGCCCACCCACGAGGGCGAGGCGACGCCGCGAGCGCACGTGCATCATGACGCCGAGCAACACGAGCAAGACCCACATCGCACACGGGTTGATGCCATCGATGAGCCCGATCAAGAGGGCGAGTGTGGCCAAGGTGTGCTCGCCGGTGCTGACCGAACCGATCCACGGCAGGTCGATGAACGCGATCGGCACCTTGGTACTCTGCCCTCCGCGCAGGAGGGCACGGACTTTCGCCTCCGTACCCCCCGGAGAGAAGCCGATGACCGCCTCACCCCCGACGACGAACGCGGGGATGCCGGGACTCGTGAGCCCCAACTCGCGCATCGTGGCGATGAATTGGCGCTTTCCGTCGGGATCTTTGCGCACTTCGACGTGATCGATCGTCAGGCTGGGACGCTCCTTGGCGAGCGTTTCGACGAAGGGCTTGGCCGCCTCGCAATGCGGACAACCAACGCCCCAGAAGAAGACCAGGTGGTGATTCGGTGCCAGTGAGCTGACCTCGCCTACGCCCCCACCACCCGGAACTGAAAAGCCACAGTTCTCGGTGCCCGCGTCGCAAAATGCAGCGGTGTCACACGCATCGTCACCACCGCCGCAAGCGGTGTCCCCGGCGTCCGACGCCTGGAGGAGCGCTACCCACAACCAAGCAAATACTGCTGCGAGCAGCGCGCACGAAACTCGTCGTCGATTGCGATGCATGCGCTACTCCGCACGTCGCAACGCAAGTCCCGGGCCAAGCAGGTCAGCGCAAGGTTTGCCGCATCTCTCATGACACGCTGCGTCAAGCATGCGCAGTTCGTTCTGCAGACGCGCTCTGGCACGCGCGCGAGTTGGAACGGAAGCTGCAAACTGCTCGGACATGACGAATGCAGACATTTGGGTATTGGTAGCTGATGCTGCGAAAGCGCGTTGCCTCTCGCTGCTCGAAGAGGACGAACCGGGCAGCGAGCGAGTCGTCCTGCGAGAAGACAAGACTTGGGTCCATCCCGAGGCTCGGGTCGTGGAGCATGAGCGCTACGACGACTCCAAGCCAATCGGACATCACGGTGGCTCGGCCGGGCAAACGCACCCCTTCGACGACCACCGCGATGCGCACGACGAAGACGAAAGGCGTCGTTTCGCTAACTTGGTTGCCGACGGGGTCGCGCGACTCGTGGGTGAAAAATCTCCGGCGCGCCTGGTGATCTGTTCCTCTCACGCGATGAGTTCGCTATTGACGCAGGCCTGGGAGCGAAACGACCTGGCGCGCTTGCGGACGGACTGGGTTACCGCAGAGGTTTCGGAACGCTCACCTCACGCGTTGCACGAGTATCTGGCCGAGCGAGGCATGCTCCCGGCGCCGAAGGCGCCTCGCGTCCAGCGCTGACGTCCCTCCCGAGCGTCGAGTGCGGCGCGTCGTGGGCCGCTGCTCGGCGCTCGCTGGGGGGCTCGGTTCAGCAGCTGGTGTCGCGCCGCGCGCGCTTGACGCGACTGAAGGGTCCAACCTTGGGATCGACGATGTAGCGCCAAATCACGGCGCTCCACGAAGTGTAGTGCTCCAGTGTGTCGTAGTACTCGGGCGCCATCTGGCGCAGCCTCGGCAAGCGTGAACCCGGGATATAGGGGAAGTCGTGGTGCTCGTTGTGGTAGCCCACGTTGAAGGTCACCTTGTTCAGCGGGCCGTAATACGAGTAGGTCTCCTGATCGCCAGCAAAAACGTAGTGCTCGGAGATGTAGTGCCCTGCGACCGGGTGTAATCCCATTACGATCAGTGAGCTGATGGGCAGGTACACCAGGGCCTTGAGCCCGAAGAAATAGAACACCAGCGCATCGAAGGCGAGTTGTAGCAGCAGGTTCGCCAGTTCCCAGCCATCGGGCTTCTTGGGTTTGACGAACAGTGGGCGCAGTCCGTACGCGAAGCCCTGCAACACGACCCAGATGGCTTTGGTGAATCGGTTGCGCAGTAGCTTGCCTTCGAGCTCCGTCGGGATGTCGGTGTCGATCCCGTCGTGACCCTGGTAGGTGTGATGCAGCAGGTGGTAGTAGCGGAAGGTTGCTGCGACCGGCACACCCGCGGGCAGATTGACGAACAGCGCGAAGAGCCGGTTGTGCAGCGGCTTCTTGAAAGCGAGGTTGTGGCTCAGCTCGTGTATCGCCAAGAACAACGCGTGGTTGATCACGCCGCCAACGAGGTAGGCGACGAGCACAATCAGCCACCAGGGCGCATCTCGCAGCAGGAAGGCGAGGAGCAACTGTGCAGCGACCAATGCGGTGCAGATGTACTTCGTACGCGGGCAGGGGCCGTACAGCTCTTTGACTTGCGGGTACTTCGCCAACAGCTCTCGGCGCCGCTGGGCATGTGGCTCGTGCTCGTCGGACCAAATGAACGACTCGCGGGTCGTGCTTGGTCGAGCAGGGAGATCTGCGCTGGCGGTGTGGGACGACATGGTAACGAGGCCGTCAGTCAGACTAACAGATGTCGACGGCGCGCGCGTCTCCAAGCTCGTCTGTTGCACCGCCCCCACAAAACAAAACCGCGGCTCCCAGAAGGAAGCCGCGGTTCGTATCGGATGCTCGCTGTGGCTCAGTGCAGCGCGATCAGGGGGGCGATCACGAGAGCGACGACGGACATCAGCTTGACCAGGATGTTCAGTGAGGGGCCCGCGGTGTCCTTGAAGGGGTCACCCACGGTGTCGCCGACGACGGCGGCGTTGTGGGCCTCCGAGCCCTTCTTCAGGATCTCACCGGTGCTCATCGTGAAGCCGCCGCCTTCGAAGGACTTCTTGGCGTTGTCCCACGCGCCGCCGGAATTGCTCATGAAGATGGCCATCAGCACGCCGGTGACGGTCACACCCGCGAGCAAGCCGCCGAGCGCCTCAGCACCTAGGCCGAAGCCGAAGGCGACTGGGGACACGACCGCGAGCAGACCGGGCATGACCATGCGGCGGATGGCTGCGGTGGTGGAGATGTCCACACAGCGAGCCGTGTCCGGCTTGGCAGTGCCTTCCCTCAGGCCCTCGATCTCGCGGAACTGGCGGCGAACCTCTTCGATCATGTCCATCGCAGCGTCACCGACTGCCTTCATCGCCATCGACGAGAACAGGAAGGGCAACATGCCCCCGACGAAAACACCGCTCATGACCAACGGCTTGGAGATGTCGATACCGGTGATGTTTGCCTGCTGAGCGAATGCCGCGAAAAGTGCCAGAGCCGTCATTGCGGCGGAACCGATGGCGAAGCCCTTGCCGATAGCAGCGGTGGTGTTGCCCACGGCATCCAGCTTGTCGGTGCGTTCGCGGACCTCGGGCTCCTGGTGGCTCATCTCAGCGATGCCGCCAGCGTTGTCCGCGATCGGGCCGTAGGCGTCGACCGCGAGCTGAATGCCCGTGGTGGACAGCATGCCCAGCGCGGCGATGGCCACGCCGTACAGACCAGCGAAGTAAGCCGCACCCACGACGCCCAGCGCGATGGCCAGGATCGGAAGCGCCGTCGACTGCATGCCGACGCCGAGACCCGCGATGATGTTCGTCGCGGTGCCAGTCTTGGACTGTTCGGCGATGCTGTTGACCGGACCTTTGCCGACGGAGCAGTAGTAGCTGGTGATGAGGCCCACTGCGACGCCCGTGGCGAGGCCGATGACCGTGGCGATGCCGACATCGACGGCCTGAACGTTCTGGCCAGCCAAGTCGGTGCCACCCTCGGGCCACAACATGTTGGCGAGGGCAAAGGTGGCTGCGGCCATCACGCCTGCAGCGCCGAATGCGCCGGTATCGAGAGCGTGCTGCGGGTTGCCGCCTTCTTTCGTTTTGACGACGAAGGTGCCGAGCATCGAGCAGATCGTACCGGCTGCGGCGATCGCCAGGGGCAGGACCACGGGGCCCAAGTCGCCGTCATTCTGCACGGCCGCTGCACCCAGGCCGAGCACCATGGCGCCGACGATCGCGCCAACGAAGGACTCGAAGAGGTCGGCGCCCATGCCAGCCACGTCACCCACGTTGTCGCCCACGTTGTCGGCGATCACGGCGGGGTTGCGGGGGTCATCCTCGGGCAGACCCTGCTCGACCTTGCCCACGAGGTCAGCGCCCACGTCGGCAGCTTTGGTGTAGATGCCGCCGCCAACACGAGCGAAGAGGGCGATCGATGATGCGCCCATCGAGAAGCCCGTCAGTGCGTTGATGGAGGTCAACAGTTGGTCCGTGCCTGGGAAAACGACCGTGGTGTACACGACGTACAGGCCGCCGAGGCCGAGCAAGGCCAGACCGACGACGCTCATGCCCATCACTGAGCCACCGGAGAAAGCCACGTCGAGAGCTTTGGACAGACCCGTGCGGGCGGCCGCGGTCGTTCGCACGTTTGCTGCAGTGGCGACGCGCATGCCGAAGAAGCCGGCTAGCCCAGACGCGAGGGCGCCAATCACGAACGATACTGCGATCAGCGGCGTGCGGTTGGCGCCGTCCATGTTGGAGAACGCGAGCAGCCCCGCGACGATGACGACGAACATCGCGAGCACTTTGTACTCACGTGCCAAGAAGGCCATGGCGCCCGTGCGGATCTCTTGGGCGATCTCCTGCATGCGCTTTTCGCCCGCGTCCTGACTGTTTACCCAATTCGTTTTCCAGAAGGCGAACAGCAGAGCGAGTACTCCCGCTGCGGGGGCGGCGTAGATCAGTTGGTCCATTTGTGGAGTCATCCTCCGAGTTGGTCTCGTAGCGCTTGCTGCGCACCGAGAGCGGTTGAAGGACGTCAGAGACACGGGTTTTCTGCCTGCACGAGGTGCAGCACCGCGTTCGAAGTCCAAGAAATCGAGCCGGCTCCGTCTAGTACAAGTCAGCCTTTTTGGGGAAGGTTTCGAGAGCAAAACAGCAGGCTTATGCTGACGTGAAACACGCGGCGCGAAACGCGCCGGGTTTTTGTCAGGACGCTGCCGGGCCTGAACCGGCCCCCAGGCCGTCAGAGCTTCGGCTTTTCCGAAGTATTCGTTACGCGCTGCGTCCAGATTGCGTGACCACCTCGAGCGACGTCGAGGCATCGAGGTCTGGTTTCCAACGCAGGCTCGCCGTCAGTTCCTGGGCGTAGCCAGGGTCTCGCATTCCGACCAAGACGCTGCTGACGTGGGGCAGGCTTGCGAGTAAGTGGACCACTCGCTGAGCGAGGGATGCCCCGGGCGCGAGCGCCCCGAGTCGTTCTTCCAGCGCGCGAACCAAAGGCTCGTTTCGGCGATTGGAAAACCCGGACGCGACGTTGCGCGCGGCCACGACGCACTGCTCGAGCTGCTCTGAGTAGCGTCGTTTGAAGGAGCGCCACACCTGACCCAGCTGCTTGCCGGCGAAGGCTTGGTCGAGGCCAGCCAACACACGCGTCAACTCAGGCGCCAGGACCCCTCGCTCGAAGTCGTTCCACATCGCCCGACTCGAAAGCTCTCGCTCGCCGATGCGCTCCGACCAAGCGAGCAGACGGTCAGCTTGGACTTCCGCGTCGGGAACGGCGGCGAGCACGGCGCCCAGCTGGGACTGGAATTCCTCTTCCAGTGCCGCGAGCGCTGCCTTGTTGGGGGCAAGCTCGGGAGCATCCGGGCGCTCCGGGGCGTCTGCCAAGCGCCACAATTCGTCATCCACCAGCGCGTTCAGTGGCCGATTGGCAAGCACTCCCCAGCCCTGCTCCGCGGCAGCTTCTACGAAACCAGAGCGGAATGCGTCCTGCTCGAGAAGATTCAGGGGCAACTCGATGACTTCGAAGCCGGACTTGCTCGCGTTCAGTTCCACGAGTTCGGCGAGAGAAAGCGCTTGCGGTTCATCGGAGGACCTCGTCAGGGCGTTGCTCGAGATCCCGAAACGTCCGATACGGCCCGTGTCGACCTGCTGCTGCAACCACTCGAAAGCGCCACTCAGCATTTTCTTGGCGGCATCGCGCTCGAGCTTCGTCAGGAGCATTTCCGGATTGTGCAGAAGGTAGACGTCCAGCGCCTCCAGGTTCAGTCGCTCGAGAGAAGCGCCCAGCTCACGCTCGAGATGCTCCGCTTGCAGGCAGTAGCCAAGGCCGGGCCCGACCTCGACGGCGTTGTCGGGCAACTGCCCCCCGCGTGGTTCGACGATGCCGACCTTGCTGACCACGACAATCTGGTCGCGTTCGATGTCACCCGAGCGAACCAACTCGCTCAGCGCCTCGCCAATGGCGCGCTCGCTGCTGCCGCTCGTGTACGAAGGGGCGGTGTCGATCAGGTTGCACCCGTTGCGCACCGCGAGCAGCAGCGCTCGATGGTGGTCACCCATTTCGCGGTGGACTCGGTAGCCGCCGAATCCGACGCGGCTGACCAGGAGCTGACTCTTGCCCAGAGGATGGAAGGCATCGGCATCCAGCGAACGTGCCTCGGCGAAGGCTCTGGTGCCGTCAGGGGTCGCCAGACCCTGCAGTGCTCGACTGCGCAGGATCGTTGGGCGGTCCGCGCTCGACTGTCCGGCTTCGAGCGCGGCGGCGACTTCCGCAGGTGAAGTGGTCGGTTTTTGGCAGCTGTAGTTCCGGCAGACGTAGAGGGCGCCTTTGCCGTCGATGGGCGTCTTGCCTTCGAGTAGCCGGCTCTTGCTCGGCTCTCCTGCGAACGCGTGTCCGATCACCCGTCGAGGCAAGTAGTGTCGCGCGATCTCGGCGCGCAGTGCTGCGGTCTGTTCCCAGCTGCCGGCGAAGACCAGCTGTACCGGTTCCCCCAGCATCTGATCGATCGTGTTCAGGCTCGTCATGTGTGCGCGCGGCAGGCGCTCGATGCGTTGGGCGTAAGCGCGAATGGCACCTTCTCCCAGCGCCCGCAGCTCGGGATCGTCGAGGTGCCAGCCGAGTCGGTGAGCTGCTCTTGCGGCGATCGCGTTCGCATTCGGCAGTGCGCCATCGTTGCCATCTCGCGTCCGCACGAGCAGTTCTTCGTGGTCGCTCGCCGTCTGAAAGAACGCGCCTGTGCCGCTGTCGAGAAAGTCGCGCCGCAGCCGCGCGATGAGCTGTCCAGAGCGCTGCACAAAGTGTGCATCGCCGGTAGCCTCGTAGAGATCGATCAGGGCGTCCGCCAGGTACGCGTGGTCTTCAAGATAGGCGTCGAGGTGAGCGACCCCGCCGCGGCTCGTGCGTAGCAAGCGGGCCTCGTCGCGCCACAGAGTCTCGAAGATGCAGTCAGCAGCGCGCTTTGCACTATCGACGTATTTGGCTTCACCAAGCACGCGACCGGCCTCCGCCATGGCGCTGATCATGAGCGCGTTCCAGCTGACGAGGATCTTGTCGTCGAGTAGCGGCGCCACGCGTTCTGCCCGCGCCGCCAGGGTCTTGGCTCTGGCTCGCCGCAGCAACTCCGAGAACTCGTCCGCGGACGTGCGCAGTTCGTCCACGACCTCTTTGCGCGAGCGCAACGTGCGCAGGACGTTGGTCCCCTCCCAGTTGCCGGCCTCACTGACGTCGTAGTAGGCGCAAAACACACGGGTCTCTTCGGGTTCGAGGATTTGCCTCAATTGCTTTGGTGTGAAGGTGAAGTACTTGCCTTCCACGCCTTCACTGTCGGCGTCCGTTGCCGAGTAGTAGCCGCCTTCGGGCGCTTGCATCTCGCGTAGAACGTAGTCCAACGTTTCGCGGGCGATGCGCTCGTACTCGTGCTCCTGGGTTACTTGGAACGCCTCCAAGTAGGCACGAGCGAGCTGCGCGTTGTCGTACAACATCTTCTCGAAATGCGGCACGTGCCATTGTTCGTCCGTCGAGTAGCGCGCGAAGCCGCCTCCGAGTTGGTCGTAGATGCCGCCATTCTTCATGCCATTCAGCGTCGTGGTCGCCATCTGCAGCAATTCCGGGTCCGAAGTATCGGCGTAGCGACGCAAAAGCAGGTGCAGCGCTTGGCTTGGTGGGAACTTCGGTGCCGAGCCGAAGCCACCCCACTCGGGGTCGAAGACTCGGGACAGCTGCGCGACACCCCGGTCGAGCACTTCTGCAGGAATCGCTCCCGGTGGATCGAGTTCGGACTGACTGCGGATGTAGTCGGCCAATTCGCCCGCCTGGCGGAAAAGTTGGTCGCGGTCTCCTCGCCAGAGTTCCGCGATGCGCATCAGTAACGTCGAAAACCCGGGTCGGCCCCCCATGTCGTGCGGCGGAAAGTAGGTGCCGGCAAAGAACGGTGCCTGTTCGGGTGTGAGAAACACCGTCATCGGCCAACCGCCGCTGCCCGTCATGGCGACGGTGGCCGTCATGTAGATGTCGTCGATGTCGGGCCGCTCTTCCCGGTCCACCTTGATACAGACGAAGTGTTCGTTCATGAGGCGGGCGATGGCTTCGTTTTCGAACGACTCGCGCTCCATCACGTGACACCAGTGGCACGCCGCGTACCCCACGCTCAAAACGATGGGTTTGTCTTCCGTCTCCGCGCGTCGGAGGGCCTCCGGACCCCAAGGGTACCAATCCACCGGATTGTACGCGTGCTGCAGCAGGTACGGACTGGTTTCTTTCGCGAGGCGGTTGGCTTTGGGTTCCGTCACGGGCGCAGCCTACTCGAACTCCCTGCTTTCACAACTGCGCAAGGGGTGCGAACAATCGCGAGCCGTTCGGGTCTGAACTGCGCAAGTGATCCGTCGCACCTACGGCGCTAGCGCCGTAGGTGCCGTACTCGTCGTGGAGCGCCGTTGCTGTCGAGCGCCGTCGCTGTCTAGCGTCGTTCTCCGACGGTGATGACGTACGGGCGCTGAACCAATACACCGACGCCGCTTCGACGATTCTCGTGGAACGCAACGAAGTCGTTCTTCAAACGTCGGGCTGCGTCCTCGTCGAGCTTTTCCAGCAGCGAGACGACGGGGCCGAAGCCAGCAGCGAAGGCGGACCAAGCGGCCTCGCCGCTCGTGGTGCGATAGAAGGAAATGCCCTCTTCGAAACGTAGATCGAAGTAGTCTCCGAGCAGTTCGACTTGGCGTTCCGTGCGCCCCCACTCGAAGGGGGAGGGCGTGCTCGGTGGGTTTGGGTGGTGCGCTCGAATGAGTTTGAACATCTCGAAAACGCCACCCGCTGGAGCCCAGTTGGCGAGGCACAAACGTCCACCAGGTTTGCAGACGCGCGCCAGCTCGGAAGCGGCGCGTTCAGGGTTACCGCAGAACATGACGCCGAAGGTCGACGTGACCGCATCGAAGCACCCGTCTCTGAACGGCAAGGTTTCGATGTCGGCGACACGGTAGTCGATATCGGCGGGGCCAATGTCCTTGGCCGCTGCGATGACGCCTTCGCCGAAGTCGATGCCCGTGACGCGTGCCCCGCGCGAGGCGAGTCGACGCGCCGTCCAGCCCGTGCCTGTGGCCGCGTCCAAGACGAGCTCGCCAGGCTGAGCGTCGACGCGGTCGACGCAGTGTTGGATGGCGTCGGCGATCTGGCGGCTGATGTCATCGTAGTTGGCGCCGCCGTTGCTCCAAGTGCGGCCGGCCACGGCGTTTTCGGGAAGAACGGGGGGAGCCTTGCGGGCCAAAGTGAAATCGACGGTTTGCATGAGTTACCTCCGGGGGATTGGGTTGACGAGGAGGAGAATGCGCTCCCAGCGCCATCCGGGTGTCTATGGCCGCAGGTGATGGCGTCTATTTCGCGTCTAAACGCGACGCTGCCGCCGGGAGGCAAACGACGGCCGGTTCGGGTGGACTGCCGTCAGTCGCGTTGACGCAGAAGGCCGAGAGCGAGAAGATGCCGCAGATCCATGGATCCCGTCGTCAGAGTGCAGCTTTTGGGGCCCTTTTCCGTATCACTGCGCGGAGGAGAGAGCCTCGAGCTCAGTGGCAAGAAGCTGCAAGCTCTCGTCGGATACCTGGCCATCGAGCACAAGCGCATGCACTCGCGCGACGCCCTAGCGGCGCTGCTGTGGGGCGATATGGGTGACGAGCGGGCACGCCACAACTTGCGGCAGGCCTTGTCGAAGTTGCGCCGCTGTGTGCCCCAGGCGGAGTTGGTCGTCAGTGACGGTGATTGCCTGCGTCTGAACACGGAGCACTGCGACGTCGATGCCCATGCTTTCTGGGAGGCCAGCGTTGCCCAAGACGTAGAGTCACGCCGCGAGGCGCTGCGCCTCTATCACGGTGATGTCCTCGACGGATTGGTCGTGCGTGAAGATCCGTTTGACGACTGGCTGGCGAACACGCGGCGGGAGTATCGCTTGCGGGCCTGCGCCGCCTTACAGAGCGTCGCGGACATTGCCTTGGGGCGGGGCGAGCTCGACTCAGCCATCGAGTCCTATCGGCAGAAATTGGCGTTGGACCCGTGTGCGGAGCCAGCTCATCGCGGTTTGATCGAGGCGCTTGCCAAATCCGGGCGGCGTTCCGAGGCACTGCAGCAGTATCAGACCTGTGTGGACACGCTGCGAGCCCAGCTGGACATAGAGCCCTCGGCGGACACGCAGTCGCTCTTCGCGCGCATCAAGAGTTCACCTGAGGCATTTAAGCAGCCGGCACTGGACGAGGTACCACTGTCGGTCGTCGAACCGCCCCCGGGTACCTCCAATCGACCCGAGCCACCTTCGGTGGCGGTGTTGCCTTTCGACAACCTCAACGCGACGCCAGACGAGGACTACTTCGGCGATGGAATCACCGAGGACCTGATCATGGCCCTCTCGCGTTTTGGGACTCTGACCGTGATCGCGAGGACATCGAGTTTTGCCTATCGAGGGCGAGAGCTTCCTCTCGATCAGATCGGTCGGGAGCTCGAGGCGGAGTTCATCGTCACCGGTAGTGTGCGGCGTGCCGGCAACCGGGTGCGGATCAACGTGCAGCTTCTCGAAGCCAAGTCGAGCAAGCACCTTTGGGCGCAGCGTTTCGATCGGGAGATGGAGGACATCTTCGTCGTGCAGGACGAAGTGACGGAGACGGTGGTCTCCACTCTGGTCGGCAGGATGGAGGTCGCTCTGGTCGACCGGGCCAGGCCGACGGCTTCCGAGCGTCTTGATGCCTATGATTGCCTTTTGCGCGGAAAAGACATGCACCATCGCTATACGCTCGATGGCTGCAACGCTTCCATGCAGCTTCTGCAACAAGCGGTCAGCAAGGACCCGGACTATGCCCTGGCACACGCTTGGCTCGCCTGTGCTTACGGCTTGGCGATGACCTTCTATCCGAAGGAGCGTGCCCTATACCTGGACAAGGCACAGCAGTGTTGCGAGCGTGCTCTCGAGCTCGATCCGGACGAGAGCGAATGTCACCGCATTCTCGCCCAGGTCTACATGCTTCGCCACGACATGACCAAGTCGATGCACCACCAGGAGCGCGCGATTCTGCTCAACCCCAACGACGACCGCATCGTGGTGTCGATGGGAGAAATCCTGGTGTGCTACGGAAATCCCGCGGAGGCCATCGATTGGGTCAAGCGCGCCATGCGGCTCAATCCGTACCACTCGCC
>JBNKZR010000003.1:0-50054 GCA_050301735.1 Polyangiaceae bacterium | reverse complement strand
CTTCAGCTCGCCGTCAGTGGCGACAGACGCCGATGCTGCCCAGGCGGCGCCTTCAGCTCGCCGTCAGCCGCGACAGGCGCCGAAGTTGTTCGCCGCCTGCGTCGAAGTTGCGGGGATCCAGCCAACGCTCGAAGGCCCGCTCGAGCTTCGGCCACTCCGCGTCGATGATTGAGTACCACGCCGTGTCGCGATTGCGCCCCTTGTACGTCAGGTGCTTGCGAAACACGCCTTCGAACTGAAAGCCCAAGCGCCGTGCCGCGCGGCAAGAACGCTGGTTCAACGCGTCGCACTTCCACTCGAGTCGGCGGTAGTGCAGCTGTTCGAACGCGTAGCGTGCCAGCAGGAAGAAGGCTTCCGTGGCTGCCGGAGTTCGCTGCAACGTGGGGGCGTAATGGATATGCCCAAGCTCGATGCAGTGAGTCTGCGGGGAGATGCGCATCAGACTGAGCACGCCAACAGCCCGCGCCGCGCGCCTGTCGATGACGGTGAAGAAGAGCGGATCGTCGCCGCTGTCCACCGATTGCACCCAGACGCTGAAGTCCGCCTCGCCAGCGAAGGGTCCGTAGGGCAAGTACGTCCAGTCCCGGCAGTCTGTGTCCTCGCTGAAGGCTCGAAACAGCTCCGCCGCGTGCAACTCCGCGGACAACGGCGTGAGCGTGCACCAAGTGCCTGCGAGCTGCTCGCGCGCGGGGGGAGCCGACGTGCACTCGGGAGGTACGGGTAGGCCCACGGGTTGCCCTAACTCGTTGAGCGTGGACGGAGTACCCGTCCCGGGTTGTGCCTCGGGTGCAGCGCCCATGGTCAGAAGCTGACCCCGATCGCTTCGTGCAGCAGGGCCATGAATGGTTTGGCGGCTTTGAATTGGTTAGCGAGCTCCGCGACGAGGTGCTCGGAGTAGAGCAGGTCGTGGTCGAGATTCGCCACCGCGATGTGGTCCTTGCGCTTGAGATGCTCGATCATCGGATGGTCCGCGTCGTAGCCCTTGGGGGGGCGCTTGAGCGCATCGCCGCGCAGCTCAAAGCGGCTGCGAAAGGCGGAAGCGGAAAGCACCTCGCTCCAGCGTTTGGAGTGAGCGTGGATGTGCTTTCGGATTTTGGTGAGGGCGTCCGCCTCTGGGTGCCACATGCCGGCACCGATGAATACGGAGTCGGGGTCGAAGTGGAAATAGTAACCTGGGGCGTGTACATTCTTGCCGGCCTGATTTCGGAACTGAACTCCGACGTTCGTCTTGTACGGGTCAGCATCTTTGGCGAAGCGGGTGTCTCTCTGAGGTCGCATCATCGATCCGCCGACCTTCTTGTCGCTGGCGACCAGGTGCTTGGATAGTTGGGCGAGGCGTGGCGCCATGGCGCGGATGAACGCGCGTGTCGGCTCCCGCACACTTGCCTCGTAGCGCTCTTGGTTGGCCTTGAACCAATCTCGGTCGTTGTTCATCCGCAACTCGGCGAGGAAGACCACGGCGTCCTTGCCGTAGCCAGGAAAGTCGGCGGACACGCTCGTCTTGGCCCGAGGGGCCCTCTTGGAAGCGGTCTTGCCCGTTTTGGCTGTGACCGCGGGGGTTTCTTTTCGAGCGGCTTTCTTGGGGGAAATCTTCTTCCCTGGTCCTGCTTGGGCGGCCTTTTTCATTGAGGTCTTCTTGGTTCCGCGGGACTGCGCCCCGGTTTTTGAAGCCTTCGTGGTCGTCTTCTTCTTTGCTTTCCGCTTCGCCTTCGTTGCAGCCATGGCCCGCAGTGTAGCCGATCCATCCGGCGGCTGAGCTAGCGGAGTCGCAGGGCGTTTTCCGGCGTCCGTGACCCGACCTCAATCGTGTTGCGATCCTGTCGCGACTGGGGCAAAACCAGCTCGAATCCGTCCTGGAGGAAACGAATCATGCACAACTTCACCCTCGGCCAGCTCTCCATTCGCTGTTTCACGGTCGTCGCGTTCGCGACGCTCGCCCTTGCTTGCGACAGCAAAGAGAGCGGCACTGCCGGCGAGAAGAAAGCCCAGGGTCCGGAAGCGGCAGAGAAGGCGAAGCCGGCCGCCGATCAACCCGCGACGGCCAGCGCCAAGAAGCAAGTCGTCGAGGTGGCCAAGACGGGCACCAAGTTCGATCCCCCCGTCAACGCGGCTCAGGTCCCGGATGGGGCCTGGATGTGCGACATGGGCGGCAGCGTGCACTACGCCAGTATGGACAAGGGCGACGGCAAGTGCCCCACCTGCGGTATGGCCTTGGTTCACAAGGGCGCCGCGGAGCCTGAAGGCAACGGCGGCTCTGCCCACGAGCACTGAGGGTTCACGAGCACTGCCGCTCGTGGACACTGCGTGTTCACGAACTGCTGTTGCGAGCTGCGGCGCCGATGAAGCGTCGTGGGCGCGGTGGCTAGAGTAGTCGTCGCGCGCCCGGGCCGATTTCGACCGCGTACGCTTTGGGGGGCGCGAAGCCGTGCTCGTCGAAAGCCTTCTCGACACTCTGCGTCACGCGGTCCGCTGCCCCGCTTCTCAGCAACGCGAGAACGGATCCGCCGAAGCCCCCGCCGACCATGCGCGCGCCGACGGCACCCGCCTCGACGGCGGTTTCTTGCGCCACGTCCAGTTCGGGCACCGTCACTTCGAAGTCGTCACGGAGTGAAGCGTGTGACGCGTTGATCAGCTCTGCGAGAGCCTGCGGCTCGGACGCCCGCAAGTGTTTGACGGCTTGCAGGACTCGATCATTCTCAGAGATCACGTGCCGGGCTCGCTTGAGAGCCGTGTGGCTGAGTCTGTCCCCCTGCGCCTGCAAGTCGTCGAGTGTCGCGTCACGCAGCGCTGGGACCTGCAGCTGCTGGGCAGCTTGTTCACACGCAGCGCGTCGCTCGGCGTAGGCTCCGTCGTTGAGGCGGTGCGGGGCGCGCGTATCGATCACGAGCAGCTCCAAGTCGGCGGCGCCCAGGTCGATCGGGATTTGCTCCGTCTGCTTGGTGCGGCAATCCAGGAACAGGGCGTGGTCTTCCTGCGCGCACATCGAGACGCTCTGATCCATGATGCCGCAAGGCATGCCGACGAATTCGAACTCCGCTCGGTGGGCCAGCATGGCCATCTCGAATGCGGCGAGCTCACGCCCCTGCAAGCTCATCGCTCCGAGGACTGTCGCGCACTCCACCGCGGCGCTTGACGACAATCCAGCGCCGACGGGAACCGAACTGCTCAGCAGCACGTCGGCGCCGCGAAAGTTGCCGCGGCCCAGTCCCGCTGCCCACAGTGCGCCGGCAACGTAGGCGGACCAATCCGCGACGCTCCCCGGCGCGAGTTGGGAAGTGGCGTGCTCCACCTGCCCCAATTCGTCGGACCAGATCCGAACCCGGTCGTCCTTCGTCAGTCGTATCGCCACCACCGCCTTCTGGGCGATCGCGACGGGCAGCACGAAGCCGTCGTTGTAGTCGGTGTGTTCGCCGATCAGGTTGACGCGGCCTGGGGCGCCGAAGACGCCTGCAGGCGCGTGCCCGGTCAGGTCGACGAAGCGCTTCGCGAGTGCCGCCGCCAGAGTCTGTTCCTCGACCGCTGATGAAGTGTTCATCCTGGAGCAAGCCATTACCGCGATTGGGGCCCTGATGCAGCAGTCAAACTCCTGCTTTCCGGTCCGCCGCCAAGTGCAGCAGCCGCAGACCGAAGCCATCTCGGCAGACCTGTAGTCCGTTCGGGGTGGACAATTGCCCAACGTGGTCAAATGTAGGGGAGAAATAAAAAAGAGCCGACCACTTTGACTGATTCTCCCTGGTTCAATGTGAACGCGCGCCCAGCAAGCCGTTGCTAGCGCCGTGGGTTCCTAGTAAGTCACCGCAGGTTCGGTTTGGTTCGAGCACGGGAGTTGCTGCATGCAAAAGATTAATCGCGCGAGAGCGCTCTGGTCCTTTATCGTCTTGTCACTCGCCCTGCTGTCGGCGTGCAGTCGGCAGGACAAAGCGGGTGCGGATGGAGACAAGGCGTCGGCCGACAAGAAGGACAAGATCGTCGTCGGCTTCTCGCAGACGGGTGCGGAGAGCTCCTGGCGCATCGCGCACACCGAGTCGATCAAGAAGGAGGCCGAGAAGCGCGGAATCGAGCTGGTATTTGCTGATGGGCAAAACGTGCACAACAACCAGATCAACGCGGTCAACGGTTTCATCACGCGTGGCGTCGACGTCATCGTCATTGCTCCGCAGGAATCGATCGGTTGGAAGCCGACGCTGAAAGAAGCGAAGCGTGCCGGCATTCCCGTGGTGTTGACTAGTCGCGGCGTGGATGCCGAGCCCGACTTGTACGAGACGGTGCTGGTGGCCGACTTCGTGTGGGAGGGTCGCGAAGCTGGCAAGTGGCTCGCCGAGAAGACTGGCGGCAAGGCTCGCATCGTGGAGCTCGTCGGTACACCCGCGGCGGACGTTGCGCGCTTGCGCAAGCAAGGCTTCCAAGAGGCCATCTCCAAGTTCCCAGACATGAAGATCATCGCCAGCCAAAGTGGGGATTTCACCCGCAGCAAGGGCAAGACTGTGATGGAAGCCCTGCTGGAGGCTCACAAGGGTGAAATCGACGCCGTGTACGCCCACAACGACGACATGGCGCTGGGTGCGATTCAGGCGATCGAAGCGGCTGGCCTGAAACCGGGTGAGGACGTCGTGGTCGTTTCGGTGGATGCGGTCAAGGCGGCTTTTGAGGCAATGAAGGAGGGCAAGCTCAACGCTACCGTCGAGTGCACCCCGCTTCATGGGCCGTTGCTGTTCGACACGATCGAGAAGGTCGTCCGCGGCGAGAAGCTCCCGAAAGAGACGATTGTGCCCGGCCAGGTATTCCAACAAGCACAGGCGAGTGAACTGCTCGCATCGCGCCCCTACTGAAGAAGGCATCCGCAAGTGACGGAGCTGTTGAAGGTCGAGGGCCTGACCAAGCGCTTCGTGGGCGTCCGGGCGTTGGATGGCGTGAGTTTGAGCCTTCAGGCGGGCGAGATTCACGCCCTGATGGGTGAAAATGGTGCAGGCAAGTCGACCCTGATCAAGGTGCTGACCGGCGTGCACCAGGCCGACGGTGGCAGCATCGAATTCGAGGGCAAGACGATCTCCCCGAATTCGCCCCGCGACGCGGAGCAGTTAGGCATCAGCACGGTTTACCAAGAGATCAACCTGGTGCCTCAGCTCTCTGTCGCGGAGAACATCATGCTGGGGCGCCAGCCGCGCAAGTTCGGCTTCATCGACTGGAAGGAGATGAGGAAGCGTGCGCGCGAGGCGCTAGCCCGAGTCCGAATCGAATTGGACGTGGACGCGAGCGTGGGCGAACTGCCGACGGCATTGCAGCAGCTCGTTGCTATCGCACGCGCGTTGGTCGTGGACGCCCGGCTCTTGATCTTGGACGAGCCGACATCGAGTCTCGACGAAAAAGAGACGGATGCCCTGTTCGACGTCATGCGCGACCTGCGCAGCCAGGGACTGACCATCGTCTTCGTCACGCATTTTTTGGATCAGGTCTACAGCGTCACCGATCGCATCAGCGTGCTGCGCAACGGCGCCATGGTTGGCCAGTTCAAGACGGAAGAGTGTCCGCGGCTGCGGTTGGTCGAAGCGATGCTCGGTCGTTCGGTGGCGGCTGCAGATGGCGCGACCCGCGAGAGTGCGCACGTGGGTGGCGAAGGCGAGGAAGTGCTCGGCGTGCGGCACGCGCGGCGCGACGGTGTGGTGGGCCCGATCGATCTGTCCGTTCGGCGCGGTGACGTGGTGGGTCTTGCTGGGCTGCTCGGTTCGGGCAGAAGCGAGACGGCGCGGCTGATCTTCGGTATCGACCCGCCGGATGAGGGTGAGGTGCTCGTGGACGGCAGCCCCGTCGACTTGCGGACACCACGGGACGCCATCTTCGCTGGCATCGCCTACTGTTCGGAAGACCGAAAACGCGACGGCATCCTCGCTGAGCTCTCGGTGCGCCAGAACATCATCTTGGCGTTGCAGGCGTCACGCGGCGTCACCCGTCGTTTGTCGGACGCGGAACAGCGGGAGCTGGCCGACCGTTACATCCGCGCCCTCAGCATCAAAACCCCTTCCCCAGAGACGCCCATTCGCGCCCTTTCCGGGGGCAATCAGCAGAAGGTCCTGCTGGGTCGCTGGCTCGCTATGCAACCCAAGGTGATGATCCTCGACGAACCGACCCGAGGCATCGACGTCGGCGCCAAGGCGGAGATTGAAAAGGTCATCGAAGACCTTCGTGGCCGCGGTATGGCGGTTCTGTTCATCTCCTCCGAACTGGAGGAGCTGACTCGGAACTGCAACCGCGTGCTCGTGCTGCGCGACCGACGCCAAAGCGCGACGCTCGAGGGTGACGAGGTTCAAGTCGACCAGATCATGCATGCCATCGCTCACAGCGCCGATGGGGCTGCCCCGGCAGAAAGCGCAGCCAGCGAGTAGAGCCATGTCGGAAGCACTGAGTACCAACTTCAATCCCTTTGGTGTCGGCGCGCTTCTGCTCGCCGGCGCGGGCGTCGCCTATCTTTTGCGCCAGAAGCGTCGTGAAGCGTGGCCTCTGCTGGGGTTGCTGGCGCTTCTCACGTTCAACTTCTTCTTCTCGCGCAACTTCCTCACCCTGACCGTTCGCGACGGAGCGCTCTTCGGGACACCGGTCAATTTGCTCAATCAAGGCGCGGTCGTTGCGCTGCTGGCCGTAGGTATGACGCTCGTCATTGCGGTCAAAGGCATCGACCTGTCCGTCGGGTCGGTGATGGCGCTTTCCGGAGCGATTGCGGTCGTGATGCTCAACGACCCTAATTACGGTTTTGGCGTGTCCATCGGAGCGGCACTTGGCGCCTCGGCCGCCGTCGGGCTCGTCAATGGTCTGATGGTCGCGGTCGTCGGTGTCCAGCCCATCATCGCAACTCTGATCACGATGGTCGGCATTCGCGGCGTGGGGCTGCTCGTGACCGGCGCCGAACCGGTCACGGTGAGCGACACGACCTTCATCGCGCTGGGGAGCGGTCACTTCTTGGGTCTGCCCGTTGCCGTCTCTCTGGTGCTGGTGGTGGTGCTGCTGGCATGGTTGGTTTCGCGACGGACTGCGCTCGGATTGTTCATCGAGGCGATCGGCAGCAACGAAGATGCCAGTCGTTTGGCAGGTGTTCCTGACCGACGCATCAAGCTCGCGCTGTACACGTTCTGCGGCCTGTGTGCCGGTGTTGCCGGCCTGGTCGCGGCAGCCTACATCTCCACCGCGGACCCCGATCGCATCGGGCGCATGCGGGAGCTGGACGCGATCTTCGCTGCCGTCATCGGTGGCACGGCGTTGACCGGCGGTCGCTTCTTCATCGGTGGGACGGTGTTAGGCGCTCTGCTGATTCAAACCCTGTCCGTCACGATGTACAACCAGCAGGTGCCATCGGAGATCGAACCCATGCCCAAGGCGATCGTCATCCTTCTGGTCTGCCTGCTGCTCTCCTCCGATTCGCGGGCACAGCTGAAAACTTGGTTCTCGAGATGGCGACAAGCGTGACGACACAGCCCGTGGGCCATTCCAAATCCACCCCTGCTCGCAGCACTTCCTGGTTGGGTCGCATCCGCCCCCAGCAACTGCCGACGTTGGTTACGGCATGCTTGTTGGTGGTGCTGTACATTGCCGGGCTCGCCATGTACGAGCCGTTCGCGTCGCTGCGCTTCATGGTGGATCTCTTCAAGGGCAACGCCGCCATGGGTATCTGCGCCGTGGGGATGACGTTCGTCATCATTTCTGGCGGCATCGATCTGAGCGTGGGTTCCGTCGTTGCGTTGGGCACCGTCGTGAGCGCCACCGCGATCGGCGCGGGGGTGCACCCCGTCGTGGCGATGCTGTTAGCTGTCGTTTGCGCGACCGCCGTGGGCGTCTTCAACGGCTTCTTCATTCACGAATTCCGGTTGCCCGCCTTCCTAGTGACGTTGGCGACCATGTTCTTCGCGCGGGGCCTGTCCTTTGCGATCTGTCCTGAGCCGATCAGCATCGAGCACCCCGCGGTGGAATGGCTGATGGACGAGCTGGGCTTTTCGCTCACGCTTCCTGGGTTGGGGCGCGCTTGGGTGCCTCCGACGGCATACATGCTGGCAGGTGCCGTCATCGTCGCGTTTGTCGTTTCGCGCTGGACGGGCTTCGGGCGCAACACCTTCGCCATGGGCGGAAGCCCCGGTTCGGCGCTGCTGATGGGCGTGCCCATTCGCCGCACCACGTTCGGCATCTACGCCCTGAGCGGTGCCTGCGCCGGCGTGGCGGGTGTGGCCACCGTGCTGACGGACAGTGCCGGTAAGCCGAACATCGGAGTCGGCCTCGAGCTCGAGGCGATCGCCGCCGTCGTCATTGGTGGCACCCTGCTCACCGGCGGTTCGGGCACGGTCATCGGCACACTGATGGGCGTGCTCATCACGGCCATCGTGCGCTCGGTGATCATTCTGGACGGCAGTCTGTCCTCGCCATGGCAGCCCATTGCCATCGCGCTGTTGCTGCTCGTCTTCATCGTGTTGCAGCGGTTGTTCACGAGCCGCATCGCGACGCCGAGCTGAGAGCAACGCACCCTCACGGCCCTGTGTTCCATGGGCTGGTACGCTCGATGCGAGGACGTGCTCGTGGCCCTGTGTTCGCGGGACTGCTGGACTGGACGCTCGACGCGACGATGTGCGGCTCATCCCCAGCCAGGGTGCCGCACGCCGCGAGTGTTTGGCTGCGCAAGCGGCGCTTGCCGCGACGCGGCTCAGCCGGGATACCAGATCTTGCGCGGGTCGTTGGCGGGTCGCTCGTAGCCGAACGCTTCGTCAGTCATTCGTTTCAGATCGTACTTCGGTCGCCATCCCAGCAGCAGCTTGGCCTTGGTGTTGTCGAGCCAGGTGCTGTGATACTCCGTCTTGACGTCGACGGTGGGCAGGCCACGCGAGGCTTTCAGGTACTCGCCCAACGTGCCGTAATCGATGGGCTCGTCCATGCACACGTTGAAGAGCTGCTGCTTGGCGCGGGGATGGTCGATGGCTGCGAGGATCGCGCTGGACAAGTCATCGACGTGCACGAAGTTTCTCTTCACCGGGGTTCCGGTCGCGTCCTGCATCACCGGCACAGCGCCGCTCGCGTGATACTCTTTGGCCTTCTGTGGGCCCACGAGGTCGCACCAGCGTGGCCCGCCGAAGACGTCGTCGCCGAAGGACAGCTGGTACTTGAAGTCGTCCTTCTCCATGATCCAGGGAGCACGCAGACAGCAGCCGTTGAGGTCGTATTGGATGTAGTACTGCTCCAACATCACCTCTTCGAGTACCTTGGACAGCGCGTAGCAGCCTGGGTAGGCGCGGTGGGGTTGGTCCTCCGTGATGGGGACCGCGCGCGGATAGACGAAGTGCCCGACGCCCGCGTCGCCGCCGATGAGGATGAACTGCTTCAAGCTGGGGCTTTCGCGCGCCTCCTCCAGCAACCAGAACATGCCTTTGACGGCGACATCCATGATGGCGTCTGGCGTCTCTTTGCAGGTGGCGAGGTGCAGGATGTGTGTGGCCCCGTCCATCGCGCGGGCGACTGCGTCGCGGTCCGAGATGGACCCCTTGATGACGCTGACGCGTTCGCTTTGGTCCAGCATTCTGTTGTGACAGAGCGCCCGCACCGAGCAATCCTCGAAGCCCGGCTCTGCCAACAATCGCGAGATGAAGTGCTGACCGACTTTGCCGGTTGCGCCAGTGACCAGAATCAAACGTGACATACTACTCCTTCGACCGCCGCGCTCGGGGCGGCCACGAGCTAGTCGTGTATCGTTGATTAGCGCCACGCACTAGCCCAAAGTCCGCGGCTCGAGGAATCGACGACGCAACAACCGGTCGGAGAAATTTCGCTCTTGAGGCGCCAACCGAGTGGGGACCTACGACCCACCTCTGCCGCTCGCGTGGGAATACGCGCAGGCTCTGAGGCCGCGGCGATCAGCTCTTGTCGGGGGCGACCATGTCACGCAGAGCGCGCAGGTGGGTCTTCAGATCATCGACGGCTGCCTTGACCTCGCCGACCGCGTCGACCTTGCCGCTCTGCACGCGTTGCTCCAGCTCATCCACTCGCCCTTGGAGTTCGTTCCAAGTCGACTTGGCTTCCATACCCGCCAAGTGAGCCTTGACGCGCGTTTCGTCTGCCAGCGTCTTCAGGTCGTTCATTAACGTCGTGAGGTCCTTCTTGGCGCTTTCAAGGGTTTCGGACATGTGAGTCTCCTTCAGATTGGGGTTGAGGCCGCCCCACGAAGCAAGGCGCGTACCAGGCACGCCTGTGGAAATCGCCGCGTTCGTGGCGTATGGCAATCTCATGAGTCTGTTGGATGCTCCCGGCGACCCCCTTTCCGAGGATGAGGAGGCGATTGTCCGGGAATTGCTAGAGGCGAGTGGTTCGGTACCGCTCCCGCATGCTCGTGGAGTCTTCTCGGCGCTGGCCTGTGAACCGGGTCAGAGCGATCCGACGTCATGGTTGCCGATGCTGCTCAGCAGCGAGGTCCCGAACAAATCGACTCTGGACGAGCTGTTCGCGCTAATGATGCGCGATCGTGCGGCGATTCGTGAGTGTTTTGCTCTGGGGCAGCCCTACGCTCCGCACCCCGAAGACCACCGTGCCATGACACAGTTCTGCAAGGGCTTCGTGCGTTTGGTGCGCGGCAGCGAGGCGTGGCAGAACGACACGGAGGCGCTCGAGTTGGTCATGCCGCTGGCAGTGCTGGCCGGCTACCTTCCGTTCCAGTCCTTCGTCGAGGTCAGTCGTGGCAGCGCTCGCGACGAGGCGGAGTGGGCGAGCGAAACGCGCCGGCGACTGCCCGAACTGTTGCTGCGGAGCTACGAGCACTTCGCCGAGCTGCGGCAGAAGCACGTCGAGCGCTTCAGCGGGAAGGTGGGCAGGAACGAGCCCTGTCCATGCGGTAGCGGCAAGAAGTACAAGCGCTGCTGCGGAGCTGCCTCGTGAGGCGCGGCTGAGTCGGCGTCGCTCGCCATCAATTCCTCAACCATCGAGCGGACTTGCGGCACTTGGCGTCGGGCGTTGGGTGGGCTCGGCGTCGCTTCACCGATGTCGGTGTGTCAGGTTTGAACGAGCCGATGAGGATCGACACAGGTGTCGTCGTCCGGCTCGGGTCCGAGTTTGGCCCAAACCCTGCGCATGGAGGCTCCCTAATCCCAAGTATTTGGCGCACAATCTGCTCCGCCTACGGTGGCAAGGCATTCGTCCTGCTCTCGCTCTGCGCATGCAGCGTGACGCCCGCGAACGAAGGCGAACAGCGGGCGGAGACGACCGCGAGCGCGAGGCCGAGCAGGGTCGCGGCCGGGCCGAATTCATCTCCCGCGCCCTCCATGGATGAACCCGCGGACGATGACTCGGCTTCGCCGAAGCCAGGCGAAAGTTGTGAGCTCCGCTGGCGCGAGATCCAGGCTCAGCCCGCCGAAGCAGGTGCTCCCGAGTTCGGTGGAAACCGCGCGCTGCTGCTGGCCCGGGCCAAAGCCGAGCCGCTCATCTTCTTCCGCACACCCCGATGGGGCCCGGCGAGTAGTGCGACCGTGGAGAGCTATCGTCGGCATCTACAGAACGCAACCCACCATTGGGACGCCCTGGCGTTTCAGTTGCGCCGCTTTGTCGCGCGCCCGGATATCGGTCGCCAGGTGTTGTTGCGTGACGGCTATCTGTACGCCGAGCACCCGCACATGGCATACGCCTTCGAACAGTTGGTGAAACCGGAACACCTGTTCGACGGGCCGCGCATCTGGATCCAGAGAGGGGACCGGACGTATTGGGCGACGAAAACCCGCGAAGGGCAATACGTCTACGAGGACTCGCCCGTCGATCATCCCCAGGTCGTCAACTTGCTGCATCTCGACCGCGTAGGCGAGGGCGACCCTCCGCCGCCGCTGCACGCTGACGTTCGAGCGTTGCGTCGCCGCCTGCGCTTTGACCGCTTGCGCGTCGTGCACGCCACCACGGACAGCGTTCTCGCTGAGGTGCTCTACGGTTCGACAACAGCGCGCTTCGTGCTCCAGCGCCGAGGCGCAGAGCTCGTCGTACGGTGCGAGGTGGGAGAGCATGGCAGCTCGACGCGCTCCCGAAGCGCGCGACGGCAGGAGGCCCTGGAGCGACTACAGCACGCCATGCACGCCCAGGTGGTCGATGCTCCGCCTTTCGACGAGCCACGCGACGAGACGGGGATCGAAGACGGCGTGCTCAGGCCCCTGTGGCAAGAGGCGTACGCGAAAGGACGCCGCTACTTCTTCGTGCGCGACGAAGTCTACGACGTCTTCAACTCCCGGGGGCAGCCTGTTCCACCGCAGGTTTGCGTCGATTTCCTGACGGACACTCTGGAGCGTGCCAGCGGCAGCTGGTGGAATGCGGACGGGCAATCCCGGACTCGGCAGGTGGGTGCTTTGGATCTGTCGGAATTGGATGCGCTTCGTCGACGGCGTGTCGCCGATCTAGTTCGCTTTGCTCGATCCAAGCCGGAGTGGTTCGACGTCTACGAGACCCCACCGAGTGAACGCGTACCCATCGGTCATCGAGAGCGATTCTTTTCGGACTTGATCGATGACCCTGGCGTGCTTGCGACGGGAGACATCGTCGTCGTGCGCGGGTACACCGAAGACGACGAGACACGCATGCACACCCACTCCTTCTTCATCTATGAAGTCGACCCGCTCACGGGGGTTCCCATCGCGCTGGTCGGTAATGCTGGCATGCCTCACATTTGGTCGCTGGAGGGAGAGTCGAGGCGCGAGCCTGAGCGCAGCATCCGATATCGCCTACGGCCCCGCGAGGCGTTGCTCGAACGGGTGTTGAAAGGTCAGTTCGTGGCTCCGCCGGCCCCTGCCCCGCTCGTCGAAGAAGCGCTCTGATGCCGTCGGAGTCTGCGGTAGCGACGGGTCGGGATTGGCGCCCAGTCCGCCGCGTCCTACAACTCGTGCATGCGAAGTGATGCACGTGAACACGACTTCAGCTGCGTCGGGCTCTTTCCTCTCCCCAACGTGGTGTTGTTCCCGCATCAGCTACTTCCGCTGCACGTGTTCGAAAGCAGGTATCGGGCGTTGGTCGCGGATGCACTGGAGAGTGGACGATTGATCGGGATCCCGCAGTTGGAGCACGGTTTCGAGGCAGACTACGACGGTGCTCCCGCCGTCAAACCGGTCTTCGGGGTCGGCGAAATCCACCAACATCGGCGGCTGCCCGATGGGCGCTATTACGTGATTGTGCGTGGGCTGGCTCGGGTGCGCTTGCTGCGCGAACATGAGGCGACACCATTCCGCGTAGCGGAGGTCGAGCTCCTCGAAGACCTGCCGTCACTGAGCAATTTGGCGCCGCTACGTTCTGAGGTCATTGCAGCAGGTGATCGACTCCTGTCACATCTCGAGCCGTCGGCCCAGCGGTTGTCGAAGCTGGCTAGGACTTTGGTGTCCGACGCGGCGGGCAGCGACTACTTGGTTGCAGACCTGATTCACGACCCAGACGAACGTCAGGCACTTCTCGAACAGAGGGATCCGGCCGCGCGCTTGAGTCGTTTGCTCGAGGTCTTGGGCGGGCTTGCCGACCACATCGACGGTGCGGAATTCGACGCTGGAGTGCCGACTTCCGACCGCCGCTGGAATTGAGCCACGTCACTTCCGCATCTATCGGCGCGTTCGGAAGGGGCCAGCGACCTGCCCCACCGGCGTCGGCGCCGACAAGCACGAGCTCCGAACGCCAGGCTGATCTCGTGCTTGGCACGAATCCCTATTTCTTCCGCTTTCATGCAGCGCCGGCGGAATGTTTCGTCGCGGCCTCCGTGGCTGGGTGCTGCTAGAGACACCAACATTTCGGGGTGAGACGCCAGCTCCCGGAGGCGTCGGACCCAGCCGTCAAACAGGGATCGTTGGGGGCCGACGGCGGCATACCAAGGGGTGGGATCCCTAACGACGATCGGAGCGGGCGATGCTGGAGAGCTATCAGCAACCGCACTTCGGGGCCGTCCTTCGAAAGCAGGGCTTGGTACGAAGAGCCTCGTAGCCTCCCTCGTCTTCTCGAGCTTCGGTGTGTTCTGTCTCAGTGCGTGCTCGTCCGATGCGCCTTCGGACTCGGACAGCGCCGTTGCTCCCGGCGGCGCCAGCCCAAGCGGAGAGGTTGGGACGGGGACCACAGGACCCAGTGGCTCGGTGGCGGGCAGCGGCGTGCCTGCGGCGGGAACGACTGGGGCTGCCGGTGCGGTCATCAACGCTCCGATCTCGGGTGGTGCCACCGCCACGACGAGCGCTGTGAACCCGAACTCGGTACCCGCAGGCAGTGCCGGCGCCGCGCAGCCTGGGGCAGGATTGGGGCCCGCCGTGGGCGTAAATCCATCACCAGTGGTTACCATGCCGGTCGAGCCTGCGACCGGAACGCCGCAGCCCGTCGCTTCGGGCCAACCCGTCGTCGACGATGGGCAGCCAACGCCAACTCCCGCCACGGAGCCCGTCACTCCGGTGGTGCGTCCAGCCCTCGTTGCGTCCGGTCCGACGGGCTATTGGGTGCACGGGCAGTGGACCGAGGTGGTGGGGGCGAACGCGACCGTCACCGTCAACGAGAACCAGGAGTTCCAGCAGTGGTTGGGTTTTGGGGGCACGTTCAACGAGGCAGGTTGGGATGCGCTGTCGGTACTCGACCCGGCGGTGCGTGACCAAGCGGTTGCCCTGCTGTTTGACGAAGCCAACGGCGCTGGTTTGGATTGGGGCCGCATCCCCATGGGTTCCAGCGACTACGCTTTGGACCGTTATTCGTACAGCACCACCGCCGACGATTGGGAGATGGCCAACTTCTCCATCGAACGCGACGAACAGTTGCTCATCCCGTACATCAAGGCAGCATTGGCGTACAACGCAGACGTGCGCTTGTGGGCCAGTCCGTGGAGCCCTCCTGCGTGGATGAAGGACAACGCAGATCCCAACGGTGGCAACATGCGCAACGAGTCCCAAGTGCTCGACGCGTATGCTCTGTACTTTGCTCGCTTCGTCGAGGAGTACGCCGCCGCAGGCCTCACGATCGAGCACGTTCAGCCTCAGAACGAACCAGGCTACGTCACCCGCTATCCCAGCTGCAGCTGGGGAGCCACGAGTGACAACCCGACCGGTCCAACCTATCTTGGCAACTTCGTCGCCAACTACCTAGGCCCGACCTTCCTCGAGAGAGGCCTTCCGACTCAGATCTGGTTCGGTACCCTTTCCAACGAGGAAACCTATGACGCGTACATGGGTGGGCTGGATTCGACGGCTCGGTCTTACGTCACTGGCGTGGGCTTGCAGTGGAACACGATGGCTCACATTCCGCAGCTGACGAGCGAGGGCTTGCTGGTGATGCAGACCGAGCACCGCTGTGGCAACTATCCGTGGGAAGAGACCACCTTCAATCCCGACCAACCGCCGAACGATCACGCGTACGCCATGGAAAGTTGGGGGCTGATTCGAGATTGGGTGCAGGCCGGCGCACACATCTACAGCGCTTGGAACATGGTGCTCGACACTCGCGGCCAGAATCTCGACGAAGAACGCCCGTGGCCGCAAAATGCACTGCTAGCAGTAGACCGCGGTACGTCGACGCTACTAGTCACCCCGGCGTACTATGTTTTTCGGCACGTCTCGCAGTACGTGGACGCTGGGGCGACGCGCATTGGAACTCAAGGCGGTGACGCCCTTGCCTTCAGAAACCCTGATGGCAGTATCGTAGCCGTGATTCACAACTCCGGAGGCCAAGCGGCGCAAACGACGCTCAGCGTCGGCGGCACCACGCTGCAATTCGACGTGCCCGGGAGCGGATGGGCGACTGTGATTTGGGAGTGAGCTGAAACATGACGAGTAGTTTTGGTATGAGCAACTTTTCGCGGGGACGTCAGTTGGTCCGAGGTCTGGCGTTTGCGCTCGTCATGAGCGCGTGCGCCGGCTCTGGAGACTCACAGGCGGACGACCCGGTACCGGGCAGTGGGATGCCTTCGACGTCGGCGTCAGGTACTGTCGCTCCGGGGGGTGGCACGTCGGGTGCTGCCACTGGCGTTGGTACACCCGGTGCGCCCGCGGTGCCCGGCGACCCTGCAGCGGGTGGCACTGGGCAAGCGCCCGGCGCGCCAGGTGCAGGGTCTCAAGCAACTCCGGGTGAACCGGGCCCAGGCGAACAACCGGGGGTGACCCCGACCCAGCCCGGCGCGAGTGGCGAGCCCGGCGTTCCGGCCCCGGATGCAACGTCGTCTGCCCCAACCGCCACGCCTGAACCCGGCGCCCCCGCGGATGGCGGGCCCGCGCCGGACCCCAACATGTGGGTCTATCCCGCGCCCCCGCTCGATCTGGCCGACGAAAATGGCTCCGATCTGTGGCTGCGCTACCCGCTGGTACCCATCGAGGAACTGCGTGCTCTGTATCAGGCTGGGGCCAATCACGTGGTTCTGGAGGCGGATTCCCCGACGTTGCAGGCTGCGGCTTCCGAATTGGTGCGCGGCTTGGGTGGGTTGACTGGTAGCGACGTGTCGCTCGGCGGGACGATCCAAGGCCCAGGCGCGGTCGTGATCGGCAAGCCAGGCACTCCCATCGTAGATGCACTGCCCGTCGCGGCGGACGCGGCGGCGTTGGGCACCGACGGTTACCTCGTTGCGGAAACCCAAGACGCTGCTGGGCAGAGCGTGATTGCCGTTTTGGGCAACACCGATCTGGGCGTGCTGTACGGTAGTTTTGCGCTGCTGCGCCACATGCAGATGCACCGCTTGCTGGCGGGGTTGTCTCTGAGCGCGTCACCGAAGATCCAGCACCGCGTGCTCAATCACTGGGACAACCTGAACGGGAGCGTCGAGCGCGGCTACGCAGGGCGTTCGCTTTGGGATTGGAACGCGCTGCCCAATTCTCTTTCTCCACGCTACGAAGCCTACGCGCGGGCCAACGCATCAGTCGGCATCAATGGTGCCGTGTTGACGAACGTCAACGCCGACGCCCAGGTGCTCACTCCTCAGTACTTGGACAAGGTTGCCGCCCTCGCCGACGTGTTTCGTCCCTACGGCATCGCCGTTTACCTGACGGCTCGCTTCAGCGCACCGATCGAGATCGGCGGGCTCAACACGGCTGACCCCACCAACGCGTCTGTGTCGCAATGGTGGGCGGACAAGGCTTCTGAAATCTACGACCGCATCCCCGACTTCGGGGGCTTCTTGGTCAAGGCCAACTCTGAGGGACAGCCCGGCCCCCAAGACTACGGTCGCACCCACGCCCAAGGCGCGAACATGCTGGCCCAAGCCGTAGCCCCCTACGATGGGATCGTGATGTGGCGCGCCTTCGTATACGCCGAAGACGCTCCGGTTGACCGAATTCGCGAAGCGTACGACGAGTTCAAGCCGCTCGATGGCCAGTTCGAGCCGAACGTCTTGGTTCAGCCCAAGAATGGCCCCCTCGACTTTCAACCGCGCGAACCCTTCCATCCCCTCTTTGGCGCCATGCCTCAGACACCATTGGCGTTGGAGCTGCAGATCACCAAGGAGTACCTGGGTCAGGACACCCACCTCGTCTATCTGGGCCCTCTCTATGAAGAGGTGCTCGACGCTGACACCTACGCGAAGGGTGAGGGGTCGCTCGTGGCCCGGGTAGTCGATGGGTCGCTCTATGACAACGAGCTGACCGCGATCGCTGGGGTTGCCAACATCGGTACTGATCGGAACTGGTGCGGCTCTCATTTCAACCAGGCGAACTGGTACGCCTATGGGCGCATGGCGTGGGATCAGGACCTCACGGCGCAAGCCATTGCCGACGAGTGGGTGCGTCAGACCCTCTCAAACGACCCAGTCGTCGTCGAACCGGTGACACAGATGCTGATGGAGTCACGTGAAGCCGTGGTCAACTACATGACGCCGCTCGGGCTCGTGCACATCATGGCCAGTGATCACCACTACGGGCCTGGGCCTTGGGTGGACAATCTGGGGCGCGCTGAGTGGAATCCCGTCTACTATCACAAGGCCAACGCGAACGGCATCGGCTTCGATCGCACGTCGGGGGGCAGTGGGGCTGTGGAGCAGTACTTCGGTCCTGTGATGCAGCAATTCGCCAATCGCGACACGGTGCCGGACGAGTTCTTGCTGTTCTTCCACTCCGTGGGTTGGGGAGAGATGATGAGCTCGGGCCGCACGGTGTGGCAGGAGCTCGTGCATCGCTACAGCTTGGGGGTGGATACCGTCGGGCAAATGCGGGACGCTTGGGCCAGCGTTGAAGGCCGTGTGGACGATGCGCGCTTCGGTGCGATCGACGATTTCCTCGAGATCCAGCACTATGAGGCGCGTTGGTGGCGTGATGCTTGTTTGCAGTACTTTCGGCAGTTCGGCAATCAGGAGATCCCAGCCGGCTATGCGGAGCCGGCCAATCCTCTCAGCTTCTACCAGAATCTCAACTGCCCGCCGGACGTGACACGCCCACGCTGCACAGCCGTGTACACCGGGTCGCCCTCGCCGGCGATCCTGCCCTAGCGACCAGAGAACGACACCCCCGCCCACGGAATGCTCTCCAGCGAGCAGGAGCGTTTCGTGGGCAGCTGCCGTCAGGCGCAGGCGGTGCGTCGAGTCGATGACGTGACGCTCACCGGTGGCGCGTCAGCGCGCTCCACGAATCGTTCGATCGTCGCCGCCACAGCGCCCAGCAGTTCGTCGCGCGAGCTCGGCTTCTGAATGAAGGGTAGGCCCTCGGCCGAACCATCGTCGAGGTCCGTCGGAGCGTAGCCCGACGTCAGCAGGGTGGGTGGATGGCCCGGCTGTTGGCGTAGCCGCCGCGCGAGCTCGATACCACTCATGCCTGGCATCACGACGTCCGTCAGGACTAGCGCGAGCTCACCCCGATAGGTCCGCGCCAGTCGCAGTGCCTGACGACCCGAGTCGGCCTCGATGACACGGTAGTCCTCCAACTCCAGCAAGCGGCGCAGAGCGCGTCGAACTCGCGAGTCGTCGTCGACCAATAGGACGAGCTTGGAGGAGCTGAGCAGGGTGTCGTCCCACGCGTCCGGCTCTGGGCCGACAACTTCGGCAGAGCTCACCTGAGGCAGGTAGATGGTCGCGGTGGTGCCTTCTCCCGGGGCGCTGTCCAAGCGCAGGGCCCCCCCACTCTGGCGCACGGTTCCGTAGACCGCGGATAGGCCCATGCCGGAACGGTTCGCGTCCGTCGTGAAGAACGGTTTGCAGGCGTCGCGGCGCACTGCCTCCGACATGCCACAGCCGGTATCCGTCACGGCGATCATCACGTGTGGCACCGCGCCTCTCGGATCCGACGGTATACAGCCGACCAGGCTAACGAGCTCCACATCGACCACCAGGCGCCCACCATCGGGCATCGCCAATCGAGCGTTGTCGATCAACGCCTGCACCGCCAGTCGAAGCTGAGTGGGGTCGATGCGCACGCTGAGACCTTCCTCCTGCTGACGAAGGGTGAGCTGGATGTTGCTCGGGAGTTCGCTCTCGACTGCGTCGAAGAGTGACTCGAGTTGCTCCGGCACATCCACCATCATCGGTTCCAGTGCTTGGCGCTTGCCAAACGCCATGAGCTTCCGCACCAGATCGCGGCCGCGGTCGGCGGCTTCGGCGATGTCACTCAGGGCCTGTTGGTCGCCAACGGGCTCTTCCAGGACCGCCGCCGACGTGCTGATGACGGTCAACAGATTGTTGAAATCATGCGCAAAATGGCCACAAAGGCGGGAAAGCGACGCCATCTCCGCGACGGGGCGAGGGCAGATGTGCTCTTTGATGGGTACGACCCGAGAGTTCCCTACTGTAGCGTCATGTGAACGAGGACGGGGTTTGGTCGTCATGCAGCAGCTCGCTTCTCTACGTCTTTCCCTACACCTTCTTTGTTCAGCTACGGCCAGCCAGCGAAAGCCTTAATGGTTGCTCGGATTTCTGGCCGATGTTCGAAAAGATTCCTGATTGCAAAGAGTTAGGTCGTGTTGTGGGGCCCCACCTCAGCAAGCTAGTCTGCTTCAGGTGAACAGTTTTTCTTCCGCGGGCTTTGCTGGCCGGCCTTCTCCACCCGCCCGTTGGCGGACGACAGGACCTGACGGCGCGGTGAAGGCGCTCAGTCGGACGTGTTTCTGGCGCAGCGAAACCCCACCGCGCTGCCGTGGTAGCGAGCTGGCGCGGCGCCTCGTCCCGCGGCTCGAAGGGCTGGAGCGCTCTCCCTCCAGGCCCCTCCTCGCAGAGCTCGCCAGGGAGCTGGCGTTAGGTTGGCGCAGTCTGGGCATCCGCCGCTTGCGAGCCAGGCGGGGTCGTAGAAGTCGAGCACCCACTCCCACAAGCTGCCCCCCAAGTCGCTCTGACCCCAGCGGCCGTCTCCTGCCGGGGTGCTGCCGACTCCCGTCAGCGGGCTACCCTCACCAAACAGGTTCGCCAGTTTCGCGGTGGGCGTATCCTCCCCCCAGGGGAAGAGGCGGTTTTCCGCGCCCCCAGCGGCCGCGTACTCCCATTCTGCCTCGGTGGCCAGTCGGGCGCCGTCCCACACGCAGAAGGCGAACGCCACGTACCAGTCCACGCAGTTGATCGGTGCTTGCTCGTTGGAGCCCGGGTCGTTCGTCCAGGTCGCGTAGCCTGACGAGCACGAGAGTGCGTCGGTCAATGAGGCGGCAGAAGTCGGGAGCTCGTCGTTCCACGCCTGTTGCCAGCCCGATCCGGAAATCAACGGATGTTCACCAGAGCCAACTGCTGGTGCCATGCCGTCGTATTGCGAGTGAAATACCCTGAATCTGCCGACCGTCACTTCGAACTTGTCGAGTCGAAAGGTTGAGACTTTCGCACTTTGCTCGGGGAGCTCATCATCGCTTGCCGGCGAGAAGCGGTCGCTGCTGTCTTGCTGTTCACCGCGACCCTGCAGAAAGGGACCCCCATCGACCTGCAGATGCTTGCAGCAGCTCACTTCTGCACACGCGAGACCACCAGCGCACGAGGGGGGAGGTGGTGTGACAGCCGTGGATTGCCACTCGTCCTCGCCCGTGGTGGCAACATCCAACGCCGACCGGCCACCACAAGCCAGAAGCCAGGCTGCCCCAAACAAGGCTGCGTACCGCCGCACCATCGGTCACAGCCTACCGCGGGGCACGGCGCCCGAGCGGCAAAAGCCGGCACTCGCCAGTCTCGTGTTGTGCCGCCGTGGTGGCACATCGTCTCACCACTGCGTTTCGGCCCATCGTTTGCGGCCTCTCAGAAATGTGAACCGTCAGAAGCCGCTCGGGGTTCCAATCCACATGAGCTCGACGCGGTTGGTCCTGGCATGCCTCATGGTGACAGCATGCTCAGGGGCGTTGGAGGCGTCCGACGGCGAACGCCCTGCGGGTGACCAGGAAACTCTAGGGCAAGGGACCGACGGCGCGAGTCAGGCCGGCCAGGACGACTCCAATTCGGCCGACGACGTCGCTGACCCGGGATCAGCTGACGATCTTGCCGCAGGAGAAGTCGGTTCCGGGTCGCTCTCGGGCGCTGGCGGGGTCGACGACGACCCCGCAGTGTCGACCGACGGCTCGGGCACCCCGGCAGGGCAGTGCGAAACCGGCGCGCTGACCGTAGGCCGCGAGTCGTTGCGCATCAACGACTGGCAGTTCGAGACCACACTCCGAGAGTTGTTTCCGTTCGCCTTGACCGTCGAACCTCGACTCGACTCGACCGTCGTCGGCGACAACCTGTTCAGCACCTATCCTGGTGCCAACGAGGTGCTGGCCAGCCACACGCGGGATCTGGTGCAGCTCAGCGAAGACTTGGCACTCGAAGCGGCCGGGCATCTCGACGAAATGCTGCCCTGTGATTTGGGTCAGACGTCCGAGGACGAGTGCGCGGCAGCGTTCGTGCGAAACTTCGGCGAGAAGGCATTCCGACGTCCGTTGAGCCCCGACGAGACCCAGCACTTCGACGACCTGTATCAAGAGCTTCGGTCTGGCGCCGACGCATTGGACTTCGACCTGGCGATCGGTGGGTTGGTCCAGGCCATCGTGCTTTCACCGGAGACGCTCTACTTGCTCGAACGCGGTGAACCGACTGCCGACGCCGATGTGCTCGTTCTATCGAATTACGAGATCGCCAGCCGGCTTTCCTACTTGTTGTGGAATGCGCCGCCGGATGACGTGTTGCTCGCTCGTGCGGCCGCCGGAGAACTCCAAGAGTCTTCGGTGCTTCGACAAGAGGCCGAGCGCTTGCTCGATGATCCTCGGGCAGAAGAAGCCGTCGGGCGCTTCGTCGGTGAATGGTTTGGAGTCTCGGACAAGACGTTCACCGACCACGCTCCAGAGCCGTTGGCAACAGCGTGGTCGGAGGAGGTTCGCCGCTTCGTGAGCCACGTCGTCTCATCGGGTGGAGCGCTTTCCGAGCTGCTGGACGGTACGCAGACACTGGTCAACCAACCCCTAGCCGAGCACTATGGCCTTGCGCCGAATCCCAGCAGCGGTGAAGATGATTGGCAACTGGTTACTTTGCCCGCGGAGCGCGCTGCCGGCCTGCTGACGACGGCGCAATTCGCAGCTGCGACGTCCCACAACAACGCAACGTCGATCATTCATCGGGGCAAAGCCGTGCGCGAGCGACTGTTGTGCGGGCAGTTGGCGCCACCGGACCCGGCGTTTCTCGACGTCGAATTGGAGTTGCCTTCGGATCCCACCGTGCGCGACCGCATGGATGCGCGTTTGGGACAGGCCACCTGCGGGGGCTGCCACGCTCTGATGGACCCCATCGGCATCGGCATGGAAGATCTCGACGAAAACGGCTTGTTCCGAAGCGTCTACGCCGACGGAAAGCCCGTCGATGCCGAAGGACAAATCTTGGGCACCGATCTGGAACCGGACTTCAACGGCGTCGTCGAGTTGGCCAGCGCGCTGGCTCACTCCGAGCTGTTTCAGACCTGCGCCGCTGAACAATGGCTGCGTTACGCCATCGGACGGCGTGATCTGGGCGAACAGCACGAGTGCATCGTGCAGGACTTGAGCACGAGGGCGGCAGGAGGCGATGCTTCGATAGCGGAACTGCTGCTGGGCGTGGTTGAAAGCGAGTCGTTCATCTATCGACGCGCGGAGGAGATACGATGAAGGGCGACTCCAGCATTGGACCTCGAGCGATTCGACGTGCGCTCGAGCAGCGGGCAAAGAGGGCAGTGTCTCGGCGTCGCTTC
Source organism: Polyangiaceae bacterium (assembly GCA_050301735.1). Classification (GTDB taxonomy): domain Bacteria; phylum Myxococcota_A; class Polyangia; order Polyangiales; family Polyangiaceae; genus SZUA-265. The sequence goes on along the minus strand of JBNKZR010000003.1, from coordinate 26,994 downwards.
CTACAGGGGGCGGGAGGTAGCGTGCTGGCCTTGCCGCTGTTGGAGTGTTTTGCCGAGCGGCACGGCGTTGCACAGACGCTGTCCGGGCCGAAGCGTCTAGTCATTCTCAGCATGGGCCACAGCATGGACGTCGAGGGCTCCCGAGATGCCGCTCACTTCGAGCCCGTGCACTCGGGGGGAGAATTGACGGCCATGTCGCCCATACTCGAACCACTGTCGCCGCACATGAGCAAAGTGTCGTTCGTCAGCGGTCTCGACAACCTGGTGTCGATGAGTCTGTCCAGCAATGGGCACAACGGTTCGGGTCGTACCGTGCTGTCGTACACTCCGCACCAGGGGGCGGCCTTCGAAGCCGATGGCAGTCTATCGTCGAATCAGGACGCCAACTCCATCGGTCAGATCCACGAAGACCCGCCCTCCATGTTTACGACGGGTCCATCGATCCACTACGAGTTGGGCAGTCGCTTGGGCGTCGTGCCGCTAACCCTGCGGGTCGGAGGGGACCACGGCGAACACGCTCGGGACTTCTACGTCAGCAGCGACACTCAGGGCGGGACGATCATCCAACGGGACCCTTGCGAACCCGACCCGGCCGTTGCCTTCGATAATTTGTTTGGCGCCATCCAAGGGCCCGCGCAGGAATTGAGTCCACGTGAGCGATTGCGCGCCAGGCGTGGTTCGGTTCTCGATTCCGTGCTGGGGGACTTCAACCGTGTGATGGCTGAGGTGGGCAGCGCTGACCGCGAACGTTTGGAGCGCCACGCTGACCACCTGCGCCAGGTGGAGAACAACGTCAATTCCGTCGCGCAGATCGTCTGTGACAACCCGACTTTGAACCTTCCCAGCGGCATGCCGGACGATCTGACGGACGGCGACAGCCGTTTCGACGACTTGATAACGAGCGCGCAATTCGACTTGATCGCGACGACACTGGCTTGCCAGGCGACGCCCCTCGCTCACCTGCATTTCTCCAACATTCAGGTCAACAAGTTCCCCTTCCTCAACGGTGGGGTCGACATGTTCGAAAGCGGCGATGAGGCCATCAACTGGCACGCTGCAGTGCACCACGATGATGGCGACGAACCGGCACAGGTTGCCCGCCGATTGACCGTCATGACCTGGTACGCGCAGCTGCTGGCCGATCTCATCGAGCGTTTCGAAAGCATCCCCGAGGGGGACGGGACGCTGATGGACAACACCCTCATCGTGTGGATCAGCAGCCTGCGTTACTCGAGTCACAGCACGGAGAATCTTCCGATTGTCCTGGCGGGAGATTTGGGCGGCGCGATCGCCAGCGGACGCTTCCACGACCACGAGAACTTCGGAACGGGAGGCACTCTGGGCGACTTGTGGACGAGCGTCGGCAACATCATGCTGATGGACGACCTGTCCAACGGTTGGGATGGTGCCCCAATGCAGAGCTTTGGATTCGACCGCGGCAGCTTCCGAGATGGCCGAAGTTTTCAGAATGGTCCGTTGCCAGGACTACTCGTCGGGAGCTAACGACTCCGCGCTCGGCCCGGGCGCCTCAAGCGTCGACGCGCAGGCGCCGCAGCTCATTTTCGAGACGTTGGCGGTACGACATCTCGAGATACGGAGGCGTGCGCGGAAGTTCGCGCACGAGCTGGTCGAGCTGGACGACGCTGCGCGGGCCGAGCACCGCCGAGAACACGCGCTCATGAGAAAGCGCATACTGCACCGCCGCGGCTCGCATCGATTTCGCCTTGCCGGCGTCGGTCAGCAGGTGCATCGCTCGCAACTGAGTCATTCGCCGACGGAGTTGATCTGCCGTCCAGCGCTGAGAGCGATGGTCTTGTCGAGGAAACGTCTTGTCGCTGGGCCAGTGGCCCGTGAGCAGGCCGTGTGCCAGCACCGAGCGCGCAAGGACGGCGACCTTGCGACGAGAGAGGTCGTATTGCACGCGTCGTAGCTCCTGATAGGAGAAGGCGTTGTGGGCCAGCTGGATGACGTGGGGGACTTGCTCCCGGCTGAGCGCCGCGCCCACCACCTCTTGATGGCCGGCACTGACGCCCCACGCTTTGAGGTGCCCAGCGTCGACCTGCTCTTGAAGCCAAGCACTCGCCTCGCCTCGTCTGAGGGCCTTGGCGCTCGGGTTGTGCAACAGCACGATGTCGAGGGTCTGTCGTCGCAACCGCTCGCGCGAGCGTTCGAAGGCGGTGCGAAGATACTCCACTTCGAAGTGTTTGCGCTTGGGCTTGGCACTCACGTCCGTACCGATCTTGGTGCAGATGATCGCCTGGTCATCGTCGCCGAGAATGCGCCCCAAGCGCTCTTCCATCTTGCCAGCGGCGTACACGTCTGCCGTCTCGAACAGGTTGATGCCGAGAGCGCGGGCGCGATGAATGACGGCGTCCTGAACGGCATCGGAGACCTCGCCGTACGCGTCACCCGACAGACCCCAGGTTCCCAGCGCCAGCACTGAAACCGACAATTCGGAACGCTCCAGTTTGCGCTGCTGCATCGAGCTAGCGCATAGCAGAGCCGTGCGCGGATGGGGGAGCGCAAAAACCGTCTCTCGGCTGGGGTGCACCTTGCAGCACGCTTATCGTACCCCCTGCCGCTCCAACCCACCTCGTACGACGCGGGGTTTTACGGAGCGACGCAGCAATTCTAGCGTCGTCGTGCTGAGTCGCCCCGGCGACCGGCGTTGCCTGGCCCGGATCGGGGTGCTGCACTAGCATCACCCTGTAATGGCACGTCCGTCCAACGCTGAGCTACCGGAGCTCCTTTCGAGCGATTCAGGAGTCAGTGAACGTGCAGGCACCGTGCTCGACGCTGGCGACGTGCCCCCCGCGCTCGACGCTGGCGACGTGCCCCCTGCGCTCGACGCGCACGAGGTGCCTCCCGCGTCGGAGCTGACGGATCCATTGCTCGGTCAAGTGGTCTCCCAGCGCTATCGGGTCGACGCGGTGCTAGGCGCAGGCGGGATGGGCTGCGTGTATCGCGCGACCCACGTGCACATGCGGAGCGTCGTGGCACTCAAGGTGCTTCATCGTCAGATGAACCTGATCCCGGAGGCCGTTGCTCGCTTCGAGCGGGAGGCGATCGCCGCAGCCAGGATACAGCATCCCAACGTCGCGGCGGCCCGGGACTTCGGGCGCTTGGAGGACGGTTCGTTCTACATGGCGCTGGAGTTCATTGAGGGCACCAGCTTGCGTGACCTGATGGGTGAAGGGGTGAAGTTGCCCGTGCCGCGCACGGTGAACATCATTCGGCAGATCGCCGAGGCGTTGGATGCGGCGCACGCCCAAGGCGTCGTGCATCGGGACTTGAAGCCGGAAAACGTGATGCTTGCGGAGGGTGGCAACGACCAAGTCAAAGTCTTGGACTTTGGCATTGCGAAGGTCTCCGGAGCCAAGACGGACGCTAACCAACTCACCCAGCTCGGATCGGTGTTTGGAACCCCCGACTACATGTCGCCCGAGCAGGCCGCTGGACAGCCCGTCGACCATCGCAGCGATCTCTACACACTCGGCGTCCTGATGTACGAGATGTTGACCGGCGAGCCTCCCTTCTCGGGGGACTCCATCGCGATCGTGTTGACGAAGCACATGCACGAGCCCGCACCGGATTTGCCGTCCAGTGTGGATTGGCGTCTGGCCGATCTGACCAAACGCCTGCTTGCAAAGGAGCCAGCGGATCGGCCCGCGAGTGCTCACCAAGTGGCGGACGAACTGCTGCGCACTCGGCTGAGCGTGGTGCCCGTGCCGCCCGCATCGCGCAAGTGGCTCGCTCAGTTGGAGAAGGTCAAGCACGTGCTCGGCGCAGTGGCCTCGGCGCTGCGACCCCTACTCGTCCCCCTGTGGCGCCTGGCCGGAGTTGGGGCGCGGGCAGCGCATCGCCTCGCGGCGGCGGGTTGCGATCGATTGTCGGCACGCTTTCCTCGCTTGCAGGTCTTGGACAAGCGCTTGCCTCTGGGCAAGCACCGTGTGTCACTGTGGTCGCTGATCGCATGCTGCGTGGCGCTGCTGGTGGTCGTGCTGCTGTTCTCGGCGTTGTCTTCGGGAGCCGAACCACAAGCTGGATCCGAGGCAGAAGGAGCCGAGACGGCGACGGAAGAGGTGGCGCCTGATGGGGAGGTTGCTGGCGGAAGCAAGGCGGCTGCAACCCTATCGAAAGAGCAAGCGCTGGAGCTGCAGGACCTGCTGGCGATCCCAGTCTACAAACGCAAGGTCTCAGACTGGCTGAGCATGGGCAGGATCTATCGAGAGAGCAAACAGTGGACCGAGACCGCCTCCGCCTACCGCAATGCGATCCAACTCGAGCCGAAGACCGCGAAAGACCCGACCGTGCTCCAGGCGTTTCGAGATGCGGCCGTCGAGCTGGACTCGTACGAAGCTGCCATCAACGTAGCAGTTAATCTGCTGGGAGAACCTGGCTTGGATTTGGTCTACGACGTGTGGCTCGAGACCAAGGGGCAGCGGAAGAAGAAAGAAATCGCGGAACTGGCGTACAAGAAGCTCGAGATATTGCGTCTGCGGCGAGCTTCGGAGGCGCTCCGTATCCGCTTGGACTTGGAGTTTCTCGGCAATGGGGATTGTGACGCGATCGCCAAGACCGTCGACGCCGCCAAGCGGCACGCTGATCGGCGTAGCGTCGAAGCCCTGACAGCGCTGGAGTCGACCAGTGGTTGCGGCGCGTCCAAGAAACGCGACTGCTTCGCCTGTCTACGTTCCGACGATAGCCTCGAGCAGGCGATCGAGACGGCGAAAGGCACGCCCGCCCCGAAGTTCGACGGCACGAAGTACGTTCCGACGCGCTGAGCACGGGGTCCTCGCTAGCGGGCAACGAATCGGAGTGCACGATCCGGGCTACTGCCCGGGAGCTTCGTGGCAATCCCCAGGACCGCCGTGATAGGCTGCGTTGGAGCCGCCGGAGAGTCCGCGCAGCTCGGCTCCCTCTGGCGCAGGCGCGATATGGCACTGAACGTTCCAAGCTTGCTCCGCGCGCCCCGCTGGAGGTGTCTCGTCGACTACGCAGCACTCGGCGTCTGGTTCGCCTGCACTCGGGTCGTGTTGTACGCAGCGGGCTTTCCCTTCAGTCGCAGTTTCAGTTGGATGTTCCTCGCCGATCCTGAGGAGCTTCGGACTCGGCTCTTCGAATCGGTGCTCTACTTCCACGCCTACCCTCCCGGCATGAACCTGCTGACGGGGGGCTTGCTGAAGCTGAGCGAAGGCGGCTTCGACGTTCTTGCGCGCGCGTTCTTCGCTGGCTGCGGCTTGGCGATGATTTGGGCGCTGTACTATTTGTTGCGCGCGGTTGGATCCGGGCGGGCGTTGGCGCTGAGTGCTTGTGCCGCGTTCGCGATTTTCCCGCCCACCTTGTTCTTCGAAAACTTGTACCTCTACACCTACCCGGTTGCCTGTCTGCTGACGGTGGCTGCGGCGCTGCTGTGTGTCGCCCTTCGAAAGCAGTCGGGTTGGGCTTGGTTTTCGTTCTTCTTGTCGTGCGCGCTGTTGGGCGTTCTTCGCAGCACCTTCCACCTCAGCTGGTTCTTCTTGATGCTCGGGCTGTCGCTGGTGGCGGCTCCCCGCAAGAATCGACGAGCTCTCCTGCTGGCCGCCGGCTTGCCCGCGCTGCTGCTGCTTGCGTTGTACGCGAAGAACTATCTCCTGTTCGATCACTTCGGCGCGACCTCTGCCGGTGGCGGCAACCTCACCCACGTCACGATCATGCGCATGCCACCGGAGGAGCGTCGTGCCTGGGTCAAACGAGGCAAGCTGTCACCGATCGCGAACATCAGCGTGTATGCACCCCCTCGGGCATACCTGCCGTACTTCGGCTCGAGTGAGAGCGAACGCTGGCCGAAGAACAGCGCGCTCGACAAGCCCTCGATCCAGGCGCCCAACTACAATCACTGGTTCTTCATGAAAGCGAACGAGCTTCGCAGCCGCGATGCCATGGTCTACTTGAAGGAGCGCCCGACGGAGTACCTTCGTACCGTCGGTGAGGCACTGCAACAGTTCTTCGGCCCCTCCACTCGTTGGCACCCGACCGATCGCCCTCGAAACGGAACGCTCGACCCGAAGCGCGCACGGCTCTCCCCCCACTACCCCCAACGACAGCTCATCGGCGGCTACGAGCAAGCCGTCAACACGCTCTTGCATCGTTTCCCCTTTTCCCCGGTCGGCGTGTACGTGCTGCTACCCTTCGTGATTGGCGTCGCAGCCATCAGCGCAGAGCGCGCACGGCGTGCTGGCGATCGTGCTCGCGCTGCGTTGCTCGCCTTCGCCATCGTACAAGTGCTGTTTGTCGCGACGGTGAGCAGCCTGTTCACGATCGGTGAGTCGTCGCGCTATCGCTACCAGGTCGAGCCGTTGATCTGGCTGCTGGTGATTGCTTGCATACCCGCCCTGCGTGCGGGGCTTCAGCTCGGTTGGCGCGGTCTACGGGACAGCGACGAGCGTTCCACGACGTAGGTCGGCAGGCTGCGGCGGAACAGCAAGCGCACGAAGTATTCTGCGAGCACACCGAGTGAGAGGCTTTGGAGCGCCCCAAACAGACTGATTGGGATCAGAATGCTGGCCCAGCCCGGCACCGTCTTGCCCATGAGGAATGCGATCAGTGTGAACAGCGCCAGGGCAATACCGACGCCGAAGAAGAGCACTCCAGCGAGCAAGAAGAAGCGGAGGGGCAATTCTGAATAGCGAACCAAGCCGGCGAAGGCGATGGAGAACATCTTCTTCCACGTGAATCTGGAGGGTCGCTCGGCGACGAGCGGTTGTTTGAAGTTCACGGTGGGTGCGTTGGGGCACAGCCAACTGGCAAACAGCCTCAAGAGGCCGGCTTGGGGCAAGAACGGTTGTACCTGGCGCAGCAGCTCCCCATCCCACAACTTGAAATCGGCCATTCCAGGGCGGATCTGGACGCTCGAGAGCTTGCGCAGCGCCCAGTAGTACGTGCGGCTCGCCGCGCGCTTGAGCGCTGAAATACGTGAGTCGTACTCCCGAACGGTGTGCACCATTGGCGCTCCCTGCTCCCATAGGGACACGAGGTCCGGGATCAATGCCACCGGGTGCTCCCCATCGACGTCCAGGGTGCAAGCCCATGCGACGCCCGCACTCGCGGCGGCATCCAAACCCGCGACGAGGGCCGCCTGCTGACCGAAATTCCGCGACAGCCGCAGGTGCTCGACGGCGATCGCGTACTTCTCGTCGTCGGCGAGTTGGCGCAACACCCTAGCGCTCGAATCGCTGGATCCGTCGTCCACGATGAGCGCTGAGATGTCGTACTGGTCGAGTAGCGTGGTGGACTTCAGGTGTTCATCAAGCGCGCTGACGAAATTCTCGATTTGATCCCCCTCGTTGTACGCGGGGCAGATGATCCAACCTTTCTGCTTCATCCTACTGCGCTTCGCCGGGTTTACGGCTGGCTATGACCAGCTGGATGTCCCAGAGGTTGAGATAGACAGGGACTTCGTGCCAAGGGGCCAGCCACCGCGCGCGGTGCAACCCCAATGCCTGCAGATAGGCCAGCAACGGACGAAAGTAGCCGACCGAGCCCAAGTGTGCGACGGAAAAGCCCCGGTCGGTGAGGAACGTCGTGAGCGCCTTGCGGGTCGGGTAGTGCAGATGAGTTGGCGGGTGGTACTGTCGCCACCGGGTGCCCCGCACCGAGGCGACCAGGCTACCGGCGTCGACGGTGGTCAGCGCGACTGTCACGTCAGGCGCGCAACGCTGCAGCAGTTCGTCGATCTGCTGACTCGGATGCCTCAGGTGTTCCCACACGTCCCATGCGACCAGCAGATTGGGACGCAGTTGTTCAACCCGAGCGAGCGCTTCTGGGCCCGGGGCCACCACATCCAGGCTGCGCCCGGTTGCGATCTTTCGGCAGTACTCGGAAGTCTCGATGCCGACGGCCTCCGCGACGCCCCGTCGGCGCGCTTCTTCCAAGAACACACCGGTCGCGCACCCAACTTCGACCATGCGTGCTCCTGAAAAACTTCTGCCGTGCTTCTCCACGAGGTCGGCGAGATGGGCGAAATTGCGGCTGAAGGCGGCCTCGCCCTCGCGGTACCCGGCATACTCTCCGCCGTTGAAGTAAGTTTCATCGTAGAGCTGGTCGGGGCTTTCGTCGATGGCACCGAGGTAGCTCCAGCTGCCGCAGCGGGTGCAGGTGTACGTTTCTTCGTAGCGTGGACGCCAGCGCGAGGTTCGACCGCAGTTTTCGCAAGTTGCCTGCATGAGGTGGGAAGGGCCGCCTGAACGCCCGTCGCGCTAGGTTCAGCCGGGAGGCGGCGGCTGTCAACGATCGCTTGGTGTGCCCCGTCCGAACGGTGGATCTTCTGGACTGTCTGCGTCGGGCGGGTTCCATGTTGCTGCTTGCGATACCACTCCAACGCGACCGAGCAGAGCATGCCCCATGCCGGATGCAAAAAAGCGCAGCCGGGCTGAGATTCTGCGCTAGCCGGTCTTCCGTCTCGCACGGCCCCGCTCCGATGGGCTTGGTCCGGTGGGGCGATTCGTCTGATGACGCAGGCCTGTCGGGCGGAGACGGCTCTGCGAACCGTGCCTCGGCAAGAGATGGAGGAGTGGGTCAGGCGCGGAGCCTTCATATCCGTGGTGGATGAACAGGCCGCTGCCTGCTCCGAGTCGGCACGGCCATGCTCGCACGGGTTCTCTTGTCGCACGTCGGGGGAGAAGACCCGAGAAACGAACAGAAGTTGTCCATTGGTCGTTGTCCCTCAAAGGCACGGTGATTGTTGCGACCTCTAGGATTCTGAGCTGCAGAAGCTGCGCGAACCTGCAACTTCGCGGTTCGTATTTCGAACCCGTGATCTGTTGCTTGGGAGTTGGGAATAGATCGATGCACGCAACAACGAAGCACGAGGAGAACGGTTCGCGGGATCCACCGTGCGCAGCGTGATTCAAACAATGTCTACTCACGAGTTTCTTGACCTGGGAGCGTCGCTGTTGCTCGTCCTGGTGGTCGGCTGCGCTGGCTCCGTCGACGATGACTCGCCCTCCGTAGGATTGGCAGCTGGTGCAACACCGACGGGTACCGGTGCCACAGTACCACCGGGGGCGTTCACCAATGACGCTGTTGCTGGCACCGCCTCCACCAACGGTGATGGGCCGACGGCTCCTTCCACTCAAACAGCGGCTGCGGGCAGTGCCGCCGACATGCCGTCGCCCAGCGCGGCACTGCCGAGCGGGGATCGCACCTCAGCCGGCGACGAGCCAAGCGCACCGAGTCTCGGGGCTCCGACCGAGCCAGGCACTGCCCCGATTGCCGATCCACCCGCTTCCGTACCGGTGTGGCCGCCACCAGGTAGCGACGGCGGCTCCGAGGATCCCCTCGACCCACAACCCGACGCCACGCCCAGCGACACGGGGATCACGAGCGGCACGCCAGTCGAGGAGGAGCCGACGAGCCCAGAGCCGGTGCCCACCACGAGTCCGCATCGCAAGTTCGTCGGCAACATCACGACGGGCAACGGCGTGGACACGGACGGCCTGTCCTTCGCCCGCTACTGGGACCAGATCACGCCGGAAAACGCCGGCAAGTGGGGTTCAGTCCAGTCGCGGGCAGGCGCGAACTTCAACTGGGGAACGCTGGACGCGATCTACGATTATGCCGAGGCCAACGGCCTCATCTTCAAAGAGCATACCTTCGTCTGGGGGAGCCAACAGCCCGGGGGCAGCATCGGGGAAAGCGACGTCAAGAACTGGATGAACACGTTCTGCCAGCGTTACCCGAACACCGCTCTGATCGACGTGGTCAACGAGCCACCACCCCACACGAACCCCTCGTACGCGGACGCGATTGGCGGCGGGTCGTACGACACTTGGCAGTGGATCACGAACGCATTTGTGTGGGCTAGAGAGGCCTGCCCGGAAGCAATACTGCTGCTCAACGACTTCAACAACATCGAGTGGTCGACGGACCACCGGGACTTCCTGAACATCGTCAAGACGATTCAGGCTGCGGGTGCGCCGATTGACGCCATCGGAGCGCAAGCCCACGACCTCGACCACCCATCGGTGAGTTTTGAGACGGTCAAGCAGTACCTGCAGGAGCTTCACGACGAGACGGGCCTACCCCTGTACATCACTGAATACGACATCAGTACCTCCGACGACGGCGCGCAACTAGATGCCTACAGTGAACACATCCCGTACTTCTTGGAGACGGACTACGTGCACGGAGTCACCATTTGGGGTTGGATCTACGGGCGAACGTGGGGCCAGGCCTCGGAGAGTGGGCTCATCCGCAACGGCAGTCCGCGCTCTGCCATGACGTGGTTGATGACGACGTTGGACCGGCCTGTTCCCTAGTTCGTGCAGCGGCGCATCGAACTCACCGGTCGAGTGCCACCATCTCGACTTCGAGTCCGTCGTCGCCGGCCTCGCTGATCCACACCAGGAGGCTACCGTCGGTTGCGAGCGAGGTGATGAGATGGCCACGGTTTTGCCGTATCCAGCGAACCTCGTTGCCGTTTGCGGACAGTTCGACGAGCCCCTCGACGCGAGCGCAGAAGATGCGATCGAAGACAGCCAGTGGAGAGCAAACTTGTCCCTTTGCCACCGTGCGCTCGACACGGAGATCGGTCGTCGTTTCGCGGAGCCCCACGCTCAGGCCGCCGTAGTAGTACACGTGGTCACGCCAGGCGGCTAGCATCGCCGGAAGGCGGCTCTTCTTCCCTTCGCCGAAGTGGGCCACTCCGGTCTCGATGTTCACCCGCGCGAGGCGCCACTCGGAGGGCGCGAGTTGCTCCACGAACCAGGCCTCGCCCCGATGCAGTGTCAATGCGCTCAGCGGATGCGTCGAGGCGTGCAAGGTTCGTCCCTGCAGAGTTCGGAGCTTGCCGGCGCCAGCTCCACGAACGAGCCACACGACCGCTTCTCGTGATGCGGCGAGCATCTGCGGGCGATGAGGTTCGTCGGCGATGCGCTGTGCGCTGCCCCCGAACCTCACCCGCCACAGCGCCCCACTCGACCAATACACGACCGACTCGCCTGCCAGTACCGCATCCGCGTCCGTCGGGATGGGCAGCGTCTCTTGGGCCTGCTCGGGGATCAGCCGATAAGCCGCCTCTGGAGTGAGCACGTACGCCGCGCCTTGTTCAGTGGTGATGGAAGCGTGGTAGGGCGACGTCGGCAGCGACAGCAGCCGACGACTTTGGGGAGCACTCGTGCTGCGGTCGACGGCTGCCCTAGGAGTTGATGGCGCTACCCCCGACTCGCTCGACGGCGGTTCACTGCGCGTGCATGCCAGGGCAATCGCCGCGGTCGACAGGGCCAGCAAGGGCGCTCTGCGAGCTATCTCGGGCACTTCGGACACTGTGCAGACACCCAGCACCTTGGGTCAAGCTGCAGGCGGGTCGTCTCCGAGTGCGTTGGAGCTCCTCTGTGCCTTGACGGAGGTCGCTCATCGTCTCATTACTGGTCGTATGATAAATAAAGGCCGGTGCTTGCTCGTCCTCGGGGCGCTGGTGGTGCTCGCCACAGCCTGTGAACGAGCAGATGCTCAACTAGATGATTCATTTCAGGGTGTTATCGAGTTCGATGAGGTGCGCCTCGGTTTCGAAGTCGGGGGGCGTGTGGTGGAGCTCGACGCCGTGGAGGGCGACGACGTGAAGGCTGGCGCCTTGCTGGCGCGCCTCGACGACCGCGTCGAACGCGCCACCCAGTCCACTAGACAGAGCGAAGTTCAAGCTGCGCAAGCTCAGGCAGAGCTGGTCAAAGAAGGCCCTCGGAGCGAAGAGGTGGCGGCGTTGGCGGCGCGCTTGCGTGCGGCCGGGATCGAGGTGGAGCGTTTGGAGCGTGAGCACGCCCGCGAGTCGAAGCTGCTCGCCGAGGGAGCCACACCTCGTGTCGTCGTCGATGATCTCAGCAGTGCGCTGGCGCGCGCGAAAGCCGAGCGTGATGCCATCACCCAAGACTTGCGTCGCGTTCGCAAGGGCTCGCGCAAGCAGGAGATATCGGGCGCGGAGGCTCGGGCCCAGGCTAGCGAAGCGGCGCTGGAAGTGACCGACCGCCGCTTGGAGTTGTATTCCTTGAGTACCCCGACTCAGGGGCACGTGCTCGAGCGCCACGTGGAAATTGGGGAGGTCGTCGCTCCTGGTACGCCGGTGTTTACCTTGGCCGATGTACAACGACCGTATGCAGACGTTTTCGTACCGCAGGCGAAGATAGCACGAGTCAGCGAAGGCGCCGAGGCCAGCGTTCGCATCGACGCTCTGAGCGAGCCACTTGGGGGCAAGGTCGAAAGCATCGCTCGCACGACGGAGTTCACTCCGCGCTACCTCTTCAGCGAGCGTGAACGGCCGAACCTCGTCGTCCGGGTTCGTATCCGTATCGACGACCCGGAACACCACGCCTACGCAGGCGTCCCGGCATTCGTCAGTATCGACGGACAGCAGGTGAGCCAGGCTCCCGCACGACAGTGAGCACGCTATGAGAACATCTGCAGCCCCCGAGTTCGGCGAGGAGTCGGAGTGGGTGGTCGAGACCGAGGGGCTCGCTCGTCACTTCGGTTCGCTCGTGGCCGTGAAGAACGTGTCGCTGCGCGTGCGCCGTGGCGAAATATTTGGAGTGCTCGGTCCGAACGGCGCCGGCAAGTCGACCACCATTCGGATGCTGTGCGGGATCCTGAACCCGACACACGGGCACGGTCGTGTCGTCGGTTACGACGTGGTCCGGGAGGCCGAGAAGATCAAAGAGAACATCGGCTACATGACTCAGCGCTTCAGCCTCTACGAAGACTTGAGCGTTCAGGAAAACCTCGAGTTCTACGCGGGCATCTATGGCGTCCCCCGGCGGCAGCGAAAGGGGCGCATCGAGCAAGTGCTGCAGCACGCTGGTCTGACCGACCGCCGCGATCAGCTCGCGGGCAACCTCTCCGGTGGCTGGAAGCAGCGCGTAGCACTGGCCAGTGCGACCATTCACCGCCCACCTCTTCTGTTCTTGGATGAGCCCACCGCCGGGGTCGACCCGGTGAGTCGCCGCGAATTCTGGGAGCAGATCCATCGCCTTTCCGACGGTGGTACGACCATTCTCGTCACGACCCACTACATGGACGAAGCCGAACGTTGCCACCGCTTGTCGTTCATCTTCCACGGGGTCGTGCTCGACACTGGTACGCCAGGGGAAATCGTGGAGCGCCGCAATCTGCAGGTGCTGGAGTTGCGGGCACGGGATGCCCAGGCTGCTGCCGATGTCTTGCGTGCCGATCCCCGTGTCGATGAAGTCGCCCACTACGGGCATGTGTTGCGGGTGTGTACCCGAGATGGGAACGACCCGACGAATGTCGTCCAGAGCCTGCTCAGCGAGACGGAAGCACCCAGGCAGATGTTCGTGAAGACTCGGCCCACCGTCGAGGATGCCTTCGTCTCCATGGTGCGCGAAGATGGGCGCAATCAAGCCCCAGGGGGAACCGCATGATTGGTCGCCCACTCGTCATTGCTCGCAAAGAGCTGCTACAACTGCGTCGGGACCCTCTGACGCTGGCGATGATGGTCGTGCTCCCGCTCGTGCAGCTCCTGCTGTTCGGCTATGCCATCAACACCGACGTACGTCACATCCCGACGTTGGTCTTCGATCAGGACCACTCCGCCCAGTCTCGCGACCTGGTGCGCTCGATGGAGGCGACCGGCTTCTACGACATCGTTGGCGCCGTTGCGTCGTACGACGACATCGGACGCGCCTTTCGCTCCAATCAGGCACGAGTCGGCGTGGTCATTGCACCCGGATACGCCAGCGCAACGCGCGCTGGGAAAACGGCGAGCGTGCAGCTCGTCGTCGATGGGTCGGATCCTCAGGTCGTGTCGAGCGCGACGAACACGGCGAGTTCGTTGGTTGCCGCTCGCTCTGGGCAGTTGTCGCTTCAACGGTTGGAGATGGCGGGGCAACGTGTCGGAACTCTCGAGACCATTCGCCTAGAACCAACCATCTGGTACAATCAGGACCTGCGCACGGCAGTCTACGTCGTTCCTGGGCTCATCGGTGTGATCCTGACGATGACGATGGTCATGCTCACCTCCATGGCCATCGCGCGCGAGCGCGAGCGCGGGACGCTGGAGCAGCTGATCGTCTCCCCCGTCAGAAACGCCGAACTCATGATCGGCAAGATATTGCCTTACGTCGTGATCGGCTACGTTCAGATGACGATCATCCTGATTGCCGGTAGGCTCGTCTTCGGGGTGCCAATCGTGGGCTCTTTGCCGATGCTCTATGGGCTGGCCTTCGTATTCATCGCAGCGAATCTAGCCCTGGGCTTGTTGTTCTCCACGCTGGCGAAGACACAGCAACAAGCGATGCAGATGTCGTTCTTCTTCTTGCTTCCCAACATTCTGTTGAGCGGTTTCATGTTCCCCTTCGAGGCAATGCCACGCCTGGCGCAATACCTCGGGCAAGCACTACCGCTGACTCATTTTCTCCGCGTCGTCAGAGGTATCACGCTCAAGGGCGCGAGCTTCTCCGACCTGGCTCTCGAGCTGTGGTGGATGACAGGGCTGCTCGTTGCCCTAGTGACGCTTTCATCCCTTCGTTTCAGCAAGAAGCTAGCCTGAACAACACATGCCGAGACCTCGCACAGACATACAACCCCGCATCCTCCACGCCGCGCGAGCACGCTTCGTCGACAGTGGTGTGGATGGCGCGTCTCTGAGGAGCATCGCCCGGGATGCCAAGACAAGCATCGGCATGGTCTACTACTACTACCAGACGAAAGATGACCTCTTCTTGGAGGTGGTGGAGGAAGTGTACGTTGGTTTCTTGCGCGACATCGAGACGGTGGTCGAGTCCGAGCCGGACTTCGACAGCAAGGTACTCGCCCTGTACCGTCGCATCGGAGGTATGTCGGAGTTGGAGCTCCAGACCATTCGCCTCGTAGTGCGCGAGGCCCTCACTTCTTCGAACCGTTTGGACCGCCTCGTCGAGCGCTTCAAGCGAGGGCACGTTCCCTTGATCGTCAACACCGTGCTGACGGGCATGAACGAAGGCAGACTGCGTTCCGACTTGCACCCCGTGGTGCTGGTGCTGAGCACGGTGGCGCTGGGCGCTTTCCCACAGCTGGTGTTGCGGGGTGTTGGCCACATGGTGCCGTTGCCACTGCCGGATGCCAAGGAGTTGCCAGCGCAGCTTCTTCGAGTTCTATTGCAAGGCGTAGCGGAGGGTCCGGTATCGAAGGCTGAGCCCACGCCCATTGCTGATTAGGACCTGGGGCGGCGCCTGCGCAGCAACGCTCCAAGGAGCAACAAGAGCGATGAGATTCCGGTGCGTGGGGCGGACCCAGTTCCCAAACCAACCCAGCATGCCCCGCAGCCACTCTTCGGCGGAGTCCGGCTCGCTAGCGACTCCGCCTGCAACGTATCCTGAGCGTCGAAAACAGCGTCGCCATCGTCCAACGTCATCGGGGATGAGTATTGGACGTCTTCCTCGGATTCGTCGTCCAGCAGCGTCGCATCGTCGTGACGTGCGCGTGCTTCTGCTCTGCGAGCCTCGGCTTGCGCCATCAGCTGGGCAGTGTCCGCCGTGAGTTCGCTCTCGGGGATCGCGAGAAAAGCTGTAAACGGCGTGACGAAGTCGTAGGCTAGGGAGAGACTGACGACCTCTTCTCGTAGCTCCGGGTCGTGCCCCCGAAGGGCCAATTCTTCGAGCAAGTCGTCGACACGTGCCCTCGCCCACAGCCGACCCACCCAGGGCCGCCTCGTGATGCGGGTAGGCAAGTGCGCGGTGTACTGTCGGCTTTGACCTCCGTGTTTGCCTCGCAGCGTGAACCGAGCAGGGCCGTCACCTCGAAAACGGCCGCTGATGCGGATTTCATCGTTGCGAAAGAGATCAGGTAGCGAGCGCGGATAGCGCCGCTGCACTCGTATTCCATCGATCTCCAGCTCGAGGTCGACCAACAGCGGTTCTTCGATTTGGCCGTACAGCTCCGCTACGCGGCTTTCGATCGCGCTGGCTCGCTGGATGAAGGTGAACTGACCGCGCTTGCTCTTCGCCAAGCGACTCAGGAACGGGCCGTCGACGTTCGGCCCGACACCGATCGTGAACACGCGCACATTTCGCTCGTCGCGCTCGCTCGCTTCGAGTGCGAGTTGGGTGTTCGATTGCCCGTCGGTCATGAAGAGAACGACGGGGAGCAGCGACTCACGTTCGTCTTGGGCTTCCAGAGCTGCTCCGAGTGCTCGAGCGATGTTCGTTCCGCCGCCGAGGCCCATGTCTCGTATGAAGCTCAGCGCCTGTCGTCGCGTCTCTCGAGTCGCGACTCGGGGTCGGGTGAACAGAGTGTCGACGTCGTCGTCGAACCAAATGACGTTGACTGAATCGCTGGGCCCCAGCCGCTCGACGATCTGGGCCGCCGCGCGTTGCGCCTGTGCGAATGCTTCACCAGCCATGCTCCCGGAGCGGTCGATGACCAGGGTTACTTGTTTGGCGGTGTCGGAAGTAGTGCGTGCGAGCTGAGGATTGAAGACCAGGTTGAAGTACCCCTCTTGCCCTTCATCGCGGTGCATCTGTACGCTGAGGGCTGGAGCTCGCACGACCTCGTATTCGACGTGGAACTCCGAACCCGAGCCACCGGTAGCTCGCAGGCGAACGCGGTCTTCGCTGGTGCGCTCGACGTGTAGCCGGTGGGTGGCGGAACGAACTGCGCCGACGCCTCGCGAGTCACGGATTTCCACGACGACCGACGCCCGACGCGAACCGAGGGGCGCTCGATAGGTGACGCGATGCCCACGACGGTGCAGCCACGCCGCGTGTTCGACCTGTACACGCTTGGCCTCGCCTGGAGCGATCGGGAAGACCTTGAAGCCGAAGCGGCCCTCGCCGAGCTTTTCGAGCAAGCCAGGGTCCCGGCGACGGGCCGTGACGCGGTTGTAGATTCCCCTGGCCGCTTGTCGCTCGAACACCTTGCCGACGACTTTCTGCTCGCCGTTCCAGTAGGCGTAGCCGGTGACGGCGCTGCCTTCGGCGAGGCGCAGCTCGAATTGGCCTTCGACGACGCCCGGGGTGTCGTTGACGTAGACTTGGACCTGGCGTGTCGAGGCGTGCTGTGAGTCAATTTCAACGCGCAGCTCTTCGCTCTCTACTGGTAGCTGAGCACTGCCGACGCGCATCGCCACCTCCAGGGCTTCCTGGCCCCACGCGGTAGTCGGTAGCAATGCGATCCAGCTAGCCACCAGGAGCCAGCCATGACGCGCCCAAAACGAAAAATGCTGCATCGCGGTCATGCCTCCAGCCTGGGCGGGCCGTGGTTGGCTGCCAAATAACAACTTGTTACAGTTCGTCTCAGTGACGGACGGGGCCGACGAGGTGGGCGGGAAGAACTCGCTCCGGTTTGCCCCCTTCAGACCAGAGATGTCCGAATTTACAGGCAGAAGTGCCGAGCTCGAGCAGCTCCAGCAGGCCGTCGACCAACGGCGTCTGACTGTGATCGTAGGACCAGCCGGCGTCGGCAAGACGAGCTTGACTCGGGCCGCGCTCCAAGGTCGGCAGGGCGTTGCTTGGTGCGCGTTGACCGACATTTCCGAGGTGGCGGAGGCTCTCGCCGCCCTGGCGTCGATGCTAGGGGCGGAAGTGAACACGCCCGACGCGGAGGAGTTGGTTGCGACGCTAGCCGACAGACTCGCTAGTGAGGGAGCGCCGTCATCGATCGTGCTCGACGACGCAGAGCAGGTCGTCGAGGCGTTGCCCACCTACTTGGAGTACTTGCGTGAGACGACCGGCGTGGTGTTCGTGCTGACGACCCGTCGTGCGCTGCGAGCACTCAACGCCGAATGTATCGAACTCGCGCCATTGCCGACTGACGAAGCCACGCACCTACTGCTGGCGCTGGCCAGTCGTCATGGGGCTGCGGGTTTGGCACTCGAGGATGTGCGCGGGCTCGCCGAGCGACTCGAGGGTTTGCCTTTGGCGTTGACGCTGATCGCACCCAAGTTGGTGCTGCACTCTCCTTCGGAGCTATCCCTACAGCTGGATTCGGAGGAGCCCATCCTGCGCCGTGCCTTGCGCCGCAGCTGGCAGTTGCTCAGTGACCGCGAGCGCGAGACCTTGAGCGCCTGCACGGTTTTCGATGAAGGGTTTTCGCTGGCAGCGGCGCGTCAGGTTGCTGCGCCCGCGGCGGCGGAGAGCGTCGTGGAAAGCTCCCTCGCTGCGCTACTGCGCGATTCGCTGCTTTCGTCGCAGCGCCAAGTTGAGCTCAGTGGGGAGCTTCGCTTCCGTCTGCCGCGCGCGGTTCGGGACTTCGCGCGTGAGCTTTGCTCCGATCAGACGACGCTCGAGCGGCGTCATGCCGAGTTTTATCTCGAGGTTGGCGAGCGCTGCGTCGATGCGATCGAAAGCGCTGCCGAGGCGGAAGCCACCACGCGCTTGCGCACGGAACTTCCGAACTTGAAGCGCGCCTTGGGTCGGGTAGACGCTGCAGCGGAGCCGCTCTTGTGGGTGCGCTTGGTCCTCGTTGTTCATCTTGCGCAGCAACGTCGAGGAAGCCTGGCCGAGCAGGCGCGGCTCACCGACGCCGCAATAGAGCGCGCTCGCGAGCTTGCGCCAGAGTGGCTGGCGAAGGCGCTGCTGGCCCGAGCCAGGGTTGCGCGATGGCAGCACGAGCCCGAGCAGGCACGCCCGCTGCTCGATGCTGCGTTGGTCGAGGCTCGAAAGACGGACGATCCGGTCCTGGTCGCGGCGATCCTGCGCAACGCCGCCTCGACAGCTCTGCAGCGAAACGACCTGGATGCGGCCGCTGATGCACTCGCGGCGGCGCTCCGTGAGGCCGAGCGGAGTGCGCGTTTGGTAGATCAAGTGAACGCTCGCAACGGCCTCGCGTACTTGCACATGCAGCACGGCGAGTACGTGGCAGCCGAGCGGGAGCTTCGCCTCGCGGAGCAGGCAGCTGGGCGCTCCGAGATCCCTGGGCTCGGCGCGCTCGTAGCCGCGGCGCTGGCGGAGTTGATGATGATGACAGCGCGCGCAACGGAAGCTGAGCATCAGCTCGGTGCGGTAATCGGGCACTACCGTCAGCTTCACTATCGACGCCAACTGGCGAACGCTCACCTACAGCGTGCGCGCGTGAGATGTTTCGGGGTGTTGCCAGGCGCTGACGAGGACGTCAGCGACGCTGAGGCGCTGGCTGGGAGTCTCGGGCTACGCGTGCTTCTGGGCGAGGTCGCCTTCGGACGCGGCTTGGCTGCGATTGCGAAGGGGCGCGATGAGTTGGCGCTGACTCACCTTCAAGACGCACTACCGCTGCTGCCTCAACCTCGCGCGAAAACGGCGATGCTCTATTGTGCCCTCGTTCATGCGCTCGCCGCACGGAATGACGCGGCCAGACCCTGGGCTGAGGCTGCCTTGGGTGGCGCAGGGACTGCGGCTGAGCACGTCGGGTCGACGGATATCGACGTCGTTCTCGCGGCTGCGGTTCGCGGCGGACCGTGGCCGCTGGAAGTGAGCTCGGCTGGCTGTCTCGAGGTCCAGTGGGTGCATACCTTGCTGCAGACGCGACGTCGAGCTGCGCCGGGCGCTAGTGCATCAGACGAAGCGCGGCTCGTCGTGTCACGCGACGAGCGGCACTTCATCATCAGTACGGACACGGCTTTGGACCTGACGCGTCGACGGGCCCTTCGCGGGGTTCTGCTCTGCTTGTGTGAACGACGTTTGGCGACTCCTGGCAAGCCAGTGTCCGTTCCGGAGCTGCTCGAAGCGGGGTGGCCGGGTGAACGCATGCTGTTCGATTCAGGTGCGCGGCGGCTCTACGTCACCATCAATCGGCTGCGAAATCTGGGCTTGGGAAGCCTGGTTTTGACGGTGGGAGACGGCTACATGATCGCTCCCGGCGTGAACGTCGTGCGGGAAGGCGCCTAAATGGGCGAGCACGAGCGTCAGGCAGTCTTTCGGGCCTTCGTTGGGAGCGGGCCGAAGCTCATTTGCCCGCATGTCGGGCGAGTCGCCTCAGATCGCCGCCGTTGCTGTACAGCTGAGGGAGCGACCGTCAGCGTCCGCTTCTGATTGTTCTGGATCGGCCGACGGACATGGTAGTGTCGTCGGGTGCGTCGCCAATCGCTCGTAGCGCCAGTCGCGGCTATCGTCGTGGCGCTCGCCGCTCAGGCGCGCGCGGACGGTGGGGCACGGGAAGCGCGCAGTTCTGAGCAAAGTGAGGCTACGCCCGCAGCCGATGAGTCGGCAGAAGGCGATTCGTCGCCCGACCTGGTGCTCCGTGAAGACCCCTCCGACGAGGGCAATTCGGAGGCGCCCCCAGACACCAGCTGCGAGAGCAATCCTGACGATGCGAAAGAGCAGCAGGGCTACGAGCCTGATCAACACGGTTGCCATCCTGAAGAAGAGGCTGCTGACGACGCAGACGAAAGCGAAAGGGATGGTGCCGAAGTTGACGACTCGATGCCACTCGACGCACCGACGTGGTCCGACGATTCCGACGGCGACGGTGTCGTGGATCTCGATGACATGTTCACATCACCCATGAGCAGCACGGAGCAATCTGCAGGTGTCGCCCCATTGACCTGGCAATGGTGGGCAGCTGCGCGGCTCGGCCTGACCACTCTCGATGCGAGCGCGCTTGGTAGCGGCTCGCCGACGGCGGGTGGTTCGAGCACCGTGCCTTCTATGGGGCTGGCGCTGGGACTCTCCAAGGCGCAACATCTGTTCGCGGTCGAGTACGTACGGGGCTTCGACGAGCGTTTCGACCTGAACGCGGCGTCGCTGGCCTACGCTCATTGCTGGGGCGAGACGTGGCGGCCCAGCGTCGGGCTTTCGCTTGGCTATGCGTGGGCGGGCGACCTGCCGGTTGGCGGTGATCAAACGGCCTTGGTCCGAGGCGCCACGCTCGGTGCGGACTTGGGTCTCGGCTATCTGCTCACCGACAAGCTCGAACTCGGCGTGAGGGGCTCGGCAGATCTCTGGCTTGCGGGGCGCCGAGCAGTGGACTGCGAGACGTGTTCGGTGGAGCAGAGCAAGGCGCAATCCGGCGTGGGTGGGTTGCTGCACTACGGTTTGGATCTGAAGTACACGTTCTGAGCGCCCGCGAGACGCTCGATGCGCCGCTCGCCCTTCCACGAAGGGGGGCTTGGCGTTATGACGCTTTCGTGAACGTCGACGGCATGCCGACCACCGCCCTGCGTCTGGTGGACGAGGCTGGGCAAACTCGAATCGAGGTGATCGACCAGCGCGCTCTTCCCCATGAGCTGGTTTGGGAGACGCTTGCCTCGAGCGAAGAAGTGACTTCGGCGATATCGGAGATGCACGTGCGTGGCGCTCCGCTCATCGGCGTTGCGGCCGCCTTTGGCGTGTGTTTCGCTGCTCGCGAGGCGTCTTCTACGAGCTCCCCCGAGGTTGAGCTCGAGCGTCGCTGTGAGATGTTGCGAAATGCACGACCGACTGCAGTCAACTTGGATTGGGCCGTGCGACGTGTTCAGCGGCGCTTGGCGTCCGTCGCCCCAGCTCAGTGGGTCACCGTGGCACTGCGTGAAGCTAGAGCAGTGATGAGCGAGGACGTCGACCAGTGCCGACAAATCGGTCGTCAGGGGCTGCCGCTGATCGAAGGGATGGCTCGCAAGAAAGGGGGTGGCCGGGTCAACATTCTGACTCATTGCAACGCCGGGTGGCTCGCATGCGTCGACTTCGGCACAGCCACTTCACCCATCTACCAGGCACACGACCAAGGCATCGATCTG
The DNA here is from genome assembly GCA_050301735.1 of Polyangiaceae bacterium. GTDB lineage: Bacteria > Myxococcota_A > Polyangia > Polyangiales > Polyangiaceae > SZUA-265. The sequence continues at coordinate 5,345 of JBNKZR010000003.1, read as the reverse complement.
CACGTCTGGGTGGATGAGACTCGCCCTCGCAACCAAGGCGCCAAGCTCACGGCTTGGGAACTCGGGCAGCATGGCGTGCCTCATACCGTGGTGGCCGACAACACCGGTGGGCACCTGATGCAACACGGCTTGGTGGATCTGTGCATCGTCGGGAGCGACCGAGTGACGCGCAGTGGCGATGTTGCGAACAAGATAGGCACCTATCTCAAAGCGCTTGCCGCCCGCGACAATGACGTCCCTTTCTACGTCGCCTTCCCCTCGACCACGATCGACTGGGATCTGCGCGATGGAGTCCGAGAGATACCGATCGAGCGTCGCGATGGGTCGGAGGTGAGCACGATCGATGGCTGGCACGAGGGGCGTCGACTCACAATTCAGGTCACACCCCAGGGAACGCCTGCGGTGAACTACGGTTTCGACGTGACTCCAGCACGGCTGGTGACCGGCTTGGTCTGTGAACGAGGGACGTGTCCCGCTTCAGAAGAGGGACTCCTGGCGCTCTTTCCGGAGCGAAGCTGACGCGGGGTGGGGCACGAGATATCTGCCCGGTGAAACCGAGCGGGACGACATGAGGTTCTGGCGACGATCATGACTGACGACCCTGAAAACAGCGACGCCACCGACGAGGGAGTAACGAAGTACCAGTGCGTTTGGACGCCGGCGCCGCCGCCGCAGGGCAACGCCGCGCAGCAACTGATCGCCTGTCGTGATCGCTTGCACGAGCTCGGACTGGTCGGCGTGTATCCACCAGGCGTGGGGTTCGGGAACGTCAGCGTGAGGTCTTCCGCGGGACGATTCCTGATCACGGGCACCCAAACGGGACATCTTTCTCACCTGACGCCGCTGCACCTCAGCGAGGTCGTCGGCTACTCCATCGAGGACAACCAAGTGACGTGTCAGGGGCCGGTGGCAGCGTCTTCGGAAGCGCTCACGCACGCCGCTTTGTACGAGCTGGGCCGGGAAGTGGGTGCAGTCGTGCACGTGCATCACCGCGGCATGTGGAATCACTATCGCAGTCAGAAACCGACGACCCCTGCAGATGTTGCGTACGGGACAGTGGAAATGGCGCAGGCCATGCGCTGCCTATGGAACGAAACGGACCTGAGCACCCAACGCGTGATCGTGATGGCCGGGCACGAAGACGGTCTCATTTCGGTTGGCGCGGACGTCGAGCAGGCAACCGCCCGTATCGTCGAGCTCCATCACCTGTGGTGTCGGCGCTGACCGCGGTCGGATCACGACTTTTTCATTCTAGCGCGTAACCGATCTCCAGCCGTGGCGTAGCGGGCCCGCTACGCAGAGCTTGCCTACTCGCGAGCCCCGGTGCGTGCCGCGTCACTCTCCTTTGGAAACCCCTTGCGGGAAAAAGTCATCGGTGGGTAACCCGCGCCGAGGGTGGGGATACGTCACCACGTACAACCTTGCGCCGCAGTTTCGCGGTGACGGAAGAACGGAGAAGACTATGCGAATTCGACGCACTACTTGGGCGGTCGGCGCCGCTTGCTTGATGGCATTGGGCTGCGGGGACGACTCTGGCGGCTCTGCCGACGATACACCGACGGACGCCATGGGCACGGAGGAGTCGGACATGACCGACGCGACCACGGATGGTTCCGACGTGATGACGGACGAGCCTGACGTGATGACGGACGACATGGAGGCAACCGACGTGACCACGGATGTCGAGGCGACCGACACCGATGGCGCTCAGACCGACGTCGACATGCCCGAACCGAAGGATCCCGCGGAAGCGGATGTGGTGGAAGTGGATCGCTTCAGTGAAGACGCAGCGACGTTGATGGTGCGGACGGAGGATAACGGGTTACCCGGTCCGAACGAGCCAGTCGACTTCGACATGGGCCCCTTCATCACGCAGGGCCTGGGTCCGAACGGCGAGATGGTTCAGTACTACAACTTCGACGTGCAGCCGACGGAGCCCGCTCCGATCTACGTACTGCGATACGAGGACGAGTCGGCGGTGGAGGGTCAGCTGAACGTCGTGGACGTGGTCCCCGGCGATGAGGGCTACAACGACTTCTGGCAGGTGGTGTTCGTGACGGTGCCGGACGGCTACGAGGCGAACACTTACACGAGCGTGAGCGAGCTGGAGGATGCGGAGTTGGGCATGATGGGCACGGAAGTGCTGGTCAACTGCCCGGTGGTTCCGGAAGGCTCGACGGCGGAGATGCGCTACGAAGGAGACGACACGGGTCTGCACCAGGGTTGGTACGAAGGCATGGTGGTGAACTACTTCACCTTCGGTGAGGCAGCGTTGATGGGTGAAACCGTGCCGCTATCGCCGATCTACGTGGCGTTCAACATCAACCCGGACGAAGACGGTGGCGGCCCTGCGTCGGGCTTCGTGGTGGAAGAAGGCAGCATGCAGACGCACAACGTGGTGGCGACAGTGCCGGGCGACGAAGGCTACTCGCCGCTGTGGCTGGTCAACATCTACGACAACGCAGACTTCGACTCGGTTTCCGATCTCGATTCCGCGATGGCAGCTGGGCTCCTGGCCACTGGCGCAGCCACGGTCAACTGTCCCATCGTTTCCGTCCAGTAGGGAGCCGCAGCGCCGCCACTTTGTAGTCACTCGGGCGGCGCGGCCCGACCTTCCCGGGGGTTGCGCCGTTCCGAGATGACTACTCCGTTGGGCGGACAGCGCGGCCTCGGCTCGCGCATGCGCAAAGCACCCCGCGAAATGAGCATCGCGGGGTGTTGTGCCGTAGACTGGCCACATGCGCTTCGTTGCTCGCTCTCCGTCCGGCGTCAGTGTTCCATCTGCGCCGTTCTTTGCGTACTTGCCTGCGAAGGTGAGGAGCCTGCTGTGTGTGAGCGGTTTGTTACTCGTCGGCTGCTTGGACTCTGGCGCCGCCGATGAAGACGTCGATCGGATCGGTGGTGGCGCTCAGCCGGCTGCGGAGAACACGGACGCTGAAGGTGGTGGGGCGGAGTCAGACGTTCCAGCGGCAACCGACGTGGACAGTGCAACAGACTCCGAGGGTGAGGTTGCGACTGGCGACGAGCCCGTCGGGGCGCCGTCTGGCGGAGGCGAGCCGTCGGACGGAAGCGCCGCCGATGCACGAGACACGCCTGACGGAGAGCCACCTCCCCCTGTGGTCGGCACCTGCCCCAGCGGTTGTGACGTGCTGGCGATCTGTCAGCTTTGCGACGATGGTTCCTGCGCGCGAGCCGTCGTCGACTGTAACTCCGACGGTACATGCGGCGGGATCGATTGGATCTGCCCCGATGGCGGAGAGCAGCCGTTGGCCTGTGAGTCGATGGCTCGCGAGTACGTGGGGGACTCACCCGAGCAGTGCGCGCTGCTCGACTTCGTCTGTCCCGATGGTCGGGAGATGTTCTTCGACGAATGCGGCTGCGGCTGCTTGGTGAGCATACCGGATATGGAGTGTGATGACCCCAACCGCAGCTACGTCGCGACGTCTCAAGACGAGTGCGCTCGGATCCGTTTCGCTTGCGCAGAAGGCGAGGAAGCGTTCAGCGACCCGTGCGGTTGCGGCTGCGAATCGTCGGCAGGCGCGTGCACGGACGCGGAGTCGTTGCTGGTGAGCGCCTGGGAAGAGGCCGCGAGTTGCGCCGAGGACGCCGACTGCAGGGCGATGCTCAATCCGCTGTGCGGCTCCGGCGCGCAAGGAGCATTCGACGGCTGTTACATCATGGTCAACCAAGCAGCGGATCTGTCCGCCTTGGAGACGGCCTTGGAACAGACTGCTACTTGTGTCCCGTTCGGGGCAGACTGCAACTGCGCGTCCCCACCAGCGGTAGGTTGCGTGGAGGCGCGCTGCGCTGCGATTGAACCCGCGGATGATGCGTCGCTGTGCGAGAGCACCGGCGGCACCTGGTACGAAGGGAGCTGTGGCGACTACTACTGCGGCCTGGAGCCCGCGTGCGACGCGCTGATTCCCGGCTGTGATTGTGGCCCGCTCAGCAATTTTTCGAAGACCATCGGGTGCACGACGGATCCCGCTTGCGGCTTGGACTGACGAAACCCAATCAACCCGAATTCAAGTACGACCAAGCGGCTACCCCGACCGCACCGATCATTACCAGCAGCAGCAACGGCAGTGTCGTGTTTGGCTTCCTTCTGGGGGGAGGGTCCTCGAACAGGCCCGGCGGCAGCTGCGGCTGTGGGTCACTTGGTCGAGTGTCGTCGTGTGCTTCCTGATGACTGGCCGTGCCGAGCGCCGCGAGCTGTGCGGCGGCCTCCTCGAACACGCCGTGCAGTGACGGCGCGACCCGCGCAGTGAACAGCTTGCGACCGTCGTCGATGGCCTCGCTCAGGCCGCGGCCGTGAGCGATGTCGTCTTCATGGTAGAGCTTGATGTCAGCAACGATGGCTTGCGCGAGCTTCGTTGCCTGACTCGGATCGTCGATTTGGCGCACGAGCGAACCGTATCACTCGGTGATTCGAAAATCGAAGCAGTTGAGCGCAACACCTTCGAGTGACAGCTCGAGCGAGGACTCTCGTCCTCGGACCTTCCGTGTGTCGTACTGCAGGAACTGGCGACGCAAGAAGGGGTGTCGCGTTTTGATCTTGCCCAACGAGGTCCCATCGAGTCGCGCTTCGATGCTACCCGTGTCCTTCATCGGGACGGAGTAGAACCCTTTGACGAAGGAGCCCATGCGCTTGCGCAAGCGCACTTCGAGAGGCCCAGCCGCGGCAGTGTGCATGCACAGGTGCACTCCCCAAACCGAACCGGTAACGGGGCGCGCTTCGAGTCGGTTCTCCCCGCACTGAAAGACGAGCGGTTCCACCTTTCTGCAAGTCGTGCCCCCGAGGGTCAGGTCGCTCGCTTCGACTTGATGGAAGATCGACGTCGCGGGCAGCAGTCGCTCCCGCGAGCGGGTCCGAAGGGCGACGACGACTGCGATGCCGAGCAGCAGCACCACGGAGAGACCCGTGAGTGCTCGCCCGTGCCTGCGCGCGAGGGAAACGCCTCGAGTGAGCAACCCACGACGTCGCTCAATCCACACCAGCCCGACGAAGCCCGGAAGTGCGCCAAGCGTCAGGAGCAGGCCAATCCAATCGGCGCCACGATACACGTACTCTACCAGCAGCTCCCCATCGCTAGCGGCGATCTCCATCAGCATCGGGTCTTCGACCCCAGCTACCGGGACCGTTTCGATGGGTGCCGGGGATCCGTTGATGCTCGCCTGCCAGCGGGGGTAACTCGCGATGTGTAGTTTCAAGCGCGACGAGGCATCCGTGCCGCTCAAGCGCACGCGCACACGCTCGTCTTCGAACTCCAACAACTCGGCCTTGCCCGCGCCCGTCAAGGTGAACGGCTCAGGCCTGTAGTACTTGAACGAATAGAGAAACAGCC
>JBNKZR010000002.1:0-53957 GCA_050301735.1 Polyangiaceae bacterium | reverse complement strand
GACAAGCCCGGGACACAGCCAGCCACGGATGGTGCCGGCGAAGCTAGCCCGGCGGCGGACTCGCCAAAACCGGAAGAAGCTGCAGAGGCACCTGCGGCGGTGGAAGAGGAAGCGCCCGCGGCGGAAGCCGCGGAGGACGAGCCGAGCGATGGAGCTGAGGAAGCGGTCCAAGCCGAGGACTCGCCGCCGGAGCCAGAAGCCGAGGCTGCCGAGGCCGCCCCGGCGGCTGCGGAAGAGAACACCCCTCGAGAGGGCGCCGAAGCCGAGCTGCCCTCAGAGCTCAAACCACGTTTGGCCACACCGGTAACCGCCGTGCCCGAGGGTGTCAACGTGGCGCTGATGCAGCATCGGACCCGGCTGCGGATGATTCGCGCCGAGAAGTGCCACCTCGGAGGTCGAGCAACCGGCGACGCTACCGTGCTGCTCACGTTCGGTCCTGACGGGCGCGTCGTGGACACCAGCGTGAAGGGCGAGCCCATCGCTAGTGCTCCTGTGGCCACGTGCCTGCAGATGTTCGCGCGCAGCGTCGTGGTACCCAAGTTCGAAGGGCGCGAGTTCACGGTGGCCTACGCGTTGACGCTGCGCTGAGTCAGCGCCCCACGTTAGCGTTGGTCACTCGTAGCTCTGGCTTTCTGGATCCCAACGACGAAACTCGCCGTCGAGGAGTTGCTCGATTCGTCGCGTCCCGTGGCGGACACGAAACTCTCGCACAGAGAAGTGGTCGTCGAGTTCGCCATCGAGCTCGGGCTCGAACACCTTGCCCAGCGCTAGCTCGTAGAACCTTACGCGGAGCGCGTCGCTGGACGCTTCCAACACGGCGTAGCCGTTGTCTGCGACGTTCTGGTAGGCGATGTGCGGGTTGGCTTGCTCGATCAGAGCCCCAGCTAGTGGAGCCAGTAAGTCGATCCCCGGGACTCCGTCGACACCAGATTGCAGCACCGACTGGTAGGTGGAAGAGGAGACGGCACCGCAGACGAATTCGATCACGCTCGCCGGATCGTCGATCCCGGTTGTGCTTGCGAAAAAGGAGTGGCTGTCGCCGGTTACTGCGATCAGATCGTCGACGCCGTCGAGCGCGTCGAGCAGCGCCTTGCGCCGGTTGGGAAACCCGTCCCAATCGTCGGCAGACAGGCGGAAGCGTCGGCCCAGCCCGCCGGGCAACGTGACGGAGCTCAAGTCCAGACTACGGGTCGCCAGGGTGTACGAGGTGCCCCAGATTTTCCAGCTGGCGTCGGAGCCGCGCAGTGTTTCGATGAACCACTCTTGCTGAGCTGCTCCCATGACCTCTTCGCTCTTTCCTTCGCTAGCCTGATAGCGATCGAGGGCGAGCAGCTCGAAGACGTCTGGCTCGACGAAGTAGCGGGCGCCAAAGCTGGAGTAGTCGGCGGTCTTGCCCACTTGGGCGTAGGCGATCCCTCTGGGGTAGGCGGTATCGTCCGGGTCGAGAGGGTCCAGAGGGTCAGCGTCCGCCTCGAGGTTGTGGGTCTCGATCAAGCTGTTGAGGTACGGCATGTTCGTCGCTCCACTCAGGCGCTTCACGTCGACGCCGAAGCTCACCCCGTCATCTGCCGCGGCGCGAAGCGCTCGCACGTAGGCTCCATCGCCGAGCTCGTCGATGTCGACGTAGGCCTGTGCCAGTTCGGGGATCTCCCCCAAGAGCTCGACGAGACGTTCCTCGGTGATCGCGACGGCAGCAGGTACCGCGTCTTCCGCCACCAGGTGATCCCTGCGAAAGCGCCGCAGATCCGTCATCACCAGGTGCACGTGTTGCCCAAAGCGGAAGTCGCGGTAGATGAGCAGATTGTCTGGGAAGTCATCGTCTCGGTTGAACTCGAAGTCCTCACCGGCGTGGTAATCCACGGGCATGTACTCGAACCACGCCTGGTCGGCGTTGGCTCGCCGCTCCGGATCCGTCTCATCCTCTCGCCCAGAAAGGTAGGTGGCCGTCTGACCGTAGCTATCGTCGGAAAACTCGTGGTCATCCCACACGACGACCATTGGGTGGAGCTCATGCAGGCGTTGCAGATTGGGATCGGAGCGAACCGTGCGGTAGAGTTCGCGGTAGTTGTCGAGGGAGCGAGCAGCGAAGAATGTGCGGGTGACTGCTTCTTCGCTCCCTGGGACGTCGTTGGTAGACGTCAGTTCGAGTGCGCCATCGAGGTCTGAGAACACGACCCTTCGTTCGGCATCGTCCTGCTGAAATCTCGGGTCTCCCGCCGTTTCGTAGATGTAGTCACCCAGGTGAACGAAGAAATCCATGTCCTGAGCGGCCGCGTGCCGATGGGCATGGTAGTAGCGCCCGCCGTAATCCTGACAAGACATGACGGCGAACTTGACGTCACGGTTCGCGGTCGGCTCAGGGGCGGTGCGTGTCCTTCCCGTACGAGACGCGACTGCTTCTTCACCGCCGTCGCGAACGAAGCGGAAAAAATAGTGCGTGTCGGGATCCAACCCGTCGACACGCACGCGGAGACAATGGTCCCACTTGCGTTCCGCGGACAGGCGAAGGCGCGCTGCGTTACCCAGGGTAACGCGCTGTTCGAAGTCCTCGTCCAGTGCCAACTCCAAATCGAGTGCGACGGACTCCTCATCCCCACCGTCGAAGCGCGTCCAAAGCACGACACTATTCGGTTTCGGATCGCCCGACGCGACGGACTGCGGGAAGCGAGTCGGGTCGACTTGCGCGCGTGGCACTCCGCCGCCATCTCGCTCGGGGCCCGCGTCCTGCGTTGGGTCGGCTGTGCCGGGTCCTGACTCGCCGTGATCCGGAGAACACCCAGCGATGACTGGGCCCGCTACGACCACGCTGGTTCGGAGGAACTGTCGTCGCTTCACAGTCCAGGGTGTGGCCCACGAGCGTGTTCGGCGCAAGACCCGTATCGAGGCGCTTGGTCGAGAATCGAAGGACCTCGTCGACAAGGGCTTCTTCGCTAGCTGTCGAGTTCGTCAGCCTCGCTCTGGGGCGGAGCGAGTTTCGTCGCGCCGCCCAGAGCGAGCAGGCGTTGGTAGTGCTCTTCGGTCAGAGACATCACACTCAGGCGAGCACGCTGTACCAGCGGGCAGTTCGCGAAGCCCGGATCGGCTTTGACTTGGGACAGGGACACGGGGTTGGGTAGCGCCGTCAGGGCGCTGAGGTCGACCGCCGACCAGATCGCCCGGTTGGAGCTCGGATCTCGGTACGCGGTTCGCACTACCTCGGCGAGGCCCACGACTTCGCGCGGTTTGCCCGAGTGGTAGACGAGCACTCGGTCTCCGAGGGCCATCGCGCGCAGATTGTTCCGCGCTTCAACGTTCCTCACGCCGTCCCAGCACGCCTGGCCCTCTCCGACGAGATCCTGCCAGCCGTACTTTTCCGGCTCGGTCTTCACCAGCCAGTACCTCACGCCCAATACCTGGATCCCGTTACCACCCCTGTAAAGGCTCGAGCACGTCCAGATGCATCGTTCCATTACGACGGCGGCACAACCGCCTGAAGCGATCGCGCGGTCGAGGTGATCGCGCTGTGGCGTTTGCGCCATGCGCTCGGGGCTGCCGGGCACCCGCTTCTCAGCTAGTGGGCTATAAAAGGCCAGTGATTGTCGATGTGCTGATTTCCCGTCGGTCCAGCTTCTTCGCGTCCCTGCTTGGGATGGCGGCGCTGCTGCCGAGCTGCTCTGGTCCCCCGGAGCGAACTATCGTTCCCCCCAGCTCTACCTCTTCGTCAGCGAGCCCCGCAGGTCAGAGCACGATTGCGACAGGCGCTGCCGCGCCGGGGCAGCAAGGGGCCGGCGCCGAAGGAGCCGTCCCTGTTGCACCAGGTTCGCCTGCTGCCGGCACTGCCGCCCCGAGCGCTGGCGGACCTGACGGCGTGGGGACTCCATTGGCGCCCGACCAGTCCCAGGGCACAGCAGCGGCGGCTGGCTCGAACTCGCCGTCCGCAGAGCAGCCGCCTGGGGAGCCCACCGCGGGGGCCGAGGCGGGAGAACCTGAGCCCATGATCCCCTTGGGCCCCACGCCTGCCAACGAAACCGCGAACTTCCCCTTTCCCCAAAACCGAGAACCACCCAACTGCGCGTTACCGACCCGGTTCAGCAACGACGACGTGATGGCGGCGTTCGAGAAGTGGCGAGATGACACCGTCACAAGCGATGGCGCCAATGGCGCGTTGCGCATCCAGCGCCTCGAGTCCGACCCAGTCATCGAAGGGGACGTTCACTCCACGGTGTCAGAAGGTATCGCCTACGGCATGCTGATTGCCGTCTACATGAACGAGCAAGAGCTCTTCGACCAGCTGTGGCGCTACGAGCAGCAGTGGCTCAACGACACTGGGTTGATGCATTGGCACATCAGCTCCGGCGGTGACCGAGTGGTCGGCAACGGCGCCGCCTCCGATGCGGACGAGGACATGGCCTGGGCGCTCGTGATGGCGGACCGTCAGTGGGGAGGCGGTGGTTCGTTGGGAACGAACTACATCGACTTGGCCCGCGGCATCATCGACCAGATATGGCAGCACGAGGTACTCGACGGCAAGCTGTTCTTGCCCGGGGATTCTTGGGGTGACTGGTATTCGGTGAACATCTCCTACTTCACTCCGAATTACTACCGCACGTTTGCGGCGGTCAGCGGTAACCAGGGCTGGAACGACGTCGTGCAAACCAGCTACGACACGATGTACAACGCCCTCAACAGCGAAAATGGCAATGCCAGCAACGGACTGGTGCCCGCGTGGTCCACGAGCGAGGGCCAACCCAACGGCGGTGTTTGGGGGCCGGACCAGCAGGCACCAACGCACTATCAGTACGACTCCTGCCGCACGCCCTTCCGAATCGGTCTCGACTACTGCTTCCACGGGGAGCAACGCGCTTACGACTATGTCCAGATGACGTCCGGGTTCTTTTCCGGCATCGGCGTTGCCAACATGACGGACGGTTACGAGCTCAACGGCAATCCTCGCCCTCAGTTCGGCGGTCTGTCGGCGGCGTTCGTGGGTCCAGCAGGCGTCGGTGCCATGAGTGACACCGCGCACCAACTGTTCGTCGATGAGGCGTATGAGGCGCTCAGTGGTTTGGACCTACTCGTGGGAGGCGCCTACTACGACGAATCGTGGACGGTGCTCGCACTCTTGATGATGACCGGCAACTTCCTGGACTATACGCAGATCCAGCCCTTGTGAGTCTAGCTGCAGAGTTCCAAAGGCTGGCGCTTCAGCGGAAGAAGTTCTGCACCGACCAAAGCTCGCCGCCAGCGTCGTAGAAGCCGCATGCGACGCTGGTGACACGAGTGTCGGTCATGTTGATGAAATGGCCGTGCTCTTGGTAGCACTGTCCCTCGCAGGGCTCGGTTGGCGGCGGACCTTCGTAGTACATGCTGCGAATGCAGCCCTCGATCACTTGCTCGGTATCGCGCCAGCCGGGGCACTCGTTTTGCGCGTTGCCGCTGGGCATACAGATGCGGTCGGAGAAGCCTGCGTGGGCACTGCGGGATGAGTCGTACTCCGCCTGCTGGTCCATGCACGCCTCCGCGTCGAAGTTGCGCTCCAACGGTTCCAAGCAAGCGCAAGCCCGGAACTGGTTTACTCGGTCCACGCAATCCGCGTAGGGATCGCCGCTGTTGGGCGGTTCAGGGTCGCAGTCGTAGTCCGGCATGCAGTCCTCGCTCGGCTCTTGCGTCACGGGTTCTTCGGGGGGCTGCTCCGTGGGGCCGTCCGGCGCCGTCGTGGCGTCGGTCACGTCCGGGTCCGTTGCGTTCTCAGTGGCTGGATCGCTGGCGGCTTGTTCGTTGGGATCGGGTTGTGGGTCTGGGTTGGTGGCGACGCCATCGTTAGGCGGGAGCATGTCCGCGACTGGTCCGTCGGCGCTGTCGCCCCCACCGGTACTTAGAGCGCTGTTGCTCGGGTCAGCCATCTGATCCGGGCTCTGCTCGGGCTCACCGGCGTTGGGAGAGAGCGCTCCTGCCGGCTGCTCGGTGGAGCCAGTATCCCCCGCTGACGAGGCGCCCGATGCCTCCCCCGCGGCTACTTCTGCGCCAGTGTTCGGCGTCGTGTCCTCGTCGTCATCCCCGACGGACAGGCTGCAACCCGTCACAGACAGCCCAAAACAAGCAATGCGGCCCCACCTGATGATGCGCGTCATGGAATGATAGTAGCGCTACGAGAAACGACAGGCAGAAATCCTTCTGGGAGAAAACCGCCGTCGCTAGACTTGTTGGGTGGCGCTGGCATTCCGACAATCAGCTGTAGTTCCCGGAGTCGCTTCCGCACGGCGCCGAGGCGAACAGTGTTTTCGAAGGCTTGCGCTCTCCCTGGTCTGTGTCCTCGAGCTGAGCGCTTGCCGTACACCCCCCACAGACACGCAAACGGATCCATTCGTTGGCAACGGTTCGACGTCGGTCGTGGCAAGAGAGCTTTCAGCTTCGACCGCTACCCCCGAGGATATTTCCGCAGACGGCACGGTCGTCACGAACGAGGTCCGCCCCAAGGTGAAGCTTCCAGCGACCACGCCGGATCCGTTCCCTCAGCTTCTGGCTTGTGGTGAACGCACCTTTGCGCGTCTAGGGGCCAATTCTCTCCAGGTTTTCGAGTTGCTGCCCGACGCGAAGCGTGAGGCTCGACCCGCGGCCCACATCGACCTACCGAAGCCGTTGAACCTGATCTCGCTCGCGGGGGAGAGTCGCCTCGTCATCACGGCGTCGAAGGTGTTTCGTCACTACCGCACGGAGAAGTCCGCGCCCAGCTTCGCTCGCATTCCGGTGCTGGGTCCTCTCGTCGCCTGGCCCGACGCGCGTGACATCGATGGCTTCTGGGTTCGTTACCTGCGAGACCCCAGCTTGCACCACTACACCTTGGCGCGCGCCCCGGAAGCGGCTCCTTCCGAATCCCAGCCTGCGGTGGCAGGGGGAGACAGTGCCGTGACCATCGGAGAGGTTCAGCTGTTGCCCGGCTTCGATCGCCGCCTGTTCACGCTGATGGCCGACGGGACTCCTTTCTACTCCACCTCGAACGGGCTCGAGCGCGGCGGTTCGACACCTCGGCGTTCTCCGTTGCCTTCGATGCCGAACGTCGTCGCCCTGTGGGCAGGCTCCAACTCACGTCAGTACTGGGCTGCCAGCGCGCTTGGTTTCGTCGGGCTGTGGGAGCAGTCGCGTGGGGAGCCCCAGCTGGTGGCCAGTCGCGTCGAAGGGGCCGTACTGCAGGCGGCGGTGCGCGGCAAGACGACGGTGATTGTCAGCGTGGAACTCGCCAGCGAGCAATATCGAGTCCACGTCTCCACCTTCGACGGGCGTGCGCGCGGGAAAGAATGGGCCCTGACTCCGACCCACGACGTGCAGCCGGTGGTCGACGTGTGTCTACTCGGCGCGCAACCTCGAGTTTTGGTCGGGGGGCGCGAATGGCTTCAGCTCTTCGACGTCCAAAGCGGGGCTCTGTTGGGCGAATGGTAGAGCGAAGTCCCCGTTCCTCGCGCTTCGGACGTCAGTAGGCCTTGGGCGGGTCGCGGCGGTCCAGGCGTTCGATCACGAAGGGGTGCTGGTTGTGTTCGTCCGCGCCGTGGCGGTCGAGCACCGAGACCGTCCACTCACCGTCGTTGATGGGCGGAAAGTGCGTGTCGCCTTCGACGTCGGCCAGCACTCGGGTGCGGTAGTAGGTGTGAGCATACGGCAGAGCCAGAGCATATATCTGTGCCCCGCCGATGACGAAGACCTCGCTCTCGCCCTTGGCTTGGGCGGCTTGCAGAGCCGCCTCCACGCTTTGGAACACGGTAGCGTTCTTTGCGTCGTAGTCGCCACGTCGCGTGACGACGAAATTGTCTCGCTTGGGCAAGGCGCCGCCCATCGCTTCGAAGTTCTTGCGGCCGGTGACGACCACGTGTCCGCGGGTCGTGCGTCGGAAGAAGTTCATGTCTTCCCGGATTTCCCAGGGCAAGTCGTTGTCTTTGCCGATGACCCCGTTCTGGGACACGGCGGCAATCAGGCTGACCTTCATCGTCATCAGACGGCGACCTTGGCTTTGATGGTTGGGTGCGGATCGTAGTTCACCAGTTCGAAGTCATCGTAGGTGAACGAGAAGATGTCGCGTATCTCAGGGTTGATGCGCATCGTGGGCAGTGCTCTGGGCTCACGCTGCAACTGCAGCTTGGCTTGCTCGACGTGATTCGAATACAGGTGAACGTCTCCGAAGGTGTGGATGAACTCACCGGGGGAGAGTTCGCACACCTGGGCCAACATCAGCGTCAGCAACGAGTACGAAGCGATGTTGAATGGCACGCCCAAGAAGACGTCCGCACTGCGCTGATAGAGCTGGCAAGACAGACGCCCCTCAGCCACGTAGAATTGAAACAGGCAGTGGCACGGAGGTAGGGCCATTTTTTCCACGTCTGCGACGTTCCAAGCGCTGACGATCAGACGACGCGAATCGGGGTTGTCTTTGATTTGCGACACGAGTCTGGCCATCTGATCGATGGATCCACCGTCGGGGGTGAGCCAGCTGCGCCACTGGTGGCCGTAGACGGGACCGAGGTTGCCGTCCTCGTCGGCCCATTCGTCCCAGATGCGGACTCCGTGGTCTTTGAGGTAGGCGATGTTGGTGTCACCTTGAAGGAACCAAAGCAGCTCGTGAATGATCGAGCGCAGATGAAGTTTCTTGGTGGTGACGCAGGGAAAGCCTGCCTGAAGATCGAAGCGCATCTGGTGGCCGAACAAGCTGCGTGTGCCGGTGCCGGTTCGATCGCCTTTGAGTACACCGCGCTCCAGGATTTGGGTCAGTAGGTCCAAGTACTGGCGCATCGGCAACCCCTACCATGCTCTGCTGCCGGGTCATCGCCCCGTTTTCTTGGAAGCTCCTAAGTTCGCGAAAACGGTAGCGTTGCGATGGTCGGCGCGGAGTCGACGGCGGTGGGGCAGCAAGGGGCAGCCCGAACTCGGGGTGGTGGCCAGGGCGTCGTGCGAGTGAACGGCTCGGGGCCTTTCCGGGTCGACCTCGGGCCTGTCCCACGGGGGTTGGAACGCCGACGGCGCTGGGGACGATGGCGGGTCGAACCGATGCTCCCCGGAGTTGCTCCGTCGGAGAAAATCGACTCGAGGGCAAAGGGCCGGGTTGAGGCTGTGAGTAGTCGCGGCGGCCGTCGCCATGGCGCGCTGCGCGAATGGCGTTCCTGGGGACGTCGACGGTCGGGGTTGATTCTGACTACGCTGGATCTCTCTCTTGCGGCCAGGCCTTTGGGAGTCCTCCCGCCCGGGTCATCGGCTGGTGCCGTATGCCTGTTGTGGGTGAGCCCATCCCTTCTAGAATCGTGGCGTCCGCGCTCGCCGTGAGGAGGACCGCACGGCGAGCGAAACCAACCAATCATCATCGAAGGAGGGCGCCACATGAGTGAGACGGAATCCAAGGACAACGCTGCACCCAAAGGGAGTTCGAATCGTTTGCCGTGGGCGATCGCCGTTGGCGCCGTCGTTCTGTGTCTGCTCTTGGTCTTCCAGGGCATGCTCCCAGCGCAGAAGGCCGCAGACGAAAACGAACAGAAGGCGGCTCGATTGGAAGGAGAGCTCGCGGCGACCAAGAAGAGCGCTGCGGATCAGTCCGACCAGATCGGCAACTTGCTCAAAGACAAAGAAGGTCTGAGCCAAGAGGCTTCTGAAACGAAGGTACGTCTCGAACAAGCCCTCAAAGAAAAAGAGGAGGCCCTGACCGCCCTCGAACAAGCCAAGAAAGAGTTGAGCCAGACCCTGGGCACCCAAATCGCCGCGGGTGACGTATTGCTCAAGGAGGTCAAAGGTGAACTCGTCGTGGACGTGGCGGACAAGCTCCTGTTCGACACCGGGCAGAGCGAACTCAACGAAGCTGGTCGGGAGCTACTGGCGGAAGTGGCCAAGAGCATGAAGCGTCTATCGCCTGGCCAGGTTTTTCAGGTCGGTGGCCATACGGATAGCCAGCGCGTCAAGTCGAAAGAGCTCGTGGAGCGCTACCCGACCAACTGGGAGCTGGCAGCGGCGCGCGCGACCAACGTCGTACGCCATCTGCAGGAGAAGGGCGGGGTGCCTGGTCGGCAGCTGATCGCTGCCTCGTTCTCTCAGTACCGTCCGGCCTCGACCAACAAGACTGAAGCCGGGCGTCAGAAGAACCGCCGCATCGAGATCGTACTGCTCCAACGCAAACGTTGAGCATCCGGTGGCGGCAGCTGGTCGAAAACTTGGCCCGCGCCCCGGCGCAGAAGCACTTTCGCTGGGCCCCCGAGCCTTCTCGGGGGCGAAAGCGAATCCGCCGAATGCCCACCGTTACTGCGCAAGGGGAGCCTGAACTCGTCGACCTGCGGCTTCGCGCCGAACAACTCGCCAGTGAGCGTCGGGAGCGCCTGACGAGCGCCCACCTGCTGGTGGCGATGGCCGACCAGGGGGCGATGGCGGGCGAGCTGCTGTTGGATCGGCGCCTGACGCGCGACACGCTGCTCAAAGCTGCCCGCTCATCGACGGATGACGAAGTCGATCCGGTTCGGGCTGCGGTGCAGCGTGCTCGCGAGGTCGCTCAGGGGTTGCGGGCTCGGGCGCCGACGGCATTGCATCTACTCGTCGCCCTGCTCAAGGTGCGAAGGTGTGCGGCGTTTCGGGCCCTCGATCAGTGCGGGGTGGACGTGCACCGGCTCCGTGCCGCGGCCATGAACGCCGCTTTGGGTGAGCTCGGTCGAGGTGATGTGCGCACCCCCAGCCCTGAGCCGGCGGTGGTGGCCCGACCCACGCCTGCTCGTCGCCACACGGGCAAAGCGGTGAGCGTGCCGCTGATGAGGATACCTGTTCGCCCGGCGCAGGTAGAGCCCAGCCCGAGCAAGCCGACGGAGCCCGCGGCGCCAGCTAGAGCCACCGAACACCAAGCCCAGGCCGACGCTGGCAACGTCTCGTCCGCTCCCAATCGGCGCGGCGCTCAGCGCCGGACCAAGCGGCGCAAGTCCCGCTTCTCACTCGACCCCAAGCGCTTTCCTCTGTTGTCCAAGCTCGGGACCAACCTTTGTGTGCTGGCGGAGCGTGAGGAGCTGCCGCCCATCGTCGGGCGAGACGCAGAGGTTGAGCAGGTCCTGGATGTGCTGGCGAAGCGCGAGGCGAACAATCCGTGCTTGGTCGGGGTTCCAGGGGTGGGCAAGAGCTCCGTCATCCGAGGGCTCGCTCAACGCATCGTCGATGGCGATGGCATCTCGGAGGCGGACCGCTACGTTCTGGTCGAGCTGAGCGTGAGTGATTTGCTCGCTGGTGCTGGTGTGCGGGGCGCGCTCTCTCAGCGTTTGGCAGACATCAAGAAGGAGATCGCCGCCTCGGAAGGACGCGTCGTCTTGGTGTTGGACGACGTGCACCAGATTGCCGGAGCCGAATCCACCGAGGAACTCATCGGCGAGTTGCGTCGCGGACTGGCGTCGGGGGGCCTGCGTTGCATCGGCGCTACGACGCCGGAAGATTTCGGGCGAGTCATCGAAAAAGACCCGAGTCTGTACCGCTCCTTTTGCCGCGTGGAGGTGGAGGAGCCGGAACTCGAAGTGGCCTGCGCTGTGCTCGAAGCCTTGGCGCCCAAGTATCGGGAGCACCACCAAGTCGAGATTGACGACGATGCGATGACCTATGCCGTGGCCTGGTCTGCGCGCTACGTCGCTGACAGCGCACTGCCCGACAAGGCGCTTTCGATTGTCGACCTGGCAGCGGCTCGGGCGTGTCGTCGGGGACTCGAGCGCGTCGGAAAAGAGCAGATCGCGAAAGTGGTGTCGGAGTTGTCATCCGTGCCCGAGGACCGCCTGCTCGAAAGCGACGGTGAGCGCATGTTGCGTTTGGAGAGCACGCTCGCGGAACGTGTCGTCGGCCACTCCGATGAGTTGCGTCGCATGGCCGACATTTTGCGCAGGAACGCCGCCGGTCTCGGCGGGCAGCGCCCCATCGGTACCTTCTTGCTGCTGGGACCCACCGGCGTCGGCAAGACCGAGACGGCCAAGGCCATTGCGGCCACGTTGTTCGGCTCCGAGCAGGCGATGACCCGTCTCGACCTCTCGGAGTACAGCGAGGCTCACGCCGTCGCGCGTCTGATCGGTGCGCCTCCCGGCTACGTTGGCCACGAAGCAGGTGGCCAACTCACCGAGGCCATCCGCCGTCGTCCCTACCAGGTACTGTTGCTTGATGAGCTGGAGAAGGCCCATCAGGAAGTGCTCGAGACGTTCCTGCCGCTGTTCGACGAAGGACGATTGACGGACGGACAGGGGCGTACCGTCGACTTCACGAATACCGTGATCGTGTTGACTTCGAACATCGGGGCGAACCTCGGCAGCAGCGCGCCCAGTCGGCGCGTGGGTTTCGGTCAACGACACCACCCACCGAAGGGTGGGCACGAGGCAGTCGTGGCAGAAGCCAGACGACGTTTGTCACCGGAGTTCTTCAACCGTTTGGATGAGGTGCTGGTGTTCGAGGCGCTGGCTCAGCGCGACATCGAGGAGATCGCTCGGCGCTTGCTTCAGAAGCTTGCGGACTTGGTTTACGAGCAACGGGAGATCGAGCTCTGCATCGAACCATCGGTGATCGCGCTGCTGCTCGAGCGCGGCGGTTTCGACATGAGCTTGGGTGCACGACCGATGAAACGAGCGATTGCTCGCCACGTCGAAGCTCCGCTGGCTCAGGCGCTACTGGGAGAAGACTTGACGGCGGGGCAAGTCATCAAAGTGGATGCGTGTGCCGGGCGCGTCGTCTTCTCTGCGCTGTCGTCGGTTGCGGCTGAGTGAGTCGCGCCCAAGCCTCCTGGGACGTGTCTTACGGAACGGGCTCGCTCGTCAGGCGGGTACGGACTCGATCGCGCGGCGGTAGCGGTCACGGCGGAGCTGGTCACTCAGGATCTCGTAGGCTTCCGCCAGCACCTCGATGATGAGTTCCAAGTCTTCGCGCAAGTCCAGGGTTTGTGGGGTCAACGCAACGCTAGGCTCGAACTGTCGCTTGAGCTCCAGGAACGCGCGGCGGATGTCGTAGCCCGTGGCATGACGCGGAACCCCCAACACGGCGAAGTAGTCCCCCTCGTCGATCAGGCGCCGACGCGTGAGCACTGCCTGGCGCAGGGCTTCGTCGTCGAGGCGGTCGCGTGAGCGTTTGCTGATGCGCGCTTGTCCTGTGGCCGGTGTGGAGGCTCGTAGGATCTGAAGCAGGGTCAGCGCGTAGAGCACACAGGGAAACTCCGCGCTGGGCGCGCCGACGAGCGCCTCACCCAGGGGCACACGCTCCAGAGTGTCGACCAACGCGCGTTCGCTTTGGGTCAGCGCGCACTCATCGATCAATTCGAAGCTCGAGGAGGGGGCCAACTCCGCCTGCTGACCTCCCAACCGTCTCAACGCTTCTGTCGGCTCCAACACCCGACGCAACATCTCGATGAATACCTCCGAGCCCGTAGCGCCGCCGAACACGGCGGGCTCGGCTCGCAAGCGCGCTGGGACGTCGTGCTCGAAGCCTGCCGTGCCCACTTCAATCAGCAGCACCCGGCCGATGACGAATTCGGCATGCGCTCGCAAGATCGGCCACAGCTGATCTTGAGGCAGATGCCCAGCAGCCACGAGAGCGGCGCCCGCATGGCGACCCAAGTTGGGGATCTTGTGGCCGAGTTCGGCCTCGACGTGGGCGGGGAGGGTGCCCTGCTGAACCAGGAACGCGAGTAGGGATTCGGTGCGCGCTCCCGACGCTGCCGTGACGAAGTCACCATCTCGCAGCACGACGCGGCGCACCGTTCCTTCCGCTTCGAACACCAGGGCGCCGGTCAGGCGAGTTCGGATCGCGGAGGCGAGGATGCCGGCAGCGTCGCCGCGTTTTAGGGGCATCTCCGCGGGAAATTCGCTTGGTGGGGGCGCAACGGGAGGAGGCTTGGCCGTTTCATCAGCGCGGGTTTTGGGGGGGTGAGTCTGCTCGCCCCGAGCTCCAGAGGGTGGGCGTGAAGTGATCGCTTCTCGCCTGTCCTCGGCACTTGGTTGTTGCGCGCCCGCAGCGTCGAGCCAGGTCCCCCGTGGCACGGCCGGCGCCGGAGGCAGCGGACTGATGCCACGCATGGGGCGCACGGTGATGCGCTCGTCGCTCAGACGTGACGGCGGTGGGGTCGTCGTTCGTTCCGGCTCTGAAGGGGCCGGCACGGAGGCAGGGCGCTCAGAGTCCGCCGCTCTCGCCGGCGGCTCGGAGTCGATGCCTTCACTCAGTCCCCCACCCACGGCCGGGGGTGAGGTTGCGAACGGGTCGATGGCACTGGTCGTTTCCGTCTGGCGCGACGGGGGGTGCGGCGTTGGTGCTTCCGGCGCCGTTTTCGATGCCCGGGTTGCGCGGGTGACGACGCTGGGCGAGGAGCTGTCCGGTGCGGCGAGTGGTTGGCTGGGGTAGCGCGATGAATCGACGGAAATGGGGGGCCCGTCGTCGGCCCGCGTGGGTCCACCGGACTGTAGCGGCCGTCGGCTCACGTCCGGCGAATGTGGCGACAGAGGCCCGAACGACGGCGGGGGCAGCTCCGGCGCGGAGCCGCTCGCGGCTGGCTGCGATGGGGTCCCGGGCAGCGCGGAGTCGATTCCCGGCTGCGAGTAGGCCATCGTGCCGCCGCCGGAGTCCACGCCCGATTGCGAGGCGTCCATTGCGCCAGTGAGCTCTCCTGCCGTCTCGGAGTTGGGTTGCTCGTAGAAGCGGGCCCCGCGGCTCGACGGAGGAACGCTGGAGGGGCGCAAGGCGCGCTCAGGAGGTCGACTGGGCGGCGGGGCCTCGATCGAGTCGTAGTCGCCGATGGGATCTTCCAGAGCTGCCAACACTTCGCCGCTCAACTCGACCACGACGTCGTTGGCCGCCGCTTCCGGTGCGTTGGAGCGTGGTGCCAGACCGCGGCTGACTCGAGCTTCCGCGTCGCTCAGCAATTTGGCGAGTTCGACGCTGATCTCCGACTTGGCGCTCGCCACATGGTCTTCGGCGAAGGGGCCCGTGGCCAACGCGGGCGGCAGCGTTGGGTGGCGACGGGCCGACGCTGGGCGGGAGCTGGGTGGGACTGAGCTCGGCAGCAAAGGCGCCTGCATGGAATGCTTGGACGGCGGCGCCTCCGACACCCGCGGCAAGACGTTGAACGGCATCGACGGCTGACTCACGGGCGGGCTCACCCATTGCTCGTCGTTCGAGCCGCCTCGCGCCAATTCCTGACACACGCGCACGACTTCCGTGACGCTCACGTCGATGCTCAACTCGCGCACGTTGCGTCGCTGCCCGGCCGTGTCCGAACCGGTCGGGCCGATGAAGACCAAGGCGGTCGAGGTTGCTTCGTTGAGAAGTCGTTGCGCCAACGCCTCCGTCTCCTCCCGGACTTCACACACGATCAGCGGGTAATCGCGCTCCAAACTGAGCTTCAGGAGGTCGTGTTCGGCGTCGCCGACGGTGAACCCGGCTTCCCTCAGGGCAGTTCGAAGCTCGGCTTCCTGCGGTGCGGAAACGCTGACTGCGACGCGGCGTGTGGTGCCAAGTCTGGAGGGGCTGTTCGACACCACGCGCTCAGGGGTCCTTCGACTGGTCCGTCAAAGAGAACAACCACTGCCCGACCCGGCCGCTGTACGGAGCGAGCAAGACCGTCAAAACCACGAATGCGACGATGAATAGCTCTCCGTGGTTGAGGCCCAGCATGTTGCTCGCATACCATACCCGTGTTTCAGGTACATGGGACATGGGCACCGTGCTGGGCTCATCGTGCCGAGTTCGACCCGTCGAGCCGAACTTCGGCTTGAAACGAGTAGCTTACCCTCGCCCCAATCGCGTTCATGTCCGAGTTTGCATACGATGTCGTCATTGGCCTCGGAGCCAACCTGGGCGAACCACTGCAGACGTTCGCTGCCGCGGTCGAGGTGCTGAAGCACCCACTTGCCAACCTCCGCTGTTCGCGCCTCTACCGCAGCGGCCCCATCGGGCCTGAGCAACCGGATTTTCTAAATGCCGCGCTGCGTGGGAGGTACTGCAACTCAGCGCGAGAGCTACTAGCGGCCTGCCAGCAATTGGAGACCAGGCTCGGGCGCGTTCGTACCGAACGCTGGGGCCCGAGAGTGGTCGATCTAGACGTCCTGTGGATAGATGGTGTGCAACTGACGGAGCCAGACTTGATGGTGCCGCATCCGCGACTGCAGGAGCGGGCGTTTGCACTGCGTCCGCTCCTCGATCTGGCCCCCGACGCGCGTGACCCCGGGACGGGCCGTCTCTACTCGAGCTTCCTACCAGCGGTCGCGGGGCAGCGGATCGAGGTGGTGTATCCCGCCATCGAATGGTGTCGGATTGCGTCGAGTTTGGGGGACGAACCGCCGCTCGGAGTGGGACTCGGCCGCGGCTGATTGTCGCGATGTACCCTCCCACTGGATGGGCGGTTGAGCGCCTACACAGAGCCTCTGCAAACCTCGAAGGGCAGCAGAGCCGTTGCCCAATGCTGTTGGAGCAAAGGTCACGGCGACAGGCTGTGAAATGCCTACAATCGCAGGGACACCCGCCGTTGGGAACCAGCCTTTTCCAGGCTAGACAGGGTGCACCCAGGGTGGTACGAGCCGCCTGCCTGCCGCGATCCAATGTCGGTACAACTTTGGTGGCGCGGGCAGGCAAGTAGGCTTTCGGATCATGGCCTTAGTCGCATCAACCTCATTCACTCACTGTCTTCCCTTGCTGGCTTCCGCCGCATCGGGTGGTTCCGGCGCGATCAACATCGATCTCGACCTCTCCTTCACGCTGCAGATGCTCCTGTTCATGGTGCTGATCGTGGTGTTGAAGCCGCTGCTCTTCGAGCCGGTCTTGAAGATATTCGAAGAGCGTGAGCGGCGCACCGAGGGGGCTCGGGGGGAAGCCCGCGACATGCAGCGTCGCGCGGGGCAATTGCTACGTCGATACGAGGAGGAGCTCGTGCGCATCAACCGCACGGCTGCCGAAGAACGTGACCGGATCCGAACGGAAACAGCCAAGCTCGAGGCAGAAATCCTGGATGAGGCGAGGCAGTCGACTTCGAAGATCATCGAGCAAGGGCGTTCTGAAATCGAAAAGCAGGTGCAGCAGATCCGCTTCGAGTTGGGGCGTCGTTCAGAGCGCCTCGCTCACGACATTGCCAGCACTGCGCTGGGGCGGGAGCTATCATGAAGCTCGGAAAACAGTTGCAGCGCGCCTTGTTGGCGCTTGGCTTGGCCTTGACGTTGGCCTTGACGTTGGGCTGGCCCGTCTCGACGGCTGGCGCGGCAGATGAGCACGAAGACAACCATGGTGCTCAGAAAGCAGACGCTCACGAGGCAGCCCATGCGGAGCACGGCGGCCACGACGCTCATGGTGTGGGTGAGGTAAACTGGTACTACGGTATCTTCGGCGAGAGCGAAGATGCAGAAGAACCTTCGTTGTTCTTCCGCACGCCGGGAATGCCCGTCCCACTGTTGGCGCAGCTGTTCAACACGCTGCTGCTCTTCGTCATCCTGTATCGCTTTGGCAAGGCCCCGATCATGAGCGCGCTCCGTGCGCGTCGCGAATCGATCATGAAGGGTATCGATGCCGCTTCCAAGATGAAAGCGGAAGCACAAGCGTCGTTGGATCAGTACGAAGCCAAGCTCGCGAAAGTCGATCAGGAGATTGAGCGTGTGCGCAAAGAGATGCGCGAGGCAGCGGAAGCCGAACGCGAGAACATTCTCGAAGAGGCCAAGCGTCGACGTGAGCGCATGGAGCGTGATGCCAAGTTGCTCATCGAACAGGAGCTGAAGGCAGCGCGTGAGATCCTGCTTCAGGAGACCATCCGCACCGCGGTGCAGAGCGCCGAAGGCATCGTCACGAACAAGGCCAGCAGCGCCGACCATCAACGACTCAGTGAAGAGTACCTCGGTAGCCTTCAGGCCAACATCAAGGCGAGTGGTCTTGCGGGTAGTGCTGGTGGAGCAGGAGGTGACCGATGAGTAATTCACCCGTTGCAGACCGCTACGCACGCGCCATCTTCGAGTTGGGCGAGGAAGCTGGCAGTCTGGCGATGCTGAGCGAGCACATCAAGCGTTTCTCGGACGAGTACGAAGGTAGCCACGAGCTTCGAGCCGCACTGTCTCACCCGGTGTTCGATGAACGACAGCGCGAGGATCTGGTTGGCGCTGTCGCAGGGCGCCTGAATTTGAGTCCGTTGGCGACCAACTCCGTCAAGTTGCTGGCACGGCGACGGCGCCTGAGCGTGGTCAAGGAGATCGCCGAGCGGCTGATGAGTCTTTCCGACGAGAAGCGCAGCGTGCTGCGCGTCCGGGTGCGCTCGGCCCAGCCGCTTTCCGACGACTACTTCAACAAGCTCAGTAGGGAGATCCAGCAGGCGACGGGCCGCACGGTGGTCCTGGACAAGAGCGTCGATCCTTCCCTGATCGCTGGAGTCGTCACGCAGATCGGTGACAACACGATTGATGGCACCGTTCGCGGTCGCCTCGAAGACTACGAGCAGAAGCTCATCAGTGCTTCTTGACGCAGGTACTCTGCCGCCGGCGCAGACCCTGAGCGAAGACTCAACAACCAACCGCCCCAAATAACGGAAAAGTAAGGTTCATCATGCAGCTGAGTGCCGACGAGATATCTCAGATTATCAAGCAGCAAATCCAGAACCTAGACAATCAGGCGGTCGTGAGTGAGACCGGCACGGTGATCACCGCCGGCGATGGTATCGCTCGTGTACATGGGCTCGAGGGCGCCATGGCGGGCGAGCTGGTGCAGTTCGACAGTGATGTTTTCGGCTTGGTGCTCAACCTCGAGCAGGACAACGTTGGTGTTGCGGTCCTCGGCGACGCCACGAACGTCAAGGAGGGTTCGTCCGTCAAGCGCACCCAGCGCATCGCAGAGGTGCCCGTGGGCGAAGCGGTCCTCGGTCGCGTCGTCAACGCCTTGGGTCAGCCGGTGGACGGCAAGGGCCCCATCGACGCCGCGCAGTCCAACCGTATCGAGGTGAAAGCGCCCGGCATCATCGCCCGCCAGCCGGTGAAGGAACCACTGCAGACGGGCCTCAAAGCCATCGACTCGATGATTCCGATCGGCCGCGGTCAGCGCGAGCTCATCATCGGTGACCGCCAGACGGGCAAGACGGCCATCGCCGTCGACACCATCATCAACCAGAAGACCACCGGCGTGAAATGCGTTTACGTCGCCATCGGACAGAAGGCGTCGACTGTTGCCCAGGTGGTCGACAAGTTGAGCAAGGCCGGCGCCATGAGCTACACCACCGTCGTGGTGGCTTCTGCGACGGAAGCTGCTCCGTTGCAGTTCTTGGCTCCGTACAGCGGTGTGGCGATTGGTGAGTACTTCCGTGACCGCGGACAGCACGTGCTCTGCATTTACGACGACCTTTCCAAGCAAGCCGTCGCTTACCGTCAGATGTCACTGCTCTTGCGTCGTCCTCCAGGTCGTGAGGCGTACCCGGGTGACGTGTTCTACGTGCACTCCCGCCTACTAGAGCGCGCAGCCAAGCTCGCGGAGCGCTGGTACATCGTCAAGAAGGGCGCGGAGGTGCCAGCCGGTGACGCAAGCTTCCGCGGTGTGGATGGCAAGGTCCACCTCATGAGCGAGGGCCGCGAAGAGGCCGAGAAAGCACTCGCCGAGCGTTCCGACAAGGCGGACCTCGAGGTCAAGATGGACCCTTTCTCCGGTGGTTCGCTGACCGCGCTGCCCGTGATCGAGACTCAGGCAGGCGACGTTTCCGCGTACATCCCGACCAACGTGATTTCCATCACTGACGGCCAGATCTTCCTGGAGAGCGACCTGTTCTATTCGGGCATTCGCCCCGCCATCAACGTCGGAATTTCCGTCAGTCGCGTGGGTGGTAGTGCGCAGATCAAGGCGATGAAGAAGGTAGCCGGTACCCTACGCCTCGACCTGGCGCAGTACCGTGAGATGGCTGCGTTCGCCCAGTTCGCGAGCGATCTCGACGCTGCGACCCGTGCCCAGCTGGAGCGCGGCGAGCGCATGACGGAGCTGCTGAAGCAAGGCCAGTACCAGCCGCTGCCGGTGGAGCGACAGGTGTTGATCATCTACGCTGCCGTCGCCGGTCTCATCGACAAGCTGCCCGTCGAGGCAATCAAGCAGTTCGAGCACGAGCTGTTCGCCTTCGTCGATGACAAGCACGAGGCCGTCTGGACTGAGATCCGCGAGAAGAAAGAGCTCTCGGGTGACCTCAAAGAGAAGGTAGACGCGCTGCTGAAGGACTTCAGCGGTAAGTTCGTACCTGACTCCAAGTGATCTTGCTTGCAGTCTAACGGAAGCGGTTCACAGCAAGCAGCACAGAGGACAACGTGGCCAACCTAAAAGCCATCCGCAAGCGAATCACTAGCGTCAAGTCGACCCAGAAGATCACCCGCGCCATGAAGATGGTCGCCGGTGCACGTCTCAACCGGGCGCAGCAGCGGATCACCGCCATGCGTCCCTATGCGGTAACGACCGGCAGGGTCTTGCGGGAGGTCGTACTGTCAGGTGCGGGTGCAGGCGAGCACAACCACCCCTTGCTGGCCCACCGCGAAGAGAAGAAGGCGCTGTACCTCGTCGTCACGAGTGATCGCGGCCTGTGCGGTTCGTTCAACTCGAACATCAACAAGAAGACGGAAGGTATCTGGCGCGAATCCGAGAAGGGCGCCCGTGACGTCGAACTGGCGATCATCGGTCGCAAGGGACGTGACTACTTCACTCGTCGGGGCGCGCCCATCCATCACGTGTTCGAGGGCGCTTGGGACAACCTCGGAATGGACTCGGCACGTCGCATTGCGCGCAAGTTGTTGGTGCCCTTCGTCAAGGGCGAGGTCGATGCCATCTATCTCGTCTACAATCAGTTCAAGAGTGCCATCAGCCAAGAGGTCGTTGCGGAACCGCTGTTGCCGCTTCAGAATTGGGTCCAGGGCAGCGAGTCGCAGGCGCTGGGTGACTCCCATCGTGGCGAGTTCATCTTCGAGCCCGATGGCGGCACGCTCTTGGAGCGCTTGGTCCCCATGTACGTGGAGATCAGTGTGCTGCGTGCTCTGTACGAATCGATGGCTTCCGAGCTCGGGGCCCGCATGACCGCGATGGATGCCGCGACCAAGAACGCGTCCGAAGTCATCGACTCGTTGACGCTGCAGTACAACCGGGCCCGGCAGGCGGCGATCACCACCGAGATCCTGGAGATCATCGGTGGTGCGGAAGCGCTGGAACGGGGCTGAGGCTGAGCCGCTCGCGGGCGTCGTCCCGCAAGTGGCGCCGTGTGTGTGTTCCGGATTGCCCGCTGGAGAAAGTGGAGTCAGCCCGCACGAGCGGCATGGGAGATCGCCCGGAGCACTGGTCGGGTGGCGCTTGGCTTCGTATGCGGAGTGGGACTCAAGAAGTTCTCATTTGTTGTCGCACGCCAGTCAGAAACGTTTCCAAGAGCTTTGTTGCTGGCCTTCTGCGGGCTTGCAAGACCTCTCACTTCTTGCGGCAAACGGAGAAAGCCAATTCACAAACTCTGTCATCGGATTTGAGTCAGTCGGGCAACTCCTGGCTCGCGGCAGAAAATGAGCGCCCTACTGCTCACTGCGAACGCTCCAGTTGAAGTAGTGGTCCCAGGACACCCTTCATCGTCGGGTCAAGTCTGCGTGGAGTGGCCTGCCCCTTGACTTGATTTGGCGTTGGGGCAGTGTTCGCCGCGATGCAGTGCCGCTTGTTGTGTGTCTGCGCCTTGACCCTTTCCGTACTCGCCTGCGGAGGGAGTGGCTCACCTCAGAATGCCACCAAGGTGCCAACCTCGGGCTCGACAGGAATCGAGGACTCCGAACCAATCGTGGGCGGTGACGCCCCAATTCCGTCGCGGTGCGTCATTCGCAAGGGGGCGTGTATGCCTCCTATCACGTGGGCTCAGCGCCTTTGCGAGAGCGGGGTATACCAAGACGTGGCTCTGTACATGTTCCGCTCGGGCACGCCGTGGACGCGCTTCTACATGCGGACCGGACTGAACGCCGTCAACGGTTGGGGCCCCACCGTCGCCGAGGATCTAGTCGCGGGTGAAGAGGTGATCCCCATCAACTACCGCTCCCAGAGTGCGGCCTTCTACGTCGAGGGTTCGGAGGGTACCTTCGACGTGCTGCGTTGGAACGGGAGCTGCGTCACGCTCGACGTCACCGAAGTCACCAGCGATCCGCCTCACCGGCCGCGCCACTCGCGGGTGGATTGGCGTTCATTGAGCGACGAGATGCAGCAGGCATTGCTCGAGAATCCGGAGATCGAAGACCTCTACGACGAGCGCCGCAAGGAGTGCAAAGGCGCGAGCATTGGGCGTGTGACCAAGCGCTGCGAAGACCTCGATCGGGAGCTGGTCAATGCCATCCCGAGCTACGTCAGGACCATCGAGCAACTGCCGGAACCCAAAGAGCACCCCTAGACAGGGTTGCGGGCCTGTACCGCCGCTGGCATTGAGCGTGCCCCTTTGGCTCGTCTCGTTGCGGAGTTGGTTGGGCGGACGGCTGGATCTCGGCGGGTCGGAGCACGTCGTGAGCCGGAGGCCGGAAAATGCTGCGCCACTGCTAATCGGACTGTAGCGGTGGCGGGTACGTGCCGTTCACTACGCTGCGCGGGGGTAGGCAACTCCGCCGCGCGTGCTCCGCATGAGCAAGGCAGAAACCAACAACGTGTGCGACTTGTCGGTGCTCGTCGTCGATGACGACGCCACGACTCGGATGCTTGCCGAGCGCGCGCTCGTCAGCGCTGGTTTCGTCGTGCTCCAGGCGGGGGACGGGCGCGAGGCTCTCGACATGGTCGCTGAGAGCCCGGAGCAGATCGGTGCCATCGTGCTCGACGTGCTGTTGCCGGCGGTCGGGGGCTTCCAGGTACTGGAGACTCTCAAACGCCAGGAGCAATACCGGGACATTCCAGTCATGCTGCTGACTGCGAAGGCCAACGCAGAAGCCGACGTCATCCGTGGCATCGAAGTCGGTGCTGACGACCACGTTCAGAAGCCGTTTCGCGACAAGGTACTGGCCGCCAAGGTACGGGCCTTGTGCGAACGTCGGTTGGAGAGTCTGGAACTTGCTCGTCGACTGCGCGTCGCCGAAGAACTGGCGACGACGGATGCGCTGACGACGTTGGGCAATCGCCGCGCGTTCGAGGCTCAAGTCGCGGTCGAGGTCGCTTTCTCGAAGCGGCACCGCCAACCTTTGTCACTGCTGGTGTTCGACGTCGACCACTTCAAAGACGTCAATGACCGCTTCGGTCATCCCGAAGGTGACCGCGCGCTCTACCACGTCTCGGAGGTGATCCGCAGTTCGCTGCGCGTCTCTGATCAGGCGTATCGCCTGGGGGGTGAAGAGTTTGCGGTTCTGCTTCGGGAGTGCGGAGCGACCGGCGCGCAGATCACCGCAAACCGCGTGTTGCGCGGGGTGGGCGGTCAGGATTTCACGTTTCACAACGGCGACGTACAGCGCATCACGCTGAGCGGCGGCATTGCCGTCATGGATGAGCACAACGATTTCGACGCCGAGCGGCTGCTCGAGCGCGCGGACGATGCGCTGTACCAGGCCAAGAAAGCGGGGCGCGGACGAGTGGTGATGGAACGCGGTGAGCAAATCACTTCGGATGAGCGCGTGTCCACTGCCGCGCCACGGGCCTGAGCTGGCTGCCCCTTCGATCGCGGCGTTCGAGAACGAGCCAGTCAGGAGTCCTGGAGCCAGAAATCGCCTGGTTGCCAGCCTTCCACGCCGTGAAGCTGTGGTGCTTTGCCCACGACGACTTTGAGTTCACCTACGACCGCCATGCTCAACATCGCTGTCGTGCGTTGAACTAACGCACTTCGACTGATGCCCTGGGGAATGGCGGGCGGGCGTCGCGCGAGCTCGGGGCTGGCTTCCTGTAGCAGGCTCAGCTGCAGGTGAGAGAGTTCAGGGCCAAGCGAGCGGGTCATGTCCAGCAGGAAGCCGAAGTCGCGGCTCCGCTTCCGCTTGCGAATGACTTCGGCGGAAGCCGTGACCAACCGGATGCGATGCCCGTCGCGCCCCAGGAGTTCGCTCAGACTGCGTGCGAGTTCCACGAGATAACTCGAGTCCTCTCGCGTCAGGAGTTCGCAGTCTGGACCCGCGTAGGCGTGACGGCTCGAGGCGCGCCCGACCTCTCCCAGGCCAAAGCGCTCCAAACGGCTCGGGGCAATGCTCGCCAACAGTCCAGCGGCGGCTCCCGGTGCTCCCCAGGCGTCAGCTTGGGACCCGCTGTGCAGGACCACCCAACCCACGCGGCCGGCGTCCACCAGACGACTGTCCTTTCTGGGGCCGTGTAATCCACGCCCGAGCCAACCGAGGTCGACTTCTCCGGACTCGAATTGTCGGAGCGCTTCGGCCAAGTCGCGAGCGGGCTGCACTTCGATGCTCTGCAGGAACGCTGGTCCACGTGCTGCGTGCGGGTTGCGTGAGAGCTCCAACAGGCCGTCGTGCAACCGTGCTCGAAACGGTCCGGTGCCGTCTGGCTCTCGTGGACCAAATGCCCGGGGCAACAGAGCACACAGGGGGCTCGCGAGCGGGCCCAGCACGCGTTCGGGCGAAGCATTGTCGAACGCGACGGCCAGCGCATCCCCCGGCACACGTTTGGGATTCGGTAGACCCGCAAGCAGCGCGCTGGCACCGAAGCGCCGCGCGCGAGCGACGGACCAGGTCAGATCGCGATTGTCGATCGCGCGCCCTGCCGTGCTGCGCAGGCCGGAACGTAGCCGCACGACGCAACCGGTTTTTGTCTTCTGGGGTAGCTCTGCGGCCAGGGTGGGGTACGTCCGCCCGCGCGCATCGACGCCGAAAACGGGTTCGGCCACCGCCGGAGCGAAAAACGCCGCGGCGGGGTCGTTTTGGTCGTGAGGGTCGAGGCGCGTCAGACTCCAAGGAACGGTCAGTCGCAAACGACCGCCGATCGGCGTTCTTCCCATGGCCAGCGCCCCGCTCGCCATGGCCAGGAACCACGCACGTCGAGAGAGCTCTCCGCTCACTGCACCACCCACAGTTGTTTGCCTGTGGCGATCACAGCCGGACCTTGGTCAGGCCCTTCGACGGGGCAAAGGGCTATGGCGTCGACGCCTCCCGGTACGCTCAACTCGAAGCGTGGCTCTACGTTGGGTGGTTGCCAGGTAAACACACGGAGGCTGTCGCTCTTGGGCTCCAACGTGTCCCGGCTGACCGCGATTTCCGCATAGCCGTCGAGATCCAGGTCGCCCACCGCGGCCTGGGCGCCGGCATCGGCAATCACGGCGGCTTGCCCACGTTCGTCGAAGAGGTGCAGCTCGGGGGCGCCGATCGCTCGCGCCGCTGCGACGGTATTGGTCGAACCATCACGTGCCGTCAGCACATCGCCGGCCAAGGTGTCCAGCGGCGCTTGCGTGGGGGGCAGTGACTCCGCCGCCTCCCCCGTTTGGCAGTCGACGATGCGCGAGTCCAAGCCCATGTCGCGACGCTGCACGCAGCCCAGCCCAGGCCACGGTAGGAGGTCCTCCCCGCCAGTGCTCGTCTCGAAACGTTCACTCAGTACGCCGAGTTTTCGGCGATCGCTCGAACCAAAGCGCAGTCCTGCTCCGTCTTGCATCCACAGGGTCACCAATGGTTGTCGCAGGGGTGTCGGCGCCACGGGCGAGATGTCGCTCCAGCGCAGGCTGGTTCGACTTTGGAAGGCACCATCGCGGATCTTGCCGATGTGGAGGCGGTGACGTCCAGCCACGGCGAGTTCGAGGCTACCATCGCCATCGACGTCGCCACAGGCCAGTGCGAGGGGGTGAGGGGTCGGAGAGATCGCTTTTCGGATCCGCGTCGCGACGAGTTGGATCTTGGGAAAGTAGCTTCGGATCTCCACGTCGATGCGGGCATTTGCAAACGCATGTTGCTGCGGACCGGGCGCGGCTTGTTTCACTTTCTCCCAGAAGCTGCGTTCGGTGGCGAACACGTCAGCCGTGACCGCTAATTGATCACCGTTCAGCTTCGGTTGTAGCCACAACAAGCGCGCCGTCTTGCTGCGTAAGATGGCGTCCGGCAAGCCTCGCGCTACCCCGCCGTCTTGACCCTGGACTCGAGCCGCCGTCAGTCGAGACAGCACGGCGGCCACACCGCGCACATCGCTGCCCTCGGGCGCACCGTCGAGGGGGCGGCTCACGACCGTCACGCCGTCCAGCGTGGGAACGGCGCGTTGGAGCTCGCAAGCTATCCGGCCCAGGGCCGTCGGCGCCAGGCACGGCGACGGCAATTGGGGTTCACCGCCGGACGCCGCGGGACTTGCGTGCGTTGGACTCGATGCGGCGAGCAGTGACGCCACGGCGCCAAACAAGAAAGAAGGAAGTACGCGGGCCATCCCAGCGAATTCTTACTTCCGTAAGTCACCTCGAAGCAAGGGTGATGACCCCCTTGTGTCGCCGATGCCACGCAGCTCGACGAAAGTGAAGCGTTCGCGCGGCGTCGTGTGTAAGACCGAGCCAAGACGAAGCCGATGCAGCGAAAGGCCCCCAAACAGAGTCGTTCCCGCGCACGCCGCGGTCCAGCAAGTGAGCGCGCGGCGCTTCCCCAACGCGCCCCGTCGATGGGCACCAAGCCCGCTGCACGGCGAGCCCACGATAGGGCGACACCCCAGGTGCAAGCGATGCCTGTCCTGCGCTTGCCCGACTCGCTGGAGGGTGCGCTCATGTCCGGGCACCCCTGGATCTATCGCGAGCAAGTTCCGGCAAGCTTCGATGCGGTGTCGGGTTCGTTCGTCGAGCTGCGTTCGGGGCGTTTCGTCGGCTACGGGTTGTGGGACAGCCAGTCACCCCTGGCCGTACGTGTCTATTCGCGCACGCAAGTGCCGGATCGCGCTTGGCTCACGGCGCGCGTTGCAGAGGCGTGGCAATTGCGTCACGACGTACGTCAGCAGCAAACCGACGCTTTCCGTTGGATACACGGCGAGGCGGACGCGCTACCCGGGATAGTCGTGGATCACTACGCCGGACACGCGGTGATCACCTACGACAGTCCCTCGTGCCTCGAGCTGGCAAAGGCTCTAGTGCCGCTGCTGCGGGAGCAAACGCCTTTGGCGTCCGTCCTGTTGCGGCACCGCGGTGAACGCAGCGAAAGTCGGGTCGAGGCGCTGCACGGGGCGCTTCCCAGCGGCGACCTGGTGGTGCGCGAGCATGGGCTCCAGTTTCGAGTCGACCTCGTGCGTGGGCAGAAGACGGGGCTGTTCCTCGATCACCGAGAAAATCGAGTCACTATCGAACGGCACGCCGAGGGGCGGAGGGTTCTGAACCTGTTCGCGTACAGCGGTGCATTTTCACTCTACGCGCTGCGCGGCGGAGCCATCTCTACGGTCGATGTCGACGTCGCTCCCCACGCAGGTGAGGACGCACGACACAACGTGCGCCTCAACGGTTTGGACGACAGCCGTCACGAATTCGTCGTGGCAGACGTCTTCGAGTACCTGGAAGCCGCTCGCAAACGCGGTGACACCTTCGATCTAATCGTCTGTGATCCCCCGACCTTTGCGCGCAGCAAAGCTCACGTCGACAAGGCGCTGAAGGCCTACGAGCGCGTCAACGCAGCTGCGTTGAAACTCGCCGCCGAAGGAGCGCTCTACGCAGCAGCCAGCTGTACTGCGCGGGTCAGTCCCGGTGCGTTCAAGACTTGCATTGCCCGCGCTGCGCGTCGTGCCCAACGACGCTTTCAAGTGATCGAGGAGCGTGGACAACCTTCGGACCACCCCGAACTCCTCGCCCACCCCGAAGGGCGGTACCTCAAGTTCGTTTTGGGTCGAGTCTCTGCACGCGTGTGAGCGCGCACCTTCGTTGCGATGACGCCTTGCTCAGCGCTTCGCGCGCTTCTTGCGGCCTTTGCTGCCACGCTTGGGGGCATGGACCACCGGCGGAGGCGCCTTCTTTTGGGTCTTCTTCTTCGACGCCTTGGACTTCGTGGCGGCCGGCTGTGGAGCAGGCACGACGACCGCGGCTTGGCGTGCCGGTGCCTTCGCGGGCGGCGCCATCTTGGCCACTGGCCGCGTGGCAGTCAGACGCGGAGCCGGGGCAGCAGCGGGTGCACCTTCCGTCTGCACGCTGCCTCGCACTTGTGCGCCCTCACTGATACCGATGCGCGGGGCGCGTAGATCACCGACCACTCGGGCCGTCGTCTCCAGCAGCACCGCTTCCGTTCCGGTCAAATCGCCCTCGACGGCGCCGGACACCGAGAGACTTGCTCCCGAGACGCTGCCCTGAATTTCTGCACCTGGTCCGACGACGACATCGCCGGTGACCTCGACGTTGCCGCGCACGCGGCCATCGACTCGAAGCGAGCCCTGCCCACGAACGCCGCCACGAATGACGGTGGTGGTGGATATGACGGACAGTTCTGCCATCTTCCTCACACGTCCATGTCGACGTTACCCTTGAACGTCGAACCGTCAGCAATGGTCAGTCGGGAGGCCTTCACGTCGCCGATCAAGCGCCCTCCGGTTTGAATGTCCACTCTGTCTTGTGCAGAGATGTTGCCAGTGACTTGCCCAGCGACGCTCAGCGAGTGTGCCGTGATGTCAGCTTCGACGCTTCCGCCCCCGCCGACACTGACGCTGCCTCCGCTGGAGAGGCTGCCGCGAACGGTGCCAAAGACGACCACTTCCTCGTCGCTCGAGAGCTCGCCCTCGACCGTCAGTTCTTCACCGATGACTGTGCCTGCCATGTTAACTCAGATCCTGTCCGTGCTACGCACCTGTACGATACGCCCTCTATTGCCAATAGTTTGCTCGGGCTAGATGTTCAAGTGCAGATCGAAGCCCGTGTCCAACTCTGCGGAGACCTCCGCACCCGGGGCGATGGTCACGTTGGCAGCACGGACGACTCCTGAATAGCTCGAATGGGGTCCGAAGGAGACCGTTCCGGCTACCGCGATGTCTCCCTTGGCGTTGCCCTGCAGAACCAGGCTCGTGCCTTCGATCGGGCCCTCGACGTTTGCGTCGCTCGAGACCTCGATGCGGCCTTCGACGCGCACGCTGCCCTTGATGTTGCCCTGGATACGTAGATCCCCTCGACCGACGACGTTGCCGGTGATGGTCGTGGTGGAACCTACGGTGCTCGCTTGGTCGCTCTTGATCGCCATTGTGAGGCGCGCGACCGTAGTACAGCCGAGCCGGGCTGTCACCGCTGTGCTGTCGAGTGCGTGAATCGGCCAGCCACGTGCCGGCTCCGGTCAGCCCCGATGGGCAGCGAGAATCTCTCCGGCGCGCTTGACCGAGCGGTAGAGCCCCTGCGCCAGTAGCGTCTGGTGTCGTTCGAGGGAGAGGTCCCCTGGCCGACCCTGTGTTGCAGCGCGCAGTAGGATGGCGGCGGAAACGCTGACGTTGAGACTTTCTACGAAGCCGATCATGGGGATGCGGACGCTCCGTCCGGCCAAGCTCGTCAGTTCCTCGCAGATCCCCTCGTGTTCGTTGCCGAGAACCAAAGCCACCTTCTGCAGGCCAGCCAGGTCCTCGGGTTCGAGTTCACCTCCGGGGTGGGTGGAAACCAGCTCGTAGCCGCCGGCCCGCAACGTCTGGGCGGCTTCGGTAGCGGTTGGGTGCTGGATCACGTCGACCCAACGCTCGGCTCCCTTGGAGACGATGTTGGATGCCAAGAACTCCTGCTCTCGCGGCACCACGTGCGCCTCCTGCACGCCGAACGCGTCGCAAGAGCGAAGGATGGCGGCGCCGTTGTGTGGGTCGTGGGGCGAGTCGAGAAGCACGGTCACCTGGCTGACACGCCTGGCGAGCACCTCTTCGATGCGTTGTCTTCGCCGCTCGTGCACCAAGGGTGCGAGTACTTCGATAACCTGGCTGGCGGTCCATTCCGGACCCCAAGGACGCCGCGGAAAGCTCGCGGCTGGTTCGAACACTTCGTCGCCTTCTCGTCTCACGCTCGCCCTCCTACACCAGACCTGGGCCGATGAGGGCCGGAGCTGCGCTTCTGCGTGCCGCGCGTCGCGACTGTCGGGTTGGTCACGCCGGCCCGCTGGTAGCGATGAAGGATCTCTTGGGACTGTGCAAGTGGCTGATTTTGCTCGGCTGGGCGTGGCCGGGGGCACCATTTTTCGTCCCGCTGCCGACACAGCCTTTTGACAACTGGTCGCCGACACTATGTAACTGGGAGTTGCGCCTCGCTCGGTGGGGCCCTCAAATGGAGTTCCTAAACAGACATCATGGCAAGCAAGCACGTCCAGGTTTTCAACGATCTCAACTTCGATCAAGAAGTCGTCAACGCGCCGGGCAAGGTCCTCGTCGACTTCACGGCCGCGTGGTGTGGACCCTGCAAACGGCTTTCGCCGATCGTGGACGAGGTGGCACAGCTGCTCGAAGGCAAGATCAAGGTCGGCAAGCTCGACATCGACGAGGCACCGATGACGGCCAGCAAGTTCCAGGTTCGTGGCGTCCCGACGCTCATGGTCTTCGAAGGTGGCCAACCCGTGCAAACCAGCGTCGGCTTGGTCAGCAAGGCCAAGGTACTTTCGCTCCTCGGCGAAGGTTGAGCCATCGGCGCGCCCGAGTCTGAGAGCGCGACGCGAAACGTGTGCGGTTCCTAGACGGTGCGCCGCTCATGCATGAGCTGTAGCGGCGTCGTTTGCTTTTTGTGGGTCGGTCGCCCACGAGGTGGGGGGCTATGGTCGCCGGGTGCCTCACCAAGGTATAGGTGGAGTGTGACCAGCTGGCTCGGGAAGATGCTGTGGTTCGGTACGCTGTTGTCGGCAGCGTGTACGAGCGCGAACGAACCCCTTGCGGAGCGTCCGAGCTTGCTCACCGGTACGATGGCAGCTCCGCCCTACGTTTCTCCGGCACGCTGGGAGTTTCACCCGCGTGGGGTGGGGGGCGCAATCTCCGACGTCGTCAGCAGCGGCGAATCGACGTTGCTCGTCACGACCGAGGGTGAACGGTGGTCGGTGCAGGGGGAGGGCGGCTTGGCACGAGTGGCCCCCATGCTCGCTCCGGAAGCGCTACTGGATGCCCTCGATCTCGGGGCAGACGGTTGGGTTTTCGTTGGGGCGTCAGGCGCCACCTACGAGAGTCGAACCGCGCTCGCAGATTTTGCTCGTTCGACGGCACCGCCGACGCCTTTGGCGCGCGTGGCTGCGACGTCGAAAGGGCTGGTTGGGGTTACCCGCGCAGGCACCGTCGTCCGCTCCAAGGATTTGGGCTTCAATTGGGAGGCCGTCGATGTCGAAGGGCGCGCCACGGACGTTGCCATGCTCGAGTCCGGGCACGGCCTGCTGTTGCTGGCTCCTGAGGGGCTGAAGAAGACCGCTGATGGCGGCGCAAGTTGGCAAGATGTCGGGCAGAACCGCTTCGGTGCAGTGTCTTTGCGGGCAGAAGGCGACGACGGGATCCGTGTCGAAGGCGTGCTCGGTGCCCGCCGCTGGAGCCCCGAGTCGGCTTCGGGGTGGCACGCCGTGCAACCCGTCGCGGGCAAGGAGCGCCCCAAGTTCACGGTCGGCACTCGCGCTAGCGCCACCGCACTCGCCGCCGGTCGAGCTGTGTTCACTCGCGGGAGGTACTACGAGCTGGCGTCTCCGAGCGGGGACTGGATACTCCGCCGAGGCCCGGAGTTAGCTCCCACGACGCAGCGGGCGGTGCCGGCTCTCAGGAGCTGTACTCGGGTGAGGTTGGCGGCGAGGGCAGCCAGCTTGTATGCGGTCTGCAGTGAGGAAAAGGGGCAAGGCGCGGTTCCAGTGCGGCTCTACGCGAGCCTCGATTCCGGGGCGTCGTGGAAGGCGTTGCCCCAGCGCTTGCGCGCAGATTTCGATCGCCTTCAGGCCACGTTGTTGCATGATGGAACGTTCGTTTTGGCTGGCATGTGCCCGCCCGATGCGTCGGACGCCGGCTGTGCTCCCGATGGTGTCTATGCGCGACGCCCCGACGGTGCGCAACTGGAACGCTTGGGTATCTCCCTGCTCAGCGGCGTGCCGTTGGCGCTCGGGGCATCGGCGGATGGTCAGCGGCTGTTCGTCGTCGGCAAGCGCTCGAAAGGCCCCGAACTCGTGGTGTTCAGCGCCCAAATGGGCGACTTCGACTTCGTTGCGGAAGAGGTGCGTGACGTCTCTGTCGATGCCGACCAACGATTCTCCAATCGAGCGTCCGCGAACGTCGAAGCCATCAGCGCCGGGGCCGACGGCAATGTCGCCATCGTACTGATGGACCGCAATCGGGGCGAACGAGCGGTGTTGGTACTCGACTCCAGGGGGCGCGCGCTGACTCTCGGTAACCCCCCGCTCGCAGACGCGTTGGTGGGCGCCAGCGGTGGCTTCGCGGTTGCGTACGCGCCGCGATCGGGAGAGGTCTGGGAGTCGTTGGACGGCGGCGTCAGCTGGGAGAGCCTGGGTTTCGCCCCCAAGGCGTTGTGCTCCAGCGACAGGCAGAAGGCCTGCAATGCGGCTGTGTTCTGCTGGGCCCGCGGCTGCGTTTTCGACGACCAATTCTCTCGAGTTGGTTGGCGCGGCCAAGAGTCGACGGAACGCCGCCCGCTTTCGCCCTCGTGGGGCGAAGTGGTGCGTTCGGACTCTCTGCGGGCCCCCATCGCCTGCGAACTCGACGAAGAGGTTGGCTTCCGATCCGTCGGCGCCGTCCGCCCACCCGACGCGTCTCAGTCTCAACTCGGTGACACGGCATGGTTCGCTTTCAACGCGGACTGGCAGACCGCGAGCGTGACGATGCACGAGGCGCTGCGCGGTTCCGGCGCCATCGTGGAGCAAGCGGAGCTCTTCTCGAAGGCCACGAGTGCCAAAGACTACGCCTTGTTCGCGTCCTTGCAGATCGAGGGGGTGGCGGCCTTACGCCAAAGTCGGCACGGGGTCGAGGTTGCGTGGCGCAATCTCTTCGAAGGTCGACGCACGCGTCGAGCCAAGCTGCCCACCGCAGCCCGCGTCGCGCAGCGGCCGACGCGGTTGGCGGCGGACTTGGCTCGCCCAGGGCTGCTCAGTATCACGCGCGACGGTCTCTTCTTGCGTCCTAGCGAGCCGACGGTCATGGCTTCGACGTACTTGGTCGAAGGTGCGAACGTGCGCACCCTACCTCCGATGGCGTGGCACTCGGACGGCGCCAAGGGACGACCTGAAATGATCCGTGCTCCGGACGGACCGCTTGCCGTTTCTCTCATCGATGCGGGCGCGGCCATTGTGCGTCAGCGCCACGTCGACGGCCGTTGGCAGCGCGACGCGTTCACCCTCGGCTTGTTGCACCCCGAGCTGTTCGACATTCGCCAAGCGTTCGACTTGGCCTATCTCGCAGGGCGGCCGGGGTTGCACTTGATGTTCCTGGATGCGGCGCCGTCTGCAGCCTGGTGGTTTCCGTTCGAGGCCGGTCCGGCTCCATTGGGTGAGCCAATCCGAGTCGCCACCCAACGC
Organism: Polyangiaceae bacterium; assembly: GCA_050301735.1. GTDB lineage: Bacteria > Myxococcota_A > Polyangia > Polyangiales > Polyangiaceae > SZUA-265. Next base: position 20,676 of record JBNKZR010000002.1, on the reverse strand, counting down.
GATCTGTCTTCTCGTCCCGCTGCCTGCACCGAAGCGCTTCGAACCCAGTCGCCGCGCGCAGTAACCCCGCCGGAGTTGGGGACTCGCCATCCAGTGCTGGTGACCCATACCACCGAGCCGTTCCCGCCCTTGATCACCGGCGATGCGGTGCTCTTTGGCGCACCGGGTGATGCGTGTGTTGCCAGCTTCCACGCGACCAGTGCTGCGCGCAAAGAGGCGGAGGACTACACGGCGCTGATCGTGGCTGATGGCAGCAGTGCCTCGTGGTTGTTCCGTGGCGGCGAAGGGAGTGAGGAGTTCGATGCCCGTCCGATGCGTTGCGAATACGCGCCGGGCCTGGAACTCCCGTCGGAGTTCGATTCGTTCTCGTCGGTTCTACCCTGAGTCCGTCGACGCTGCTACGACGTCCGTTTTCTCGTGGTCATCCCAGGGTCTTGTGTTCACCCCGGGCGCTTGTCGGCGCGCGGCGGTGGTCAGGGCGACCGTTTGCCGTTGGAGCTGGTTCCAACGCCCGAGGATGCGCCACGCGATCGTAAGGACGTGACCAGCATGCAGGCCACTCTTCTCGTCAGCGTACACGGGGGCGACCGGGACTTCGACGACGCTGAGCCCCGCTTGCGCCAACAACAGTAGCAAGTCGTTGGGGTAGCCGTAGCGGGGCCACAAATCATCCAAGGGCAAACGGGCGGCGGCCTCGCTACGCAGCACGGTGTAGCCGCACTGGCAGTCCCCCACGTCGAGGCCCGAAGTCCAGCGCGTCAGCGCCGACAGCGCTCGGCTTCCCCAGCGCCGGGTCCGAGGCATGCGCGACCACGCGGGGTGAATCAAACGGTTTCCTTTGACGTAGGCGGCTCCGCTTTCGCGCAGCGCGTCGAGCAGCACAGGCAAATCGTCGGGATGCATCTGATCATCCCCGGCCATCACGACCATGGCGTCGGCCTTCACGTCCAGGGCACGCTGGTAGCCCGTAACGATGGCTGCACCCACGCCACGGTTGTCGTCGTGTCGCACACGAATCAACCGAGCATCGTCGATCGCATGCAGCTCCTGCCAGGTGTCATCTGTACTGCAATCGTCCACCGCGATGATGTGGTCGACCCACGACGGCAGCTTGCCGATGGTGCGCCCGACCGCGCGCCCTTCGTTAAACGCCGGGACCACGACCGCGATCGCTTCGTCGTGCCACATGCGGTAGCTATACAAGGTCCAACGCGACGTGGGTAGCCTTGCAGCAGCGGGAGAAGCGTCTGGAAGTAGCGGTGGGCGACTCGACGAGAGCCGTTGACATCGGGCCGTTTCGGTGGCCAGCCGTAGAACGGGTTGTCGTTGTCAGCGCCTCACCACTTCGGCTACATCGCTCCGATGTCGATCGTCCCGTACCTGGCCACGAGATGAGCTCCGAGACACCGGTTGCTGCGCCGATTCGTGTTCGGCTCTCGACGCTGCCTCGCCGGCCGTGGTTTTGGGTGCTGTTGGTCGGTGTTGGTCTGCTCGTAGCCTGGGGTCTGTATCCGACCGACAAGTCGCCGCGGGGCTCGTATTACCGGGTGATGAGTGCGGTCAACAGTGGGCGGCCCGAGGCCGTCTTCCCATACGTCGAGACGGAGGCACAGCATGCCGCTTTCACCATCGGCAAATATCACCGAGACGCGAAGGCGATCGTGGAGCGGGCGTACCCTGAGCCAGCGCGCAGTCAGGAGCTGGCGCGCTTGCAGGCCTTGGCGCAGGTTGAGCCGGGCCCCGGGGTCTTTCGTTGGTACGCCGAACGGTACGGTTGGATTGCGCGACTTCGGCGCGATCTGTCAGGAGTGGAGTCTGTGGAGGTCAACGGCGACAGAGCGACGATCGTCACCGCACGTGGTACCCGCTACCCGTTTCGGCGCAGGGATACCGGCATGTGGGGGTTGACGCTGTTCACCGCGCGCCTGGTGGCGGATGGTAAGAAAGCCGCTCGTGACTTCGAGCAGATCGAAGCTGCAGCTGCCGACTACGAAGCGGGTCGTTGAGCTCATCGCTGATTGCCGATCCGCGCTCGAGCTTCGTCTGGCTTCACCTGGCAACGTAGCGCTGCGTAGCTGCGTCCGGCTGGAGCCCCCGTTTCGATGGCGCAGCCCGAACTCGACCAGCCCTGCGATTTTCGACCAAACGCATCCCTTGCGCCGTCCCATCCCGAGCGGTGCCAGAGCAGGTTCTCGAAGGACAGCTCGCGCAGGCGAGCAATGGCGCGCGCAGCGCGGCCTCCGCTGTGGCAGCCGACGACCAAACGTTGATGCTTGGGAAAGTTCGCCAGGACCACGCGCTCGAACTCGAGGTTGGGAGCCAGTCCACTGGTCGAACCGTCGTCCACCGGTACGTTGTAGGCTGTTGGCACGTGACCCAGCTCGAACTCCTGCTCCGTGCGCACGTCCAAATACAGCGCGCCTCCGTCGAGGAGCAGCTGCACTTCACCCGTTTCGACTTCGAAGGCGGTGCTCACGAGTCGTCGCATGGCGGCAGCCGGGCTCTCAGTCAAGGGTAAACGCGAGATGGCGCATGGGGTTTGCGGTATCGTCTCGCCGTTGCGGTCTTTTTACGCCCGCCCTTCGTCCAGCAGCCGATTGGGCGCAACATGCCGCAAAACGGGCGGCGACGCGCTAGCTCTTTCGCGGTATTCTACCCGGCGTCATGGGTCAGCCCGCGCAGTTGAGAGTCATCCCCTTGGGTGGATTGGGGGAGGTGGGCATGAACTGCATGGCGCTCGAGGTGGAGCACGAGCTGCTCATCATCGATTGCGGGACGAACTTTCCCGGTGATGACTACGGCGTGGACGTCGTGCATCCGGACTTCGCGTGGTTGCATGCCAATTGGGAGCGCGTGCGCGGGATCTTCCTGACGCACGGGCACGAAGATCACATCGGGGGGCTGCCGTACCTCCTGCGCGAGCGCTCCGTGCCGCTGTACGGGCCCGCTCACGCGTTGCAGTTGGTTGCTCGTCGCTTTGCCGAACACGGCTTGGAGGAGCAGCCGAGCGATTTCCGAGAGGCGAATACGCGGCGGGTTTACCGCTTGGGGCCGTTCGAGGTTGAGCCCATCCGCGTCAGCCACTCCATCGTCGAAGCGACGGCGCTCTCCATCACCACCGAGGCGGGACGGGTCGTTCACAGCGGAGACTTCAAGTTCGATGACAACCCGTCTGACGGACAGCCGACGGACGTGGAACGTTTGCGCCTCCTGGGTGACGAAGGCGTCGACCTGTTGCTGAGTGACAGTACCAACGTCGATGCTCCGGGAACGTCGGGTTCGGAGGGCGACGTCGCCGAGGCGCTCGACGAGGTGATCAAGTCGGCATCCCGTCGCGTATTCGTGGCGTTGTTTGCCAGCAACGTGCATCGACTGATCAGTTTGGGGCAGATCGCACAGCGTCGCGGGCGGCGTTTGTGTCTGCTGGGTCGCAGCCTGGTCTCGCATGTCGAAGTTGCGCGCAAGCTGGGCTACCTCGACTGGCCGCCGGAGCTCCTGTTGCCTGCCGAGCGGGTGCGGAGTTATCCCAAAGACGAAGTTCTGGTGCTGGCGACGGGCACCCAGGCCGAGCCGGCTGCGGCAATGGCCAGGCTTGCGCGGGGGGAGCATCGGTTTGCGGAGGTCGAGCAGGGCGACACAGTGGTGTTCTCCAGTCGCATCATTCCTGGGTGTGATCGAGCCGTCGTCGACATGATGGGTCAGTTGATGCGGCGTGGGGCGGTCGTTCACTCGCGTTGGACAGACCCGGTGCACGCCAGCGGACATGCCCATCGAGACGAACAAGCTCGCATGATTGAACTCTTGCGGCCGCGTTGCTTCGTGCCGGTGCATGGTACGCTTCACCACCTACGACGTCACGCTGAGCTGGCCACGAGCCTCGGAGTGCCCCACGTCACCGTGATCGAGAACGGTCAGAGCGTGATACTGTCGGAAGCCGGATTGCGAAGCGGTGCCGACGTGCCGTCAGGTCTGGTCCATGTTGGACTGGGAGGCAAAGAAATGCCCGTGGAGGTGATCGAACGGCGGCGGGACTTGGGTCGTTCGGGCGTCGTCAGCGTTGGGATCCTGTGTGCGCGAGGCGGTAAGCTTTGTCACGCTCCTCGGCTGCAAGCCATGGGGTTGCCGTTCTTGGACGATGAAGCCATCGTCGGTGAGCTCATCGACGAGCTCGTGGCGGCTTGGCGTACGCTGCACCAAGCTGCGGCCGCGCCAGGGCGGGTGCGGCACAACGGCGGCAATGGTCGCACGACGTCATCGGCAGGCCCCCGAGCTTCCGACAGGGCCTGGGCCTACGGCGCCCGTTTCGTCAGTGTGCAATCCGGTGCGTTGGAGTTGCAGGTCGAACGCTACGTGCAACGCTGGGCTGATGCGCGCTATGGGTTGCGCCCGATTGTCGCCGTTCATATCCTGGAAATCCCGTGAGGCCTCGATGATTGTCCGATCTTCCGCCCGCAGCCTGCGGATGCTGCGAGCCATCTCGACCTTGGCGTCGCTCGCGGTGCTGGCATGGGGCGCCGCGTGTCAGTCGTCGCCACCTGAGGCCAAGCCGGCGTCGGCTTCGACTTCTGCTGCGGAGTCAGCTACGGGCAGCCGAAAACGAGACGAAGCGCGAGAGGCTGCCCCCAAGTATCCGCAGCTCAAAGACGCCCGCTTCGCGGCTTCTGGGCGCGTGGTTGCGATTGGAGACCTTCACGGCGACCTGGCGGTGACGCGCGACGTGTTGAAGTTGGCCGGGGCGATCGACGATGACGGGCGGTGGATCGGCAAGCAGCTCACCGTCGTTCAGACCGGTGATCAGCTCGACCGGGGTGACGATGAACGGGCCATCTTGGACTTGTTGTCCAAGCTCGAGCGCGAAGCTGAGGCGGTTGGAGGGGCGTTGGTCGTCCTCAACGGTAACCACGAGACGATGAACGCTGGAGGAGATTTTCGCTATGTCACAGAGGGCGCGCTCGGTGCCTTCCGCGACGTATCCACCAATGAGGTCTCGCCGCAGGTTTTGGAGCGGGTGCCGCAGCAGATGCGGGACCGCGCGGCAGCGTTCTTTCCTGGCGGCCAGTACGCGAGGTTACTGGCGCAGCGACCGATTGTCGCTCTGGTGGGTGACTCGTTGTTCGCCCACGGCGGCGTTCATCTGTCACACGTGAAGTACGGAATCGATCGCATCAACCGTGAGGTGTCGGCGTGGCTGTCGGGGACGGGCAAGGAGCCGGCTTTCTTGCGCGACGAACGTAGCCCCGTGTGGAGTCGCGACTACTCCGTGCCCCGTCCGAGTTCGAAAGCCTGCACGGAGCTCGGCAAGGTGCTGGCTGCCGTCGGTGCACGTCGACTGGTCGTCGGTCACACTGTGCAACACGACGGTGTGACGTCCGCGTGTGACGGTCGAGTGTGGCGCATCGACGTGGGGATGTCCTCGTACTACGGCGGTCAGCAGGTGATGGCGTTGGAGATCGCAAACGGAAAGACGCGAGTGCTGCAAAGCCCCAAATCGGCCCAGCAGCTAGCGCCCGCGGCGGAATGAGGAGAGCACGATGGAACGACGCTTCGAGCTGTTGGAAACGAAACTGGCCTACCACGACAAAGACCTCGCGGAGCTCCACGAGGTCATCTACAGGCAGCAACTCGTCATCGATCGGTTGGAGGCGCAGCTCTCCCGAGTGACGACCCAACTCAAGGGTATGGGCATCGAGGGCGATCCCGAAAAGGATCAAAAGCCACCCCACTACTGATGGGTGGGCTTCTGCTCGGCGTTCTTTGGCTTGGTGTTCTTCTGCTCTTTCCGCTCGCGCTCGTGGCGCGGGATTTCGAAGTGGAAAGCACCAGGATGCGAGGGCGGAAACAAGAATCGTTCGAGCTTGCCTGCACTGACCGCTGCTTGGGCGGCAGCCACCAAGTCTGGATACCGTGATTCTGCGACGGCCTCCGCGGCGACGTCGACGACCACGACATCGTCGTTTTTGATGTGATTCAGACACCCGAGCTCGCGTGCACGCGGCAACTGCTCGAGTAGCTCGGCTTCCATACGCCTGAGGTTAGTCGCTTCGTCCTGTTTGGGGTCGAAGCGTTCGAGCACGGCGTCACCTGCAGGGCAGTACATGGCGAGGGCCCGCTCCAGGTCTTCTTTGGCGAGCGCGTACATGACTCGTGTTTGCCGTGTTGCGGTTCGTTCGACGACTCGCAAACGCGCATCCTCGGCGCCGGCTTTGGCCAGGATCCCCACGAGCATCGCCTTTTCGGAGTCGCTCAAGGCGCTGGGAGCCGCAGGTGGTTCTTTCTTTGGGGCGCCTTTCTGGGCCCGCTCGTCGTCAGAGGCTGTACCGTCCGCTCGATCGCTGTTTTCGACTCGATTGGGGGCCTGGGTCTTACTCGATGGAGCGGGCTGGGCGCGGGGCTTCGCGTCATCTCTTCGTGGGGCTTCGTCGTCTTGTGCTGCCGACAGCGAGCCGGCGACCGCAAGACAGCCGATGAGTAGTCGGAACCGCATGCTGGTCGCGAGTGTACCGGTCGGTCTCTGGGGCTGCAACGGCAGCGGCAGGCGCATCGGCTGCCACTGGACGGCCTGGACCTAGAGCTGCTGGAGATTGCCGACGAAGTGTGGTCTGGGGTCTTCGGGCCAGTCCACTCGCTCGTTGCCGTTCAATCCCGCATCCTTCGATGCTGTCGTGTCCGTCGTGGCCTCCGCGGTGGGCGCCGGGGGCGTGGCGAGTGATTGCGGATGTCCGAACGCTGCTTTCGTCGCCGCTCCGCGAGTTGCGGCTCGTTTGGCACTGACCGATTGCGCATCGTCTTGCACCTCGTTCGCGCTTGATGCGGCGTTGGCGATCTGTCGCAATGGTTTGGATTGAACGACTTCGCTGCGAAGACTGTCGACGTCGGCATGGTCGCTGCTGCACGCAACGGCCAGCAGCCAAAGTGGCGCAGCGAGGCACTTGCAATGCCCCGATATTCCCCAGACTAATCTCACCCTGATGATGCCTTTGGTCGATTGCTGCCGGGGCTAGTCGCCCCCTCGATTCATCGCAGCAATGAGTAGCAACTGAGCTGGAGATCAGAAATTAGGCGTTCCAGCCGTTGTGGCGCCAAATGATCACTAATGACGGTATCGCTGGATGCTGGCCGCGATGCCCCATGTGATATAGATGCCTCCTGGTGCGGCGGGCAGGAATCATCGGATCGCGGTTGCTCGGACTGATTTCGTCAGTCGGCGGCCTGGCGGGAGCAGAGCCGCCGCAAGCGCTCGACTACCAGGTTGCCGACGGCTGTCCCGATGGGGAGTGGTTTCGGGTTGAGCTTCGCGACCAAGGCGTGCCGCACCGCCCGCAGCGCAGCCTGAAAGTCCGTGTCGAACGGCGTGTCCTGGACTCGTCGCAAGGGGAGGCCGGTTCTGCCGAGGATCCGGGTGTCGAATACGATGGACGCTTATTCTACGGCGTGGGTGAAGGGGCGTGGGAGCGGCGTCTGACGAGTGGCAGCTGCACGGATCTGCTATCCGCGTTGGCGGTTAGCCTCGGCCTGCAGCTGGAAAGCGAGGCGCCCGTCGTCGAAGGCGAGCTTGGTGCAACAGCGCCGCGTTCGTCATCGTCAACGGGTGTTGCCGCATTCAGCCCCGAGTCGGATCTCGAGTACCTGCCCGAAGCACAACCCCCTGCCGAGCCAGAAGGTCCAGACTTGTCCGGTGCTTGGATGCTCGGCTTTGGGCTCGGTGGTGCGCTGCGTCTGGGGGTTGATCCGGAGCCGAGTGCGGGTGTCAGCGTGTCTTTGCTCGTGCGTTCCGTGCGCTCCGGTTGGGGCTCGGGACCTGTGGGAGCCGCGTTCACGCTCAGCCCCAGCGTTGCGAGGGAGTCTCGAGTCGATGGCGGGACCGCCAACTGGCGTTCGGGGTGGTGGGCGACCAGCGTGTTCCTCACCCCTGGAACATTCCTGCTGCCGCCGCACGGCCGCATGGGATTCGCCGCAGCGTTCCACGTCGGGCGCTACCTTCCATCTGGCGATGGCGACGGATTTGCGCCACAAACACTCATGTTCTCAGAGCTGGTACTGCGGGGCGAACAGGCTTTGGGCTCATGGCTCTTGGACGCCCAGCTGGGTCTGCAATTGCCGGTCGAAACCGTCGTAATCAGTTCGAGCAACGAGGTGCTGCATCGGCAGCGCGCTGGATTGACGATAGGCCTGGGGGCCACGTGGTTGGGGGTGGTTTTGTGATCTCTCGGAGCGAGTCCGCACATAGCGAGGATGTGGAAGCAGCGTTCGACCTCACCCGTCAAGAACGCGTCGCGTTGAACGCGCGCGTGGAGGCTTGGGTAGAGGAGTACCTCGACTTCGTGTGGCGTTCGCTGCGCTCCCTAGGGATCTCGGCTGCCGATTGTGATGATGGCTGCCAAAAGGTGTGGTGGGTGGTTGCCCGCAAGGCGCCCCAAATCGAACCCGGCAAAGAACGCAGCTTCATTTTTTCAGTCGTGGTGCGAGTGGCCTCGGAGATGCGGCGTCGAGCTGCGAGGGATTCGATGCTGCCTCTCGATCCGGAGTTGCCCAGTGCCGAACCTGGTGTCGAGGAGTTGTGCGAACAGCGAAGGGCACGCGGCATCTTGGAGAATCTGCTCGGGGGCATGCCATGGGAGCAGCGTCTCGTATTCGTGATGTTCGAGCTCGAGGGGCTGAGCACTCACGACATCGCGCACACGCTGAACATCCCGCGCGGCACAGTCGCATCTCGCCTACGTCTGGCGCGGGACTGCTTCAATCGTGCACTGGCGCGATACCAGAGTTGTTACAAGAGCGGGGTGCGCTTGGCCGCATCCGCACGCGAGGCGTTGCGCTTGGCAGGAGCGTACCATGAGTGATCCTACCAACTGGCTCGCGAGAGACCATCGCGCTGCCGGACGCCAGATCTTGGAGGAGTGCCGTGCCGAGCACGCGCCGGCGACCGTTCGGCGCCGGGTGCTGGAGGTTACTCGGGCTAGTCTGGGCATGGCGTCGGTGGCTGTCGTCGGTACGGCGGAAGCCGCGGTCGCGGTGAACAACGCCTCTTCGGGTTCGGCCCTTGGGGCCGGGTCGAGCGCGCTGACTGCGGGTGGTGCTGCTGCGGGTGGTGTTGGCGCCACGCCGTTGGCTCTGGGCGGAGCAGTGGCCGTTGGCGGTGCGACGTCCTCAACCGGCTTGGTGGGAGCTGCTGGCGGGGCGGGGTCTTCCGCGGCTGCGTTGTCAGCCGGTGCCGCGTCTGCAGGCGCCGTTGCGCCACTCGGCATGCAGGTTGGTGCAGGTGCAACGGCAACGGTGGCCGGCGCGAATGCGGGCACGGGTGTCGTCGCAAGCACGATTGGGGGGTTGGCGTCGATCACCGGCTCCGTGACGAGCGCAGTCTCGTCTGCCGTTGCGCTCAAGATTGGCGTCGGGGCGGTGCTGCTGCTGGGCGGGACCTATCTTGGGGCCACGACGACACCGCACGAAAGCCAGATGCCGCGGTTGGGCGATGGGATGCGCGTCGAGGCGCCAGTCGCAGCGGAGCGAGCCGCCAGGGCAACTACGGTAAACCGAGTGGGCGTGTCCGTCGGCAATAGCGACGGTCGGGACCGGCCGTCGCGGTATGGGGTGAGCGGTTCACGCGACGCGGCGGGGATCTTCGAGCCGACGGATCTGGCGCGCGAAGAACCAGATGGCACGCTCCACGAAATGCGCCGGGTCGACTCGAGCCAGGGTGGACGGGCTCGTGGAGAGCAGAGTGAAGGGCGCGCAGGCGCACGTCGTTCGACGACGCGCGCCGCAACTGTGGTGCTGAATCCTGCGTCTGACGACGGGGTGTCGGTCGCCACGGGAGGCACCAGCGCCGCATCCAGAGGCTCCAGCGGGACGATCTCCACCAACACCAACGCCCCCACTGCAGGGGTCACCGGTCGCGCTTCGACGGGCTCGAGCTCGGCGCTGGGAGGCGAATTGACTCTGATCAAGCAAGCCCGACTGGCGCTGCGTCGAGGACAACTCGAGCAGGCAGAGCTCGCTCTGCGTACCCATGCTGAGCGTTACCCGTCAGGAGCGCTTGGTCCAGAGGCGAAGCAGCTTCGGCGACGTCTGCGCACGGTGTCGGTCCGGCGGTGAACGTTGGAGGTGAGTCACCTGCTTCACCTCGAACGCTACCCCCGAACAGAAGCTCTCAACTCGAACGTCGCGGCAACACGCCTTCTCGGATGATGAAGTCGGCGATCGTCGACAATCCTTCTTTGGTCTTCATGTTCGTGAACACGAAGGGCTTGTCGCCGCGCATCTTGCGCGCATCGCGGTCCATCACCTCCAAGGAAGCACCCACATGGGGCGCCAAATCGATCTTGTTGATGACGAGTAGGTCACTCTTGGTGATGCCCGGTCCCCCCTTGCGAGGGATCTTGTCGCCAGCGGCGACGTCGATCACGTAGATCGTCAGATCCGACAGCTCGGGGCTGAAGGTCGCGCTCAGGTTGTCCCCGCCGCTTTCGACGATGATGAGCTCCAAGCCCTGCAGGCGTTTGCTCAGCTGGTCGATGGCTTCGAGATTGATCGACGCATCTTCACGGATGGCCGTGTGAGGGCAGCCGCCCGTTTCCACGCCCACGATGCGTTCGTCGGGTAGCGCCCCGCTGCGCATCAGAAACTGCGCGTCTTCTCGCGTGTAGATGTCATTAGTGATCACGGCGATTTCGTAGTCGTCGCGCAGATGTTTGCACAGCGCATCCACCAACGCCGTCTTGCCGGACCCGACGGGGCCGCCGACTCCTACTCGCAATGCTTGCTTCGAACTCACAGATCTTCTCCTGGTTGGTGGTTGGGCTCTTGCCGTTCGGTCAGGATCTGAAGAGCCGGCTGTACTGCTCCTCGTGCCAGCTGCTGGCCATGGCCAAGGCCGGCAAGGTCTGGCCGATGTCGACGTCTTTCATCGTGCACGCGCGCTGTACCAGCAAGGGGAGCTCGGTCATCAAGGCGGAGAGCATGCTCTGCGCGTCGAGCTGCCCCAGCTTGATGAGCCGACTGGCCGCGGCCAGCTGGTTCTCCATCCATGAAAATGCGAAACCCGAGAGCGCTTGCTCGGTCGGAACCTGCCAGCGCTCAGCGGCAAGGCCGTACATCACGAGGTAGCTCGCTCGTTCGTGACCGATGAAACGGGTCGCTTCGCGCAGCCCCAAGCGGCTCAGGACACGCGCCAACGCGCTGCCGAGATGACGCTCCTCTTCGCGCAGCTCTTTGGTTTCTCGCAGCGCCATCACGAGAGCGCCGAGGGCATCAACATCCGAGTCCGTTCGAGAGGCCGCCTGCCACATGCACATCGCGCGAGCCACGAGGGGGAGATCCGTCCTGCCAAACGAATTGTCGAGGGCGCCCCGAAGCCAGTCCTCCAGGCTTTCGGGATCTTCGACCCAGCCCTGTTCGACGGCTTGCTCCAATCCCTGCGAATAGGCGAACGCACCGATCGGCAGGGCTTGGCTGTTCAGTTGCAGGAGACGGAGCGTCGCCGTCGGCGACGCTCCGCGAGCGGCTGCGTCAATCGTGTCCATGGGCACCGTCGCCGTGCGGCTTGCTTTCGTCCTGCCCGCCGTCAGGGTCACTCTGGCCGTGGTGGTGGTGAATGTGCCCCTTGCCACGGCCGTGCCCGCCACCGACGTGCGCGTGTCCGCTGCCGTAGGCTCCCGGCTCCGGTTCGAAAGGACGCTGCTCGGTTGCTACTTGTAAACCCAGATGGCGCACCATTTCGTCGAGAACGTGGTCGTGTTGGTAGCACAGCTCCGTGGGGGTGATCTGCAACGGCATGTGACGATTGCCCAGGTGGTATGCTGCGCGGCACAGCATCAGCGCGTCCGTCGAGCGCGCAACGGACAGCGACTCCTCCGCAGCGACTACGCGAACGACGCACCCCTCCGTGGTTTGCAGCAGGTCCCCTTCGATCAGAGAACTGCCGCGCTCGAGTGTCACCGTGACTTCGCTACCGTCGTCCAAACGATCCCGGAAACGGCTCTTCTGGCGCTTGTCGAACGTCAGCGTCAACGTCAGAGTTGGCACGGTGCCCCCCGAGTAGCGTTGGTCGATGTGGTGCATGGGTAAAGGACTCAGATGTCAGAACAAGAAGAAGCGTTGTGCCATCGGTAGCTCGGTGGCTGGTTCGCAGGTGAGCAGCTGACCATCAGCCCGTACCTCGTAAGTCTGGGGGTCGACGCTGATGTCCGGCTGCAGGCTGTTGTGAACCATGTCGGCCTTCTTGATCTGGCGTACGCCCTCTACGGCGCAGGCGCGTTTGGAAAGCCCGTAGCGCTCGGTGATGCCAGCCTCGAGAGCTGCCTTCGACACGAAGCTGACACTGGTATCCGTCAGAGCTCCACCCAATGCGCCGAACATCGGTCGGTAGTGCACTGGCTGCGGAGTGGGAATGGACGCATTGGGGTCGCCCATCGGCGCAGCCGCGATCGCGCCTCCTTTGATGATCATCGAGGGTTTGCTGCCGAAGAACGCAGGTTTCCACAACACGATGTCCGCCAGCTTGCCGACCTCCAAGGAGCCGACCTCCTTCGCGATCCCGTGGGTGAGCGCGGGGTTGATGGTGTACTTGGCGATGTAGCGCTTGACGCGCAAGTTGTCGTGCTCAGCAGGGTCACTCTCGAGGGACCCGCGCTGCACCTTCATCTTGTGCGCCGTCTGCCAGGTGCGACACACGACTTCACCGACACGTCCCATCGCTTGTGAATCCGAGGCGATCATGCTGAACGCCCCCATATCGTGCAGGATGTCTTCGGCGGCGATCGTCTCTTTGCGGATACGAGACTCGGCGAATGCGACGTCTTCGGCGATGGCGGGGTCAAGATGATGACAGACCATCAACATGTCGAGGTGTTCATCCACGGTGTTGACCGTATAGGGGCGCGTTGGGTTCGTGGAGGAGGGCAGGACTTCCGACGTGCCGCAGGCGCGAATGATGTCCGGCGCGTGCCCGCCGCCAGCCCCTTCGGTGTGGTACGCGTGGATCGAACGACCCTTGAAGGCCGCAAGCGTGTGCTCGACGAAGCCGCTTTCGTTCAGGGTGTCGGTGTGGATGGCGACCTGGATGTCGTGCTTCTCAGCTACGTTCAGGCAGTTGTCGATGGCCGCAGGCGTCGTGCCCCAGTCCTCGTGGAGCTTGAGGCCGAGTACGCCGGCCCCTACTTGCTCTTCGAGTGCCTCAGGCAAGCTCGAGTTGCCTTTGCCGAGATAGCCGAGGTTCATCGGCAGTGCGTCAGCCGCTCGTAGCATCTGCATGATGTGCCACGGCCCCGGCGTGCACGTAGTCGCGTTGGTGCCCGCCGCGGGACCGGTACCGCCGCCAATCATCGTCGTGACGCCACTCATCAGCGCATCGTCGATCTGTTGCGGGCAGATGAAGTGAATGTGGGCGTCGATGGCGCCAGCGGTGGCGATTTGCCCTTCGCCCGCGATGATCTCCGTCCCAGGGCCGATCACGATGTCGACGCCAGGTTGCACATCGGGGTTCCCAGCTTTGCCAATGGCCGCGATGCGTCCCTGCTTGATTCCGATGTCCGCTTTGACGATGCCCCAATGATCGACGATGAGGGCGTTGGTGATGACGGTGTCCATCGCCTCGGCGTTCGTGCGTTGGCTTTGACCCATGCCGTCACGGATCACCTTGCCACCGCCGAACTTGACCTCTTCGCCGTAGATGGTCTTGTCGTCTTCGACGCGGATCCACAATGCGCTGTCGCCCAGCCGCACTCTGTCGCCCACTGTGGGGCCGTACATCTCTGCGTACGCTTTTCGACTGATCGTGCTCATGTTCTTCAACCTTTCCCGTCCAGGGGGCCCATCACCTTGGCGTTGAAGCCATAAACCGTGCGGCCGCCGCCGTACTGCACCAGCTGCACTTCGCGCTCTTGTCCGGGCTCGAAGCGAACTGCGGTTCCGGCTGGAATGTCGAGACGGAAGCCCTTCGTCGCTTCACGATCGAAGTGTAGCGCTTCGTTGGTCTCGTGGAAGTGGTAGTGGGAGCCGACCTGAATCGGTCTATCCCCCGTATTGCTGACTTCGACCGTGATCGTCTGACGTCCAACATTGAGCTCGATGTCGCCGCTCTGAGTCTCGATCGCGCCAGGAACCTCCGCCGAGGCTGGCCCGCGGATGGGGTCGTGTACGGTCACCAGCTTGGTGCCATCAGGGAAGGTCGCTTCCACCTGAACCTCGGGGAGCAACTCGCGGATGCCGGGCATCACGTCTTCCACGGTCAATAGCTCTGCGCCGGCGCTCATCAGCTCCGCGACACTCCTGCCGTCGCGAGCGCCCTCCAGCACTTCTGCCGTGATGTAGGCCACGGCTTCCGGGTAATTCAGCTTCAGCCCTCGTGCCTTGCGTTGCTGGGCGAGCTGGGCCGCCACGAAGATCATCAGCTTGTCTTTCTCACGCGGGGATAATTCCATGTCAGTACCTTCCTCCGTAGAATCTGTCGGTCACGTTGCCCAGATGCGGGGTGGGGCAGCGTCACTGCCGAAGTACAGCGGGCGTAGCGCCTGCCAGAGTTGAGTGAAGAGCAGTCGTGCTTTGGTGGCAGAGCGGCTGAGCACGCGCGCGACCAGTGTGTTCGAAAGCGTGTCGTGCTCCAAGAGCGTGGCCGCGAGTCTCAAATCCGACGATGTCTGATCTCGAGCGGCGTCGCGTAACGTCTGCAGGGCTTCAGGCGGTACCGGATGCAGCGCCAAGCTGCCGAAGCTCGTAAACCCGCCGAACCCCCAAGCGGCGTTGAGTGCGGGGTCACCTCCTTTGAGACGACAGCGCTCCAGCCACAGTGGGTGGCCCGCTTTCCACAACTCGAAGCGCTGCGACCAGTGCCCGCTCTCGAACGCTTCGCCAGCGGCGGGTCGGCCGAGGCAAGTGAGCTCCCAACCGACGAACGAGGCCGACTCGTCCAAGTCGATGCGCGTTGCGACGTCAGCATGTGCACCGTCGTACACGATCGTTTCCTGAGGAAGCCATTCCAGACGGGCACCTGCCCCCACTTCGAAGCTCTGCCGAGCCTTCGCGATGGGTCCGGCGGAACGGTAGAACTTGGCGGCTCCGGGTGCAGTCAACAGTGCACGGCTCCCCGCGCCGAGGCGCCCGTAGACACGAAGCTCGTCGCCGCCGACGGTGCCCCCTGGCGGATTGAGGACATAAACCTGACAAGCGCCGTCAGGCTCGAAGAAAGGGCGCTGCACTCGCAATGGCCCCACGTGCCGGGAGCGGGTCAGCACCGTCTGAGCGCCCATTCTCTCGAAGCTGAGTTCGAGGCTGCCAAACCAGCGGCCGTGGGGGTTATCCATGCAGCGGCTATACTACAAGGTACCGCTGAATGATGTCTTCCGTCAGTGCGGACATTTCGCCATCGGCGACGTTCCGGCCTCGGTCCAGAATGCAGAAACGTTTGCCGACCCGCCGAGCAAACGGAAGCTTCTGTTCGACCAGCAGGATCGACAGGCCGTCGTCGTTCAACTTCTGCAACACATCGCCGATCTGACGCACGATGTTCGGTTGGATGCCCTCCGTCGGCTCGTCCAAAATGAGCAGTTTGGGGTCGTTCATGAGTGCCCGGCCGATCGCGAGCTGCTGTTGCTGCCCACCGGAAAGGTCACCGCCACGCCGCTTGAGCATTTCCTTGAGCACCGGAAAGAGGCCGAAGATCCGTTCGGGGATACTGCTGCCGCCGCCCTGTTTGCCGGCAAGCCCGACCAGCAGATTCTCCTCCACGGTCAATTGGCTGAAGATGTCTCGTCCTTGGGGCACGAAGCCGATGCCGAGCTTGGCTCGATCGGACTGAGGGCGCTTGGTGAGTTCCTCCCCGCCCAGCTTGATCTTGCCAGAGCTGGACTTGAGTGCGCCCATGACGGTCTTCAGCAAGGTCGTCTTGCCGACGCCATTGCGCCCCATGAGGCACAAGCAGCTGCCCTTGGGCACGTCGAGTTCCACGTCCCACAGGGTGTGGCTCTCACCGTAGAATTGGTTGAGTTTGTCGACTTCCAGAACCGAATCGTTCATCTTTTCATCCATCGCCGGCGTTCACTCGCCGAGGTAGACCTCGATCACACGCGGATCGTTCTGGATCTCGTCCATCGATCCTTCCGCGAGCACCGACCCTTCGTGCAGCACGGTGACCGTGCGCGCGATGCTGCGCACGAAGTCCATGTCGTGCTCGACGACGACCACCGTGCGTTTGCCCGCCAAATCGACCAAGAGCTCGGCGGTGCGTTCGACTTCTTGGTGGGTCATGCCTGCAACCGGCTCGTCCACGAGCAGCACCTTCGGGTTTTGCGCGAGCAGCATTCCGATTTCGAGCCACTGCTTCTGGCCGTGGGAGAGTAGGCCTGCTTGCTCGTTTCGACGGTCTGCCAGTCCGATTGTCTCCAACGTCTCGTCCACCTTCTCCAGCTGAGCCTTCGTGAGATGCGAGAACAGCGTGTGCCACAAGCCTCGCCGGTCGAGCAGTGCCATCTCGATGTTCTCGAAAACGGTGTGCCCTTGAAAAACGGTTGGCCGCTGAAACTTGCGCCCGATACCGAGACCAGCGACCACGTGTTCGGGGAGTTCGCACAGGTCCCTTCGGTCGCCGCCGAGCATGAACACGTGGCCTTCATCCGGTCGCGTCTTGCCTGTGATGACGTCCATGAGCGTCGTCTTGCCCGCCCCGTTGGGACCGATCAGACAGCGCAGCTCTCCTTCGTCCAAAATCAGCGTGAGCTCGTTGAGCGCCTTGAACCCATCGAAGCTGACTGAGATGTTGTCCACGGCCAAGATGGCCCTCGCGCGCTTCTCCGTAATGGCGTTGTAGCGCGCCTCGTCGACGAGCTTCGGACGGAGGGAAAGTTTGCCGAGAGCGCGTTGGGCACGAGTTGGTGTGATCCGCTCTGTGGTCTCCGGCTCAGGCTGTGCATCAGCTACTTGCATGCTCATGTGGACTCCGCCTCCTTTACGGCCGCTGGTTCCGGGCTCGGCGGGGTGCTTCCGCGTTTGCGCCACCACTCCTGCACCCCACCAACGAAGCCGCGTGGGAAGAACAGCGTAACGGCGATGAACAAGACGCCGAGAAAGTACAACCAGTAATCGGGGAATGATGCCGTGAACAGACTCTTCGCGCCGTTGATGAGTAGTGCGCCGAGGGGCGCTCCCAGTAGCGTTGCGCGCCCGCCGACCGCGACCCAGATGGCCATTTCGATCGAGTTGGCGGGTTCCATTTCACTGGGGTTGATGATGCCAACCTGAGGTACATACAGTGCCCCTGCCAGACCGCACAGCGCGGCCGAGAACGTCCACACGAACAGCTTGTACCTGAGCGGGTTGTAGCCGGTGAACATTACTTTGCCTTCGTGGTCGCGGATGGCGCGCAGCACTCGCCCCAAACGCCCTGTGACCGTATAGCGACAGATCAAGTAGGTCAGCACCAAGAACGCGGCCGACAGCACGTATAGGCCCAGCTTCGTGCTCGGGTCAGCTAGCGTATAGCCGTAGAGGCGCTTGAAGTCCGTCAACCCGTTGTTGCCGCCGAAGCCCGTCTCGTTGCGGAAGAACCAGAGCATGAACGCGAAGGTCAGCGCCTGGGTGATGATGCTGAAGTAGACGCCGCCGATCCGAGAGCGGAAGGCGAAGAATCCAAACACCAACGCCAGGCAGGCGGGAGCGGCGATGGCCATGACGACGGCGAAGAAGAAGTTTTCGAAGCCGAGCCAGAACCAGGGCAGCTCCTTCCAATCCAAGAACACCATGAAGTCAGGCAGGTCGCTCTTGTAGACGCCTTCGCCGGCCATTGCGCGCATCATGTGCATGCCGATGGCGTAGCCGCCGAGAGCGAAAAACACGCCATGCCCGAGACTCAAGATCCCGGTGAACCCCCAGATGAGGTCCATCGCCAGCGCCACGATGCCGAAGCACATGAACTTGCCCAAGACCGTGACGACGTAGTCGGGGATGTGGAGCGCGGACTCCTCGGGCAACGCCACGTTGAGTGTCGGTACGAGCACGCAGGCCAACAGCATGACCACCAATACGGTCGTCCACCCTCGGCGACCGTGCACCTGAAAGAAGTGAGATTTGAACGTTTCCATTTGCAGCTCTGTGCGTCCGTCTAGAGCTCTGCTGCGCGCCCTTTGAGCGCGAACAGACCTTGTGGCCGCTTCTGGATGAACAGAATGATGAGAACGAGCACGACGATCTTGCCCAAGACAGCCCCCGCCACCGGCTCGAGGAACTTGTTGACCATGCCGAGCCCCATCGCTCCGAAGATCGTTCCCATGATGTTGCCGACGCCGCCGAGCACGACGACCATGAACGAGTCGACGATGTAGCCTTGTCCGAGTTCAGGACCGACGTTGCCGAGCTGAGAGAGCGCCACTCCACCCAGGCCGGCTACGCCGGAGCCGAAGGCAAAGGTCCACATGTCGATCTTGTCCGTGGGGATGCCGATGTTGCCAGCCATCTCACGGTTTTGAGTGACTGCACGCAGGTAGAGTCCGAGTCGAGTTCGGCGCAAGAGGTACCAGACGAACGTGACGACCACGACCGTGAAAGCGATGATGACCAAGCGGCTGTAGGGGAGCACCACCGTCGGCATCAGTTCCCAACCTCCAGAAAGCCAGCTCGGGTTGGCAACGGTCACGTTCTGCGCACCGAAGGTCAGACGCACCGTCTGAATCAGCAGCAGACTGATGCCCCACGTCGCGAGTAGCGTTTCGAGTGGGCGGCCATAGAGGTGCCGCACGACACCGCGTTCGAGCGCCAGCCCGACGAGACCCGAGACCAGAAAGGCGACGGGAACGGCGGCGATGAGATAGAAGTCGGAGTAGCCGGGAAGAGTATCGTCGAAGAAGTTCTGCACGACGAAGGTACTGTAGGCGCCAATCATCAGCATCTCGCCGTGGGCCATGTTGATGACCTTCATCAAACCGAACGTGATGGCCAGCCCGAGCGCCGCGAGCAGCAGAACGCTGCCCAGGCTCAGACCATAGAATAGGTTCGCGACCATGCTGATGAGGCCAATCCGACGCTTGATGGCGGCGACGGCGGACTTGGCAGCCGTGCGAACGTCGGCGTTGGGTTCGGCGTAGGTGCGGTCCTCGCGCTGGACCAGCAGCGGTTCGAGTAAGCCCTGATGACTCACGTCACCTTCTTCTTCGAACACCGCTAGCGCGGCTAGCCGCCGCTCCGTGTCGTCGGTCGTCAGATCGACCTGGGCGATACCTAGGCGCAGCAACTTGGCGACGTCCCCATCGGACTCCTTCTCCAGTGCCGAACGCATGGGTTCGAGCAGATCCTCGGATGGTCGCTTCGATATCTCCGCGGCTGCGGCAAACCGGGCCTGGGGGTCCTTAGCTTGCAGTCCCAATTCGGCCAACGCGGGCCGCAAAACCCGGCGCACGCCGTTGTTGATGGTCGGCCTCGTGAGCTCACCGACGGGTTCTGCCGGCTCGCCCGTGAGCGCGGCGGTGGTGCCCTTGTCGCCGACGATGAGGGCGTTGCCTTGGCTGTCGAACCTCAGCTTGCCGTCTTGCAGCGCTCGCAAAACCCCGAGGGCGCGGTCGTCACTGCTGTGGGCCAAGGCGATGACGGCCGTCTTCGTCTCGCTCAGGTCGCTGCCGCCGAGGGCAGCGAGTGATTCCTCGAAGGTGCTTGCTTGCAGCGACCCGACCATCAGCAACAATGCCGATGCCAGGAACGAGAGCAGAAAACGCTTGATGCGGCGGACGCGGGCGATGTGATTCATGTCACGTCAGTGGGGTTGCGGCGAGCCCCCACCCCTTCCGTCTGGGACTCCCGGTGAGGGAGCCCAGCCCGGAGCGGGGGCATTCGCTCGACACAGTGTGTTGATGTGATTGTTTTAGGTTTACTTGAACTTGGGCTCTTCGCAGTTGCCGCAAACCCAGGGGTAGGTCCAGTCCGCGACCTTCTTCTTGCTCTCCGGAACGTACTCGCTCCAGGGTTCTGCGCGAATCGGGCCTTCCGTCTTCCACACGACGTTGAACTGTCCGTTGGCACCAATCTCGCCGATGTAGACGGGCTTGTGCAGGTGGTGGTTCTTCTCGTCCATCTTGATGTCGAAACCAGACGGGGACTTGAAGCCCTGGCCAGCGACTGCTTGGCGGACCGCGTCCACGTCGGGCGTTCCAGCCTGTTCGACAGCTTGGGCCCACATGTGAATGCCGATGTAGGTTGCTTCCATCGGATCGTTCGTCACGCGCTTGTCGGCGTCGGGGAGCTTGTTCTCTTTGGCGTACTTCATCCAGCTGTCGATGAAGCCCTTGTTGGTTGCGTTGTCGATCGACTGGAAGTAGTTCCAGGCGGCGAGGTGGCCGACGAGGGGCTTGGTGTCGATACCGCGGAGTTCCTCTTCACCCACGGAGAACGCGACGACGGGGATGTCCTCTGCCTTGAGACCCTGATTCGCGAGTTCCTTGTAGAATGGGACGTTTGAGTCGCCGTTGATGGTCGAGACCACGGCCGTCGGTGTGCCTGCCGCGAACTTCTTCACGTTCGCGACGATGGTCTGGTAGTCGCTGTGCCCGAAGGGCGTGTATTCCTCCATGATGTTGGCTTCTGGCACGCCCTTGTCCTTCAGGAAGTAGCGAAGGATCTTGTTGGTCGTACGGGGGTAGACGTAGTCGGTGCCGAGCAACACCCACTTCTTGGCGCCACCACCCGCTTCGCTCATCAGGTACT
>JBNKZR010000001.1:0-60647 GCA_050301735.1 Polyangiaceae bacterium | reverse complement strand
CGGACCTGATGGTCGACGTCTGTTCCACGTCGTTTACCTGTCGACCGCCCTGCGTCAATTGATGGGAGGACTCCCAGAATGAAGCGCCGACCAAGCCTCGCGCACTCGTCCCACGCCCAGCACCGATCGAGGAGGCGTCGCGCCTCGAGACGACGACGCGGCTTCACCTTGGTCGAGCTGATGGTGACGCTCGCCGGAGGCCTCTTCGTTTCGATCGGAGTCTTCATGGTCGCCAAGAACACCTCGGCGCTCTACCAGCGCGAGACGCGTATCGCGAACGCCAATCTCGCCAGTCTCGTCGGGTTCGAACGCCTCCGCGCAGACATCGCCCGCGCTGGCTTCATGGCCTCGCCGCACGTACGTCGGGATCCCTTCGTGTGCGGGACGCCGGTCACCGACGCCACCTGGCCGGCACAGCTCCGCACGATGACCAGCATCCGCATCGACAACCCGACGGCCGTCTCTCCGATGTCGGACAACGGGCTGTCTCCGCAAGCGATCACCATCGCGGGTAACTTCACGTCGACAGAAGCTTTCCCCATCCGCGCGGTGTTCGCGGACGCTGGGGACTTCCGTGTTCACCTGCAGGTCAATTCCGGACCGCTGTCGAGGCTCGGCTACAACCAGGTCGGCGCCAACCGTGCCGAAATCCTCTCCAACGTCTTTCCCGTAGGTAGAGCGGTTCGCATCGTCGACAAGTCTGGTCGCCACCAGTACGGCACGATTGAGTCCCTGGACACGGAAACGACCCCGATCGTCACGCTGGCAGGGAACTCACCAAACCTCATCTTCCGAGAGTCCAGCGCACTCGGATGTGGATTGAAAGGCGAAGAAACGGGCGCGCTCATCAACACCGTCAACTTCATCCGCTATCGCCTCGCCAGCTTGGCAGGCGATGCGCGCTATGCCCCGATCTACGCCGTTGCAGGGCCCGAGTACGACGACGCGCGCACCGAGCTCATCCGTGAAGAGCTCGACCCCACGGGCGCCGTCATCGCCAACTCCGCCGAACTCGTGGCGGAGTATGCCGTCGACTTGCGTTTTGGATTGACCGTCGCCCGCAGTCAACGTCAGCTACTCGAGTTCATCGACGACCCTGGCGACATGAACGCCTTCGCCGGAAATCCCACGTTGATGAACGCAACGAGCGGGCCCCAAATGATACGCACGGTGCATGCCTGGTTGAGCGTGCGCTCGCGCGAGGCTGACCGAACGCGCACGATCACGGTGGATGATGGCCCACTCTACCGCATCGGCTTGGGTGATGGCCCGCCAGATGGCGAGGAAGGCGGCGATCTGCAGAGCCAGCTCGCTCCGTACGCGCGCGTTCGCACCGTGCAGGCGCGCATCGCGCTGCACAACCAAACCGGGGTCACGTGGCAATGATGCCTCCCGCAAAGAAGGCGCTTGGACCAAGCCCCCCGTCGAAGCGTCGCCAGCGACTCGAGCGGGGCGAGGAACGCGGCAGCACGCTCTTCATCGTAGTGATGGTCATCACCCTGATGACAGCAATCGGGCTCTACTCGATGCGTGCGGCCAGCCTCGCGGAGCAGGCGGTGGGCTTCAATCGCATGGGCGTACAAACCACGTACGTCACGGAGTTCGCCGCCCGCAGTGTGATGGCGGAACTCGTAGGTAAGGAGCAGCACTACTTCCAGTTCATCTCTCGTGGCACGGACGACTGCCGTGCCACACGCGAGTTGGCGGCGGTGCTCGATCCGGAACGTCCGCCTTGCTACAAATTACTGTCGAGCGAGATCTGGAACCGCACCAATACGGCGTTTCCCGGCAGCGTCGGCACACTTGCCAGCCCAACCCTGTTCGGCGAGATGAGCCGAGCAAACTCCGAGGGCGCATTCATCGTCGAGCTGACGGATCTCGCGCGGGCGGGTGGTCCCATCGCTGGTGAAGACGTCGCCGCCGATCAATTCAAATACATGCAGGTCGTGGTGACAGCTACAGGCCAAGTGCGACCCGCGGGGAACCCTGACGACGACGACGGCACCTGCAACGAGGCTTTCGCCACGACCTCAGGGCTACAAACCTTGAGAGCCCAAATCACATTCGGACCAGTGAACTGACCCATGCAACGCAAGAACCAACTTTCCGCCACCGCCTGCCCTCCTCACACCGAGGTGCGCTGGCGCGCGCGTTGGGTAGCCGTTGCAACGGGGATGTTGACGTTCGTGCCAGGCAACGCTGCAGCGCAGAGCGACGTCGAGCGCCCTCTGCCCAACGTCATGCTGCTGGTCGACACCTCGGGTTCGATGGAGTTTCGGTCGGCGGACAACGAGCTCCCCACCTGCAACCCGGGCGACCCGAACGCCACCAACGAACGGAGTCGTTGGATCGATCTCGTGGAAGTGATGACGGGAACGCTCAGTGGTTATAGCTGCTTCGCGCAGGACCGCTCGTCGGATGCGTTTCGGGACGAGTACACGATCAACAACGTCGCTCCGTACGACTTCGGCTACGTCAACCCCTTCAACCGTGCAATCAGCAACGGCTGTACCGTCGGGCCCGGAGTGCTGCCGGATGTGAACGCCCCCCATCAATGGCCTGCACGGGGAGTGAACACGTTTCAGTTCTCGGCGCCGGCCACGGTGGTTCGCCCGACCAATCTAGCCACGCACGACGGCTGCGCTGGCTTCACTCAGGCCAGCGACGGCATCTTGGACGTCTTCAAAGAGAAGGTCCGTTTCGGCTTGATGACCTTCGACTCGCATACCAACGCGGGCACCGGTCTGACCGAAGCTGGCGCCATGGACGTCGCTGGCGGCATGGCTGGCACATGGAGTTACTTCATCGACGAGCCTGTCCAAGGCAAGCCCGCGGACTGCGAAACCCTGCAGACGCAAGAAGTCGGCGCCCGAAACAGTGCGGCACCACCGTGGGAAGGGCGCATGGTGAACTTCGGAGCGCCCAACGCCAACACCGCCGAGCTCAACCTGAAGAACGAGCACATTCAGGACGTGCTCTTGGCGACGCGCCCCTACGGCGCAACGCCTATCGCCGGCATGATGCACGATGCCCGAGACTTCTTCTGGTACGATCAATCCTCCGACCCTCTCAACACCGACGAGGACTTCGGCCCTTTCGATGACCCAGCCACCAAGGCGACGGACTGTCGTCGCTCGATGATCATCCTACTGAGCGACGGTGAACCCAACCTCGACTTGCGACCCCATTGCGAAGGCGGCGCGGAGACCACCGTCGCGGGCATCTGTCCCTACGACAAGCCAGAGGAAATCGCCGCTCAGCTCCTGAGCCCGCCGGCGCCTCAAGACCCAGATCAACACGTCGAGACCGTCGTGATCGGGTTCGCGTTGAACGAGGTCACGCCAGCCGGGGAAACGCAGATGCCTTGCTCGGCTTTGACGGAGGAGCAGTGCAACTCCACCGAGAACCAGAGCAATCGTGGCGTCATGGCTTGCTGCACGTTGAACAAGATAGCGGCGGCCGGACGTGACCCCAACTCCGACGGTTCGCCCCGAACGGCGTACTTCCCGCAGAACAGCACCGATCTGCGGCGCACGTTCTCGCAGGTGCTCAAAGACGTCACGGTCAACCTGACGACACGCACGTCGGCGGTCTTCGCTTCTGCGGGAGCTGGTGCCAACGGCGGCTCCCATCAGTTCAGCTCGAGTTTCGTACCCCTGGTGGAAGAGCCCTGGGCTGGTAACCTCACGCGCACGCGGATTCTATGTGTCGACGGCGCACCAGAAGCGCAAGACGTGGACGAAGACGAAGGCGACGACTTCGCGGCCAACGTCAACTCGGGTGCGGGCCCAGCGCGCCGATTCGTCACCTTTCTCCCCTCGTCGGGCAGCGATGCCGGCGAGACCCTACGACCCCGCATCACCTCGGACGTCGATGGCATTGGGGTGAGCAATGGTTCACAAACCGACGCGTTGCAGGCCACCTCCTTCGTGTCCGCCGTGAGCGCCGCCGACATGGAGATTGGCGACGAGGACTGTGAACTTGGGATCGCGGGCCAATGCAAAGACGCCATCTTGGGCTGGAACGTGGGACTGACCAACGCCGAGGGTGAAACCCGCTGCGCGACCGCGGGTAGCAACTGCAACGTCTTTGGCGCCATCTACCATTCGACCCCGCGCCTCGTGCCAGGCAGGCCCAACGAGTTCTTGCGAGACGAGTCCTACGCCGCGTTCTCCCGCGAGCAGATGGGCAAAGAACGTCCGTCCGTGTTGTACGTCGCGACTATCGACGGCCAGCTCCACGCCATGAAGACGGCCCCCCTCGTTCCCGATCCAGACAACGACGTCAACAGCAAGGCCAACAACGAGCTGTGGTCGTTCTTTCCCCCGGCGGTACTACCGGTCCTGCAATCGCAATACCCCAACACCCCAGCCACGATCCTCGACGGTTCGATCCAAGTCCGTGACGTACCCGCGCGGGCGGTGGGCGGCAACGTCAACTACGAGCGGACTCGCGCCGACGCCCAGGAGGGCGGCGGTGATTGGAGCACGGTGCTGCTGTCGAGTTTCGGCAAAGGGCAAGTGGGCAAAGGCTACTTCGCCATCGACGTTACCGATCCGGAAACTGCTGACGGAGGGCCCAAGTTCCTGTGGCAGATCACCAAGGACGCGAACGGCAACGACCTGTTCGGCGACGGCGGCGCAGCGCTCATCACGACGGTCTTCCTCAAGTCTTCCGATGCGGATCCAGGCAAGGAGGTCGCAGTCGCCGTGTTACCCGGCGGCGACGCGGGTGCGCGCACCGGCGAAACGACCGAGGCCGGACCGTTGATGGACACCGCAGACGAAACCTTCAGCGCGGCGACGACGGTCAACGAGTACGATGGAGCGGCTGCGGCGCGTAGTCTGACCATCGTTCGCTTGGATACAGGTGAAGTCGTGCGCAGCTTCCGGACACCCGAGGTAACCTATACGCTCGACACCGGTGTGGTGCAAGCGGTGGACATCCCTGCCCCAATCGTTGGGCAGCCCGCAGCTTTTCCCGGGGCGACGGGCTCAGTCGCCGATCGTATCTTCGTCGGTGACCGTGAAGGCCGCATCTGGCGAGTGGACGTGTCCAAGAGTAACCCTGCGGACTGGACGATGAAGGTGTTCTTCGACGCCTACTTCGACAAGGCCGTCAGCAAGCGACAACCCATCGAGCTCGCACCCATCGTCAGCGTCGACTCCGTCGGGCAGATCACCGTCAACGCCGCGACCGGTGAGCAGCGCATACAAACGGCCAGCACCAGCATGCTCAATCGGGTGTTCTCGCTCACGGAGGTCCTGAGCGAAGAAAACGAGTTCCAAGCCAAGGTCAACTGGATCGAGTCGCTGGGCTGCGACGGAACCTGCGGCGAAGGCAAGTACATCGGTGAACGCGTGACGGGTCCGATGAGCTTGTTCGGCAGCAGCCTGTACTTCGCTTCGTCCACTCCGGCAGCGAGCACGGCGGACCAGTGCGCCACCGGCAGCAGTCGAGTCTGGGGTTTGAATTACATCCTGTCTGCCGACGAAGCCGACGACGCCGAGACGATCAATCCCATGAACGGCGCTGCGGGCGCGTTGCCTCCGCCGGAAGGAAGCCTCGAACCGGAAAAGTCGACAGACCCATCAGAAGGCGTCGTCTTCGGTGTCAGTATCGAGCAGCAACCAAGCTGCTCGACGGAGCTCGAAGACTTCAGCGGAGATCCGTACCTGGGCAACTACGGCGAGCACACGTCGACTTCGACGGTGACGCCCGGTAAGTTCTTCCTGGTGTATCAGGTGGGCGGCGTCTCGGGCAGTGAATCCAACAAGGTAACGACAGAGAAGGTGGAACTCACTCCGCCTCGCAACACGGTGTGGGTGGACTCATGGGCGCCAATTTTCGAGTAGTCGCGACGACGTGCGGCGGGCTGTTGCTCGTGTCCTTGGCTTCCAGCTGTCGGGACGAGCAACGAGTCGAACAGCAACCGGCGGCTCCCCCACCGGACCACCTGGCGCCGGGGGAGCATTTGCCAGACACCGAGCTCACCTTCGGTATCGAGGTTCCTCGTGGCATGCGAGTGACCGCGCGCTTCACCGACGTGGCACAGCTCGATGGCGCGCTGGGCATCTCGCAGCTGGTCAGCTACTACAAGCAGCACGTCGCCGTAGCCGCCGTCGAAATGGGCACCAGTCAGGCAGTGTTCCCACGAGCGTACATTCGCGGCGACGAGAAGAAGCACATCTACCGCATCGTGATCAGCAAGCACGGCAAACGAAGCAAAGTGCGCATCTCCGATATCACGGGAGCTCCCGTGGTCGAAGGTCTGTCCGAGGAGCAGCGTTGGGAGCGCGCAGGATTGCAGCAAGACGGAACCCAGAAAGACCGCCTGAAGGTCTACTGAGCAGCGGCGTCGATTCGGCGCCTGACTCGGCCGTGAAAGAGCCCTCTACGAAACG
Source organism: Polyangiaceae bacterium (assembly GCA_050301735.1). Taxonomy (GTDB): domain Bacteria; phylum Myxococcota_A; class Polyangia; order Polyangiales; family Polyangiaceae; genus SZUA-265. The sequence goes on along the minus strand of JBNKZR010000001.1, from coordinate 54,243 downwards.
GGCACGAGGCGCAACGCAGCGCACCCGAACGCCCGAGCGAGGAAACGCTCCACTGAGACGTCCAGGCAGACGGTATCCCCGGGTGTGCCGGAAGCAGTGACCCACCTCGACGCGTGGGCCGGGGATGGGCTCCTCTCGTCCGCTGGTAGGGCGAGTGCTTTGTCGTTGAACTTGGGCCATGTTCGCGATAGCGAGCTTGGGTGGCATCAGAGCTCAAACGCACCCCGTTGTACGACCTGCATCGGAAGCTCGGGGCAAAGCTCGTGCCCTTCGCGGGCTTCGAAATGCCGATCCAGTACGCTGGCGTGAAGGCCGAGCACGCCGCGGTGCGGGACTCCGTCGGTGTCTTCGACGTGTCCCACATGGGGGAGCTCGCGGTTCGCGGCAGCGCAGCTCTGACCGCCGTCAACGAGCTCATCACGAACGATTTGGCCCGCCTGCAAGACAGCCAGGCGCTCTATACCTGCTGCTGCAACGAGCAGGGTACGATACTCGACGACCTCATCGTCTACCGCCTCGCGACCGATGACATCCTGATCGTCTGCAACGCGTCCAACCGCGACAAGATCGTGCCGCACGTCGCAGGCAACCTGCAAGGCGACGCCAAACTCACCGACGAGAGTGACGCGACTTGCCTGCTCGCAGTGCAAGGGCCCAAGAGCGGTGAGCTCCTGAGTGGCCTGTTCGGGCGCCCGCTATTCGACGAAGTTCGCAAGTTCAGAACGTTGCGCTTCGACAGCGAGTACGGTGCCGTTCGAGTCGCACGCACCGGCTACACCGGCGAAGATGGCGTCGAGCTCTTCTGCGACAACGCCCACGCGCCCGCCCTTTTCGAGCAGCTCGTGGCACGTGGCGCGGCGCCGTGTGGCCTGGCGGCGCGTGACACCCTACGCTTGGAAGCAGCGTTGAGCCTCTACGGCAACGACATCGACGAAACGACCACCCCTTTGGAAGCGGGCTTGTCCTGGACCGTGAAGTTCGACAAGCCGAGCTTCATCGGCAAAGCCGCGTTGGAGGCGCAACGAGAGCACGGCCTCACCAGACGCCTCGTGGGCTTCGAGATGAAGGGGCGCGGTATCGCCCGCCACGACTACCCCATCCTCGATCAGGCCGGGCAGGTCGTAGGTCGCTGCACCTCAGGCAGCCCTGCCCCCACCTTGGGCACCAACATCGGGCTCGGCTACGTGCCGGTTCGCCTGACCGAACCCGGCACTGCCATCGTCATCGATTGTCGAGGGCGCCAAGTCCCCGCCCAGGTCGTCCCCACGCCGTTCTACCGACGTCCCAAACCCAAGCCCTGAAACCACCGCCTGTGATCGTCTGCGCGCGGCGAAGAAAGCTGGCCGCTCGGAGGAAGCATGAGTCAAACCGAAGTCAAAGAAGACCGCAAGTACACCAAAGAACACGAGTGGGCGAAACTGGAAGGCGACGTGCTGCTCGTGGGCATCACGGCGTTCGCCGTCGACCAGCTCGGTGACATCACGCTCGTGAACTTCGATGTCGAACCTGGCGACAAACTGGAAGCTGACAAGCCATTCGGCACCATCGAAAGCGTCAAGACCCTGAGCGATCTATTCGCGCCGGTTTCCGGCGAAGTACTCGAGCTCAACACTGCTCTGGAAGACGCTCCCGAGTTGGTCAACGACGACTGCTGGGAAAAGGGATGGATGGTGAAGATCAAGTGCGATGATACCGGCGCGCTCGACGCGCTGATGGCCAGCGGCGAGTACCAGCAGCACACGGAAGAGTCGGACGACTGAGACCCGCTACAGGCCCTCGACGGCGAGACTAGGCTCCAGCCAGCCACCCCCGCGGCTCCGACCCTCGACGAGATTCGAATACGCATGCGCTATCTACCTCACACCCCTTCCGAGATCCGACAGATGCTGGACGCGATCGGCGTCGGCTCGGTTGACGAGTTGTTCGAGAGCGTTCCGAAAGACGCCCGCTTCTCAGGGCAGCTCGCCGTGCCCACGGCTCTGAGCGAACCGGAGCTCATGAGCGTCATGACGGAGTTGGCGAGCGAGAACTCCGGCGCGAGGATGCTGAGCTTCCTGGGCGCCGGGATCTACGATCACCACGTGCCGCCGGCTGTCGACCAGCTACTGCAGCGAAGCGAGTTCTACACGGCCTACACCCCCTATCAGCCCGAAGTCGCGCAAGGCACGCTGCAAGCGATTTGGGAGTTCCAAACCATCGTCAGTGAGCTCTACGGCTTGCCCCTGGCAAACGCCAGCATGTACGACGGTGCCACCTCAGCGGCAGAGGCCGTGCAGATGGCGCGTCGGCTGACACGACGAAACCGAGTTCTGCTCAGCGGCTGCGTGCATCCACAGTACCGGGAGGTGATTCGAACGTTTCTCTCCGGCCAGAGCCAAGCAGAGTTGGTCGAAGTCCCCGCAGCGGTAGACGGCAATTGCGACATCGGAGCGCTGAGTGCGCACCTCGACGAACGCACCGCGGCCGTGGTCGTCGGCTATCCGTCGTTCCGCGGAACCTTGTGCGACCTATCGCAGCTGGCGCAAGCCGTGCACGGGAGCGGCGGCCTACTGATTTCGAGTACTACGGAGCCGTACGCACTGGCAGTGGTGAAGTCACCTGGTGAGTGCGGTGTCGACATCGCGACGGGAGAGGGGCAAGCGTTGGCCTGTCCCCCGAGTTTCGGAGGCCCGGGTGTCGGGTTGTTCGCTTGTCGCAGCGACCGCAAGTACCTGCAACAGCTACCAGGACGCATTTGCGGTGAGACGGTGGACGAAAGCGGCAAGCGCGGCTACGTCCTTACCCTGTCGACACGTGAGCAACACATTCGCCGTGAACGCGCGACCAGCAACATCTGTACGAACCAAGGCTTGCTCGCGCTGTCGATGACCATTCGCGTCAGCATGTTGGGCAAAACGGGATTCGTGCAGACCGCGAAGCACTGCCTGGCCAAGGCGCACTATCTCAAGACTCGCCTGAACCAGCTCGATGGCTGCTCGGTTCCGAGTCAGGCTCCGGTCTTCAACGAGTTCGTCGTGCACTGTGAGCGTCACTCAGCTCGTCACGTAGTCGCCGAAGCCAAGAAACACGGCGTCATCCCAGGCTACGACCTGGGACAAGCACGACAGGACTGGGCAGATTCAATCCTGGTAGCAGTCACGGAAAAGCACACCCGAGCCCAACTGGACCGACTCTGCGACGTGCTCGCCGTTGCGGCAGGCTGAAGCGACGAGGGCCGGGCTCAATGGCGCTCGACGTGGCGCGGCAGAATGTAATTGCGCCACCAGCTCTGACCGGGTTCACGATGAGCCGTCGCTCGAGCCCAATCGAGCCCCACGGTGAAGGCTAGAGTCTGCACGTCTCCGGTTCCCATTCCGCCGGTGACGCCGACCTGCAGGCCCCAAGGAGCCCCCAGCCAGAGGGAAGCCATGCCGCCCGAGGAGTCGCGTCCCCACCAACGCTGATAACCCCCGATATCTAATGCAAGGCCCCAGTCACCACGCGAGAAACCGCCGGACGTCGTCCGCTGCAAGATGGCCAAGTCCGTGCCCCCTCTGAAGTGGGTCAGCGTCCTCAACACCCCACCGAAGACCAGAGCACCGTAGGGGGACGAACCGAAACCCGCGTCGAGTTGAAGTGCGCTTCGCTCCGAGGCGCTCCCGTCACGCTCCACGCGCGACAGCCCGGCGCCCGCGTACATCCACGACGCCACGTCCGCCTTGGCCGGGGACACCGAGAACGCCAGCAAGGCGAAGCTCAGACACGCTGCGAGGTGGACGGTTCGGAACTGGAACAATGGCAGAAGAGAAGGCATGAGCTGGCGGGAGTGCGTCACAACGCGGGGCCTGGGGGCTGCCCCGGGACGTTTCGGAGCCGCCTGCCTGTAGCACGAAGCTGGCCCTCGACCAAGCGCCGAACCGAGCTGGGCCTGGCGCCAATCCAAGAGGCGCCGGGCGAGCTGTGCGCCTTCGGGGCGTATTCTCCGAGAATACGAGGATCGGGGTGGGTGACCCAATGGACACTCCCCCACGCAGAGGGGCCGTGGCAGCTTGAACACACGCACCGCTCCAATGAGAGCAGCAATCGAGGACCAGCTATGAACACGCAGCTTTTGATCGATGCCGTCATGCGACAAACGACGGTGCTCATCGCTCAGCTCGCGACCGCCGGGGGGTTGAGGGCGCCCCTGTCACACATCGCCAATCAGGTGTTCGTCGATCTCTCCCGCGAGCTGAGTGACCAGGGAGTCAGTCGCAAGGTCAGCGCGGACATGTTTGGAATGGCGCTCCGGGCCTACATCCGCAAGTTGCAGCGCCTGAGCGAAAGCTCCACGGAACGCGGTCAGTCTCTGTGGCAAGCGGTCTTGGACTATGTCGCGTCGAAACCGGTCGTCACGCGCGCTGAAGTGCTCACGCGCTTCAACCGCGACGAGCCTGTCACGATCCGCGGGCTGCTGCACGACCTGACGGAGACGGGGTTGATCTTCAGCAGCGGCGCCGGAGATGCGACGGTCTTCCGCGCGGTGGGCGAGGAAGAGGCCCGCTACGCTCGCATTCACAACAGTGAAGGTCGCGACGAACTGTTATCCGTGCTCATCTATCGCGAAGGCCCTTTCGAACGTCGCGAGCTACTGCAGAGGAGTGGCTTGACGGAACCCGACTTCCAGGAGTGTGTGGCGCGGCTGGTGCAGCAGCGCCAGGTCGAGATCACCGAATCTGGCCAATTGCGCGGCACCCGATTCCACATCCCACTCGGCAGCAGCAAGGGCTGGGAAGCTGCCGTCCTCGATCACTATCACGCGCTGGTGCGAACCATATCCGCCCGCCTTCAACAGGATGAGCACGACCCCGCGCAGAGCTGCGGTGGGGCGACGTACACCTTCGAGGTGTGGGATGGGCACCCTCTCGAAGCGGAGGTCATCGGAACTCTCGGTCGTCTACGCGCCGAGCTGAGCGATCTCGGGCGACGCCTGGAGAACCACAACGAGGCCGTCGGCGTACCGACCACCCACAAGCGGGTCGTCTGCTACGCGGGTCAGCACGTCATCGAACAGTCCAACGAAGAGGACAGTAACCCAGAAGCGACCGCTTTCGCGGGTTCGAGCCGCTCGCGCGGCCCCAAGGAGAACGAGCATGAAACGGAATCGTAAACGTTCAAGTACCAGACGAAGTCGCCTAACCTCCGCCCTCCTCTGGCCCGCCCTCGCCTTCGGTGCCCAATGGTGCCTGAGCGCCTGTGACGATGCCACTGACTCGGGCCGGATGACGGTCGGAACCGAGTCACATTTCTTGGTGACGTGCGCGAACGATGCGGACTGTGGCGAGCTCAGCTGCTTCGACGGAGTCTGTTCACTCGCGTGCGACTCGGATGACGACTGTTCCGCGCTGACGAGTGAGAGCAGCTGCATGTCCACCGCCAGCACGCCAAGTTGCGTCGTCGATTGTGCGAGTGATTCGGACTGTGACGGGCTCGGAAGCGAAACTTGCCGAGGGGGCTACTGCGAAGGGCACGGCGCGGACGACCCGAGCGCCCCCCTCTCGGCTTCGGGGAACGAAACGACCACCGATACCGCGAGTTCCACCGACGGAGAGGTCACGGCCACCGACGGCGAAGGCAACGACCCGACCGTCAACGACGCCCAGATGCCCGACGCGAGTACCAACTCACCTACGGAAACTGACGGCGGCCCCGTTTCCGAGCCCAGCTCGTCGGATCCAGCGACGAGCGACAGCGGGGCGCCGGAAGCTGGCACCCTGACCCCAGATACCGATCCCGCTACGGGCGGTCCGGATGCCGGTAGCGAGATGTCCGCCTCCGAGCCATACGCCTGCATCGACAGCTCGGATTGCGTTCTCGCAACGCGAATCGACGTCTGTTGCCCCGAGTGCCAGGAAGCTTTTGCACGGAGTTACGTGGAGGCCGAGGCGTGCGTCTATGCCGATGGCGAAGCGGCGCCAACAGGTTGCCAGCCCGCGGACTGTCCCGACGGTTGCCCAGGAGCCGCGTGCGGCGCGGCTCAGGCGGCAGTCTGTGTTGCCGGTTCGTGCGCGGTGGAAGTGGAGCAAGGCTCCTGCGGCACCTGCGCTACCGGTGAACTGTGCATCCTCGACCCGGAGTCTGGCTACCAGTGCGCCGAGGAGAGCTGCGAGTTCGACAGCTGCCACCCGGAACGTTGTGATGAGCTCGGCGAACGTTGCTGCGATCCATTCCCTGGTGATGGTGTGAACTACTGCAACGGTGGGCTCGACTGCACGGGCGCCGCGTGTGAGGCTCCGGCAGGCGTCGCGGCTGAGCGGATCTGCGGTGGAACCCTCTGCCCGGAGGGTGAGGTATGCTGCGACAAGTGTACGGGTGATTGCGTCAACGCACTCTCGGGTGCGGCCTGTCCGGATGACAACGACCCGGCCCGGATCTGCGCAAGCGACCTCCCATGCGGCGACAACGTGTGCAATGCGGAAGTTCAGTACTGCAGCCGCAGGGGTGTCGGACCGAGCCCGCAGGTGCTCGTCTACGGCTGTGCACCCCTGCCCGATGCCTGCGCCGACGATCCGACCTGCGAGTGTTGGCTCGCGAGCGCTCAATACGGGAGTTGCTCCGAAGCCGACGGCGGCGGGCTCATCATCGACACCCTCGGCGAATAGCCGGCACGGTCACCCTGGCGCGAATACTCACGAGGGAAGCTGCCCAGGGCATGCTAGCCGCTGCTCGAGCGCTAGTCGGCGACCGCGACTGCCGCTTGCCGAATCCGCGCCGACGCCAAGCGCGCGACCGTGGACAGCAACACCTCACGTTGAAACGGCTTGGCGAGAAACTGATCCTCCTGCCAGTCCAACTCGTCGTCTCGAGGGTATCCGGAGGTCAGCAGCACCCGCGAGTCAGGACTCACCCGTTGGAGTTCGAGGCGGAGCTGTACGCCGCCCAAGAGCGGCATCACGACGTCACTGATGATGACGTCGTAGTTGCACTCGCGTGCCATGCTCAGCGCCATCGCCCCGTCAGACGCCTCGTCGACGCGATGACCTCCGGTCTCCAGCATCTTGCGGGTGACGTTGCGAACCCCCTCGTCGTCATCCACCAACAGGATCCGGCAGCCTCGCGTGCGGGCTTTGCCGGAGTGGGGTGCCGCGCTCTCCTTCGTCGCAACCCAAGGCAAGACGACCTCGAAGCGAGTTCCCTTGCCTGGACCGGACTCGACCTGAATGCTTCCACCCAGTTGAGACACCGCCCCTTGCACTGAAGCCAAACCGAGCCCTGTGCCACGCCCGCCGCCCTTCGTCGTGAAGAAGGGCTCGAAGATGCGTCGCTTCACCGCATCATCCATTCCGTTGCCGTCGTCGGACACTCGCAGGACCAAAGCAGGCTGTGGCTCGGTCCTGCGCGACAACTCGACATCGATCTTGCCCACGCCGGAGATGGCATCACGAGCATTGGTGACCAAGTTCAGCACGATTTGTTCGAGCAGCGATCGGTCCAGCGACGCCGCGTAGTCTCCAGGCGCTATGTTGAACCCAACGTCGATACTCTCCGGAATCACCTTGCGCAGCAGCTCCAACATGCGCTCCACCACACGCCGGACATCGACGGCCTCGGCCTGGATGACCGAACGTTGTCCGAAAGCGAGCAATTGGGACGTCAGGCGGCCTGCCTGGTGCACTGCACCCTCCATTGCCTCGAGTGAACCCGCACTGATGTTCTTGTTGCGGCTGTCCATCCGTATCAGGTCCAAGTGCCCCTGCATCACCGTCAACATGTTGTTGAAGTCGTGTGCCACGCCGCCCGCGATACGACCCAACGCCTCCATACGCGCGGTGTCTGCCAGGGCGCGCTGCGCGTGCAGCAGCTGAACGCGAGCTTGTTCGTAGTACAGCATCAGCATGCCGAGAGCGGTCGTCACCTCGAGCGCCGTCGCCAGCACGAACCCCCAAAGCAGCCAGCTCACCCGCTGCGAGGCGATCGGCGCGTCCAACACGTGCAGGCCCAAACCGATCAACGCCACCCCGCAGAGCCAGGCGCCAGCAAACCGGTGATGGCGGCGCACGATGAGCCAACCCGTCGCCATCATGCCGAGACTCTGGAACAGCACGAGCGGCACCATGCCGATCTCGGACTTGTGCCCCAGCGCGAGCGCTATCGAGACAAAGACCGCAACCGCCGCAACCGCCAGCCACGCCCTCGGTAGTCGACGCACGGCCAGGTGATAGGCGCCGCTCAGGAAGCACAACGCCGACAAAACCCAGAGCAAGCCGCAAGCCACGGCGGCAAGCGGAGGCGGCTGCTGCTGCTCGAAGAACGTCAGCGGGACGATGGCGAGCGCCCACGCGAACCACGCCCCGGACCAGAAAGCTAGAGCACGATGCTTCTCCCTCCACGCGAGGAAGCCGAAGGACAAGCCGTTGATCAGGGTGGTGCTGGCGACCACCGCGAACCACTGCAGCGGCAGATTCATGCGCGAGCACCATACCACAGCCCGGACCCGCGCTCACTCGGCGCACGCATGGGCAAGGCCGAACGAAGCAAGATCGTTCAGGGCCGAGCCGAATCGAGCGCCTCGCGCAGCTGCTCCATGCTCACAGGGCCCAGGAGCCGCGCGCGCTCGCGGCCGCTGGGGTCGAGCACGATGATCGTCGGGATGTGAACGACCTGCCCGAATGGGCCACGACCGTTGAGCGTCGCGTGGTCGGCCATCACCACTGGATAGTCAAGCTCGAACGCTTCCTGAAACGTAGCCTTGAGCTCCGCATACTGAGGGGCTTCCATCACGACCGCGCCAACGTTGATGCGTGGTTTTTCCGTGTGGAGCAGCTCGTTTGCCTGCCGCGCGGACAACTGAGAAGCCATGTCGAAGGTCGCAATCAACAGAATGATCGTGACGCGTCCGCGGAGCTGGGTCGACTCGAGCTCTTCGCCGTCCGGAGCGGCGAAGGAGAAAGCGAGTGGCTGCCTCGACGGTTCCTCGATAGGTATCGCGCCCGATTCCGGGGCGGTGCACGCCACGAGGAGCACGACGCTGGCGGCCGTGACCAGACGTGCCGCAATCGTCGAGGCTACTGCAAACCGAGGACACGATCCGGCGCAGGGCCCGACGCCACGGCGCAGCCCAAACCCGCGTTGGCGAGCGCGCGCGCTAGCGCGAAGCGGCTTCCAAAAACTCCTGACCACGCTCCGGCCGCTCCAAACCAAAGAGGTGAGCGAACGAGCACAGCGCCTCAGGCAGCGAACCCCGATCGCGGCGGTGAGCGACCACTGCTGAGGCCAACTCATCGATGACCGACCGCAGCGACGTCGCTTCCACGACTGCACCCTCGATCTCGGAACCCGCCGTCGGCGCGCGATCACGCGCGGCGATGGGATCGTGTCGCACCCAAAGCAACTCCCGCCCCGGCACGAACGCACACGCGAGGACTTGCACGAAATCCAAATACAGCGGCTCGACCAGAACGGCCACGGCCACTCCCCCGGGTAAGTGACCTTTGAACGCATGACGGACGGAGGCTCGCACCTCGGTAGGTGGTTCTTCGGAGCTCGCTGGATGCCGAATGCCATCGATGATCTGGCAGCGCCGGTGGGGATCGGACTCCACTGCGAGCAGTGGCGCGTACAACGCCACGGGAGGCACGCCCAGCGAATCCACCTCGAGCTGCAGCGCCCTCAGCCACTCACTCCGGGCAGCCCCATCCAGACGTTGGTACGCCTGGGCGGCCGCCAGAGCTGCCTCTGGGTCCCTCGCCAGCGCCCGCAACCACCCGCGCCAGACTCGCGTGACTCGCGTCTCAGCGTCGGGTTCCGACGCAGTCGGCTTCAGGTCGATGCCTGACCGCATCACGTCCCTCACTTCCGGGACGTCCATCACTCCCGATTCGTCAGACACGTCGTACTCGGTCGAACCCCTGTTTTGGTTTTTCGAAACCGCGGTCGCGGCGGAGGCGGGCTCCGCGGCGAGCACACTGTAGTTCCTCGGGGTTACCGGTACCTCTTCCGAGCCCGCGTCGTCCGACATCTGTTCGACCTTGCCTTCGCCCTTCACTTCGGTGACCCCGGTTCGAAAGGGCGAAGATACTGAATGGTGCGAGCCGCAGCAACCGAGAGTCGCTCGAATGTGTCCCTGGCGAGTGCGTCACCGGATCCCAGTGTCCTCCATCGACAGCCCATCCACAGGGGGCATGTGGACCCACCGGCGGAGATGTAGGGGCAAGCGGATGGGATCCTCAATTGATCCACAACGAAGCTGGGGATTACTCGTGGGTCGCATCGGCGGGTAGGTCCAACCAAGCGGACCCGATCTCCGCCCGCAAGTCGGCCAACAGCGCGTCCAATTCTCGCGCGCGACAAGGAGAGCACACGATCGTCAGCGCCCCGCCTTTGACGGAGAAGACGAACCCTATCCCGTCGCTGGCCTCGAACACGCCCCGCACGAACACGACGTCGGCTTTGGGGATCAGCACCCGCCTGACTTCCATCGAATCATCGAGCAGTGGTAGGACCGCCGGCATGGGAACCTCTCCCTAGCCCTCCTCTGGGGAAAAAGCACCCACCGTACCGGCAATTCTTCCACTCGATTCACTGGCGCACCGCGCCGCCCACGCCCGAGCCCCACGAAACATGCCAAGCCCCTCTGACGACCGGTCACAGCACCCATCGCCGAAGCCGTCGCCCTCCTCATCGAGTGACGAGGAAGCGCTGGGCCCAGCAGACCTCGACCCATCTGAGCTACTCGACTCTGTCGAGGCTTGGGACGACGCTGACGGCTTCGAACCTGCCGCCGGAACGGTCGGGCTGGACGACCTGTTGCCCACACGTGCCGGAGACGATGCGACGGAGCTGACGGGCGATGCGGAGGCGACGGAAGCAAACCTCACCCTCACCTTCGATCTGACGCCGCGCGAAGCGCCGTCCAACGACGAGGAAGGGGCACACGACCCCGGTAGCGAAGTCGACATCGGCTTCGTGCCACGCGAAGACGAAACGACGCCGCCCGATGACAGAGCTGAGGGTCCCGACGACCTACTGCTCCTCGACGAGGAGCTGCCAGCCTTGGACAACGACGACGACGAGCCCGCGAACGTTCAGGATGCCCACCTCGCTCTGGGTATGACGACCATCGTCCCCCTCACGATACTGCGGGCTGAGCCTTCGGTGACTGCGACGCTGCTCGCCGAAGGTGACTGGGAGTGCATGACCCTCGCCGATGGGCAGCTGTGGCTTGCGGGTAACGCCCTGGCTTTGCTGACCCCCCACGGTCCTCAGTTGCGTGCTACGTTGCCGCGACGCACGGGTGCGCTCGCGGCAGTTCCGTCGTCATCGCCGACGGACGCCACCCTACTGCTAGCGGCGTCACGCACGGGTAGCCTGACGTGGCTCCACGTCCGTGCCGAAGCGAACCAGCAAGGCGCCGCTGAGGCGGCGACCCAGGAGACGCTCGACACGAGCGACCACCCGCTTTCCGAGCTTCCCCGGGTGTGGACGCGCAACGGGAGCTTGGAATTGTTTTCTAGGGGCCTCGGGTGTTTTCGATTCGACACTCACAGCAGGAAGCTCGTGCCGCTGCCTTCCCATCGTCACGCGCTCGACATCGCCGAAGGAAGCGACCGCTATGCCGTCGTGCAGCGGGAGCGTCGATACGTGGTCAGGGACGAGAAGACCGGTGTCCTCCTCGATGCACCCAAGAGCAACCGAGCGAGCGACCTGCGCCTCTTCGCTTCGGACGCCGCGCTCCTCGCATACGACGTGAGCGGCGAGTTCGTAGCCCACGCTGGGGCGGGCTCGCCGATCGTGCACGCCACACTGGAAGAACCCCTGTTGGCCGCGGTTTTTGGCGATCGACGATGGTGGTTGACCGTGCGAGGCTCGACCGGTCCCCTGCGCGTCATCGAGCTCGCGTTGGATGCTGGACGAGCAACGGTGATTTTGGAGGATGAGCAGGCGTTCGATCCGGACGACGAGAGCCAGATGAGCTTCGACTCGACGACGGGACTCCTCTATTTGTTGACCGGGGGCCGACTGCTGTCGCTGGCGGTGGATTCCAAGTCCCGAAGCTGAGCCTCGTACAGTTCGGCATCTCCAGCGGCGTCGCCGTAGCGTGCTTGCTCGGCGAGGCGATGCAGCACGCGCACCAAACGCGGCCTCAGCTCCCCTCGCACGGTATCGTCCGCGTCTTCGAATCGTGCCCACAAGAGCGCGTGCAGCTCCGCTTCGCGGTGAAGCGCCGAAAGCGCCTTCTCCAAACGTCCGAAGTCGTGATCGGTCAGACGCGCGCCCGCCATCAACTGCTGCGACAGCTCGAGCGCATCGGTTTCGAACTCGTCCTCTGCCACCTGTACGGGCTCCGGTTCCGACGCCTCGGCCTCCGCCAATGGCGCGCGCTCCGCGGCCGAAACGAACACAGTGGGCTCCGCGAGCGCTTGAGTCGTCGCCGGCACAGCTTCGTCATCTGCCGCGTCCTGCTTCGTTGCCGCCAACTGCGCGGCGACCTCTCGGTAACCTGCGAGCACCTTCGGGTGATTCGGTGCCACCGACAGGGCTAGTGAGAGTTGGCGCTCCGCGCTTCGAACATCTCCCTGCTCACGGGAGAACTGGGCTGCCTCCAGCAACAGCGGGGCGTATTGCTCGTCAGGCCGCGCCGTCATCTCGACCGCAGCTGCGAGCTTTCCAAAAGCGATGCTCGCACCAGAAAGGTCACCCAGGCGTGCCCGCCAGCGGCCCTCGAGTGCACGCGCCTCCACCAGCAACGGGCCGGGCACGGAAACCCGCCGCACGCGAGCGATGGCCTGGGGCAAGTCCTTGCCGCTTCGCGCCAGCAGCTTGCCCAACTCCAACTGGATGAGCGAGTACACGGGCCCCTCTGCCGCCGTGAGCTCCGCCGCACGTCGAAGCAGCGATAGTGCACGACGCTCGCCACCGTCAGCCAAGAAACACTGCGCCAAGCCTAGCGTTGCCTCGGCGTCTTTGGGCAGATACCTCAGCGCGCGTTCAAAAAGTCTCCGCGCCGGGTGAACATACCCCTGCGCCTGCATCGTCTTCGCCGCCGTGATGATGGCGAGATGCTTGCCTGCGCTGCCCTTCGTGGCAGCTTCCAGGTGCTCGGCGTCCGCCACTGCCCCGTTGAGGTCCCCTTGGGTCAGCCGCAGCGCGAAGCGAGCCCAGCGTGCCGGCTTCGAGGCTGGGCTGACGGCCAGTGCGTGATCGAGAGCTGCAACTTTGCGCGGCATCTCGGAAGAAAGCTCACTCAAGCGACACCACAAGAGCGCCGCCAGCGGGGCATAGCGTTCACGCTGAGCGGCCTGACGAATCGCCACTTCTGCCCCCTGCTCGTCGCCTACTCGACTGAGCAACTCCGCCCCCACCAGGCCGAATGCCGTCGCCGGCAAAGCCTCGACGAGTAGCCCCAAGGCAGCTTCCGAGCGTTCCTCGAAGTCTTTGTCGATGCTCGCGATGGTGCGGCACAGCTCCGGATGCCGCGGCGCGGCTTCCAGAGCGGTCATGTACTCCGCTCGCGCCGCGTCGGGATCCCCAGAAACCAGTGCCTCGTCCCCAGCGACCACCAGCTCCGCGAACTCGAGAGCGCGCAAGGCCTCCGGTTGGAGCTCCATACGTTGCGGGTTGCGTTCAGCCACGACACTGACGATGGCATCCTCAGCCACCGGCGGCGAGAACCATACCTGTGTCGCGGTGGGAACTCTGACGCCAAGCGCGGGCAGGAAGCCCCGAGTGAGCGTGACCAAAACCGGCCCCAAGTCGATGATGCGCCCGCGCCGCACCCCGAGCTTGCCGAGAGCGCTGTCGACGATGGCAAACGCATGAGCGATGGCGGGCCCTGCGAGGCGGCCGGCAACCCGCGGCTCGGAGATCACGAAGCGCGCGCGCTCCCCCGCTGGAGCCCACAACAGCTCGAACGCTACCGCCCCCTCGGCGCCGCACACCCCCACTGCCAGCCCTGCCGGCACCGTCCACACGCTGGGCTCGCCCTCGAGTCCTCCCAGCGTGCGACTCAGACGGCTGCGCAACCAGCGCGCGAGAGCCTCGCGCTCCAGCTGGACGACCGCACGCACGACCTCGCCGCGCCGGTGCCGGAACTCCCGAACCCCACCGGACAGGTCCAGCGGAAACGACAACCCCGGCAATAACCAAGACAGCTCCACCAGCGAGAGCGGGCCGAAGGCCTGCGGCTGATACAACTCGATGCCCACACCACCCCGGGTGGCGATCAATCGCAACGGTATTGGCGACACCTCGCCATGGGGCTCTCCCCGAGGGTTCAACGCCGATTGTCGGGACACGGACACGCCGTCGGATCGTATCAGTGCAGCCCCTGCACGCTGCAAGAAAGCTGTGTTCAGCAGCTGTACAACGCGCCGTCGCGCACCCCGCCGCGTCGACTCGAACCGTTGGCTAGCCTACTCCTCCGGCCATCAAGCCGAACCCCGCGACTCGAGAGGAGGTTCACGACGGTCCGGGAAACAGCGTCCAACCCCGCCGGCTCTCATCCTTCTTGGGACTGCCAATGGGGTCCTCCGCGGGCGCGCCACACGCGACCGTGAAAGTCGCGCCCCCGCCGTCGGTGTCGGAAACGAGGATATCCCAACCGTGCTCGTCGACGATGCGCTTCACAACCGCTAACCCAATGCCAGTACCCTTGGAGCGCGTCGTGAAGAACGCATCGAACAGACGACCCTTCGAGTCGTCGTCGATACCTTCGCCATGGTCGACCACCTCCACACGCACGGCACCATCTTCGGTGAATGCTCTGACGCTGATGCTTTCACCAGGGGTGCTCGCCTGCACGGCGTTGCGCACCAGATTCCACAGCATTTGGCGCAGCATGCCTGGATCAGCCAGCACACGTAGCTCTTGCTCGGCATCGCAGCGCACGTCCACGTCCTCTGCGCCGCGTCCAGTGTGCGAAGCGAGGTCACAGACCTCTCGGGCGCAGGCGGACAGGTCCACCACGGATCGCTCTGCTTTCCTAGGCTTGGCCAGATTGAGCATGTCCGAGACGAGCTCGTTGAGGCGGTTCGCTTCGCCATCGATGATGTCGCACAACAGTCGGTCCTCTGCGTCCAGCAAGGGATTCGTGGCCAGAATGCGAACGCTGCCGGAGATGGAGCCCAACGGGTTTCGTATCTCGTGGGCCAGCCCCGCGGCGAGGCGCCCCAACGCGGCCTCACGCTCGGCTTGGTCAGCACGAGCCTCGGCACGCACCAACTGCCCACCCGTGGCCCGCAACCGCTCGGTCAGATTGCCAGCCAGCAGCGCAACCACCACCAGCACGAGCAAGTTGACGACGCTCCCGTACACGATGTCGTCAGTACCGACGTGATAGGAGCCGAGGGGTTGATCCGGAGGAGGACGGAGCCAGCCTGCTTCCAGCGAAGAGACCAGGGAGACGTAGAAGACCGCGGCCGAACCAGCCGCTAGCGCGGCCCCACGAAAACCCGAAAGGATGGCGCCAAACAGGCAGCTGATGCCATACAGACTGGTAGCGCCACTGGTGGCCCCACCCGTCAGGTAGACCATCACGGACCAGATCGCCTGATCGAGCACCAGCTGGACGTTGACCAACGTCTCCAAGTGCCGTCCCTGGCGTAGGAACCACGCGTAGAAGCCGCTGAGAGCGAAAGCCAGCAGCAGAGTGGCGCTCGCCAATTGCACCGTCTGCGACTCGAGCGTCAGCGACCCACGCACGTTCACGACCACAATCGCGACGAGCAGAGCAGAGAGCAGCACCAAGCGAGCGGCTGCCGCCCAACCAAAACGGCGCGGCAACGAGACCGTCGGGTATCCCGCGATCTTCGAACGCGCGTCCTCGCTCATCAGTCCGCCTTGATGTTGCCGGCCAAACTGAAGATGGGCAAATACATCGAGACCAGCACCACACCGACCATGCCGCCGATGCCTACCATCATGATCGGCTCGAGCATGCTGGTGAGCGACGCCACGGCAACGTCGGTTTCTTCTTCGTAGAAGTCGGCGACTTTGTTGAGCATCTGGTCGAGCGCACCCGTCTGCTCACCTACGCCGATCATCTGAACGACCATGTCGGGGAAGACCTTCGCCTCCGTCAGCGGCTCGGCGATGTTCGCCCCCTCGGTGATCCGGCGCCGGACGTGCACGATACCCTCTTCGATCACGACGTTGCCCGCAGTCCTGGCGCAAATGTCGAGCGAATCGAGGATGGGAACGCCCGACTGCAACAGAGTGCCGAGCGTACGCGTGAACCTGGCGACCGATATCTTGCGTAGTACGTCCCCCATGATGGGCAGACGCAACATCGTCTTGTGGATGAAGTACTTTCCCCGCGGCTGCTTGTACGCGTAGCTCACCGCGGCGCCCATGGCGATCACGAGCAATATGATGAACGGCAGGTACGAGACGAAGCTGTGGGAGAGCTTGACCATCACTCGTGTGATCCACGGCAAGGCTTCGGGCCCACCACCAAACTCCGCGAACATGTTCTCGAAGGCAGGAATGACGAACGTGAGCATCACTGCCATCACGCCAACGCCAACCAACATGACGATCGTCGGATACGAGAGTGCACCACGCACCTGCCGAATGAGCTTCTGCCGCTTCTCCAGGTAGATGGAGAGACGGTTCATGATGCTGTCGAGAATGCCGCCCGCCTCGCCTGCCTGCACCAGGTTCACGAACAGCTCATCGAACACCTTCGGGTGCCGTCGGAGAGAGTCGCTGAACGAGCCACCCTGTTCCACGGAGGCTTTGACGTCCTTCAACACCGCCGCGAATATCTTGTTCTTCTGCTGATTACCGAGGATGTCGAGGCATTGCACCAGTGGCAGCCCAGCGTCCACCATAGTTGCGAACAGACGGGTGAACGTGACGAGGTCCTCCGTCTTGACGCCGCTGCCAAACTGAATGCTCTTCCACTCTCGCTTCTTCTTCTTGACGCTGGTCGGATTGAGATTCTGCTGACGCAAGCGGTTGTTGACGGCATCCTCGTCGTCGGCGTCCATCACGCCTCTCTTGACTTCACCAGCGCGTGTACGCGCCTCCCAGACGAACTCAGCCATACTTGGTTGCTCGCAAGTGCGATGCCAGCTCGCTTTCTACTAGCAGAAGCCCTTCGAAAAGCATCGAATTTTGACAAGCCGATCGGGAAGTAGAAGGAGTACGTTCTAGACTTCTCGCTACCGCTCGAGCTCTCGATTCGACGAGGCTAGGAAAGCCTAACACGATCGCATGTTGACCAGTCACGACCATCGCATCGACGCCCTACTGCGCGAACTCGTGATCGAACCACATGTAGCGCCAGGTGCGTGCGCCGCAGTCAGCATCCGAAGGCGCAACGAGTGGGTGACTCTGATGGGTCAAAGCGGGCAGTTCGCACCCGACGATCCCACGCGGACCAACCTGGCCACCTGGTTCGATCTGGCTTCGTTGACCAAACCCGTAGTGGCCCTTTGCCTGGCGCGCTTCGCTGATCGAGGACGACTCCGACTCGATCGGCCACTGGCAGACTACCTCCCCTGGACCACGGGCTGCGCCGCCCGTGACACCTCGCTCGAGTCACTACTCGCCCATCGTTCAGGGCTGCGTGCCCACATCGAGCTCTTCGCACCGCTGCGCGATGGTGCGCGCTTCGACCCAGAGCAAGCCCTACGCCAGGCTGCCAACGGCCTGGCTGATGAACGTCAACCCCTGCCTGGCGGAGGATTCGAGGTGATCTACAGCGACCTCGGCTTCCTGCTCCTGGGCAAGGTGTTGGAAGCTGTGAGCGGTGACTCACTCGATCGTGTGCTCCAGGCCGAACTGCACGGCCTGGGCATCTACGGCATCGGCTCCGTACGCTGCCTCGGACTCGACGGCACGGGGCAGGTCGCTCCCACCGAGACGGTGGCCTGGCGCGGCGGACGCATCTGCGCGATGGTCCACGACGACAACGCCTTCGCACTATCTGGCAGCGGCTGCTCCGGGCATGCCGGGCTCTTCGGGCGCGTCGGCAGCGTGGTCCGGTTCGCACAACTGATGCTGGACGCCCGGGCGGAACGACACGCCGTCCTCACCCGAGACGCGCTGGATTCCCTATTTCAGCAGCGACCGGGTGGCAGTCACCTCGCAGGGTTCGACGGAAAGTCTGATTCAGGCTCCTCTGCGGGGGATGTACTCGGTCCACAGACCTTTGGACACCTCGGCTTTACTGGTACGAGTTTCTGGTGCGACCCCAGCAACGATATCGCCGTCGTCTTGCTGACCAATCGCGTTTGTCCGAGCAGAGACAACATCGCCATCCGCGCCGTTCGACCTCAGGTGCACGATGCATTGGCTCGCCTCGGCCTCTCATCTCGTAGCACCGAAGAATTGCTCCGAACCACAGGCCAGTGAAGGCCCGCTGTCAGGGGTGTGATCGCGGCCAGGTCTTGGCTTATCGGTGGGTTTCGCGGCAGGATCGACGGGCATGTGGAAACTGCGCATCGAGGACGACCAGGCCAACCGCACAGTGGTCAACCTGGTGCGACAGGAGTACACGGTCGGTCGCGCGGAAGACAACGACGTTCGTCTGACGGAGCGCAACGTCTCCCGTCATCACGCCAAGCTCGAGCGCAGCAGTGACGGCTGGCTGCTGACCGACTTGGAGAGCTACACGGGTTGCTACGTCGACGAGCAACGCATCTCAGGTCAAGTCAGCCTGGGGCACGACACGCGCCTGCGAGTGGGAGACTACGACATCCTGCTGTACGATGACGCGCAAGAGTCGATCGCCGATCGGGACGCGATGACGGTGCCGGCACCGTTGCCTTCAGAACCTGGAGGAGCACTCCCCGATCGCTTCGTAGTTATCGAAGGCCCGCACGAGGGGGCTGAATACCCACTCGGAGACCGCCGCCTGCTCATCGGGCGAGGCGAGGAGTGCGACATCGCGCTGAACGACACCTCGGTCAGTCGCGTGCACGCCGACATCGAACGAGACGACAGCGGACGCTACAAGATCGGTGATCTAGGAAGCTCGAACGGCGTTCGCGTCAACGGGATGGAGGTCCAGAGCACCACTCTCTACTCCGGAGACATCGTGGAGCTGGGTGACGTCGAACTCCAGTTCGTCCCCGCCGGACAGGTGTTCACACGTACCGATCACCCGCGCGCGGCGGGTTCCGGCGGAGGCCTATGGCACCAACTCACCCGCGCTCAGCGCTGGACGACGGCGGGCGTAGGAGCTGCGGTCTTGGGAACGGCCTTGTACTGGGTTGCAGCACCAACTCAACACGACGACGCCCGTGGAGCCCAGAGTAACGAAGCGGCGCGCGCGCTGGAAACAGCCAAGGTCTACTTCTCGAAAGGCGACTTGGACGCGGCATTCGCTGCCCTGCAGCACATCAAGCCGGAGAGCAACCTGCGCGAGTCGGGCTCCTTTCGCAGGATTGCCGCGAGTTGGGCGGATCACCAACTGGAGCAGGCAGAAGACTCGTCTGACATCGACCTGCAGCGCCGCCTGCTCGATGCCGTCGCGCGCTCTGAAACGGTGGATTCGAACCGACGGCGCCGCGCTGCCGATCTGCTCGCGCAGCTCAACGCCACGGGTCTCAATCCCTCCGACTTGCCGGAAGCCATGGCCGAAGACGAGTCGGATGCAGGCGACGAAGCGGAGACGGCAGGAGCCGTCGTTGAAGAGATCGAAGAGGTGGCCGCAAAAGCGCCAGCACCGCGCTCTCCCCCGCGCCCGAAGCCCCGACCGGCTCCTCGACCACCGGTAACCCAAAAGACGGCGCCCGTACGCCAAGCTCAGGCGGTCCCTCCCCCACAGCCCACACCGGCAGAGACGTCGCAACCTGCTCCGACAAAAGCAGTGGAATCACCGCCCATCCAGCCCGTGCCTGCGGCGACGACCGCCGAAGTCGATCCCCCCGCACCGTCGCCCGTTCAACCGGTCGTGGAAACGAACCCCTGAGCTCGCAACGGCTTCGTAACATGCAGCCATCCGAGGACGAGCACATCGCCGTCTCGGGGCCCGAGGTGACGGACCCGCGGCGCCCCCTTACGAGTCGCCCGCTGCTGGCAGCCCTCACCCTCTTGGGCTTCGCCCTGCTGCTCGAGGTCGTACCCGGCACGGAGCGCTATCGCTTGTTCGACCGGCACTCGGATGAACCCATCGCCGATGCTGCACTGCTCGATCCAACTCAACAACACGTCGGTTCGAGCGAACTGTCGACGGAAACGCACACGCGGCACGAACTCGCCCAACCCGAAACCGCCGAACTTCCCCAAACCCGCGGCCCCATAGCAGCACGACGCGAAGAGGATTTCGAGGTCCCTCGGGTCGATGCCGAAGAGCCACCACTGCCCATCGTGGACCCCGCAGGTTCGTTGTCACACTTCTATCGCGCGTTGAAGAACACCGCGGCCAAACGTGAAGGAGCGATCACCCGTATCACGTACTTCGGCGATTCGCTGGTAGCAAGTGATTACGTCACGGGCACGTTGCGACGCTTGTTGCAGAAACAGTTCGGCGACGCGGGGCATGGCTTCGTTCTGATGGCTGACGCCTGGCCATCCTACTTTCACAACGACGTGTTTCGATTCGCATCGAAGGGATTCAAGGTCAGTCGCATTGTCGGCCCCTACGCGAGTGACGGCCTGTACGGACTAGGTGGAGTATCCTTCGAAGCCCCTCCGGGTGTGCGCGCGCGATTCGGCACCGCCGAAGACGGCGACTTTGGGCGCCAAGTTTCGCTGTTCCGGCTCTTGTACCTGCAGCGCCCTCACGGCGGCAGCTTGCGCTTGAACCTCGACGGCAAACCTCACGCCGAAGTGGAAACGGCAGGCGCGGAGACGCGCGGAGCCTCCTTCGACGTCGAAGTGCCGGATGGCGAGCACCTGTTGGAGGTCGTCACGGGGCCAGGCATGACACGCACCTTCGGGGTCATCATGGAGCGTAAGGTGCCCGGAGTGGTGCTCGACGCGATCGGCATCCAAGGCGCGCGCATTCGCTTCTTGGACAAGCAGGACGACGTTCACTGGGCAGAGCAACTGAAGCAACGGAACTCCGACCTTCTCGTCTATGAATTCGGGGCCAACGAAAGTGGCGACGGCTTCGCCTATTCGATGGAGGACTACGATCGCACCATGCGAGCGGTGTTGGCACAGGGACAAAGAGCGCTCCCCAGGGCCGGCTGCTTGGTGCTCGCAGCGATGGACCGAGCGCGCAAGGAGAACGATGTGTTGGTTACACTGCCGATCATCCCCCACATCGTCCGTCAGCAGGAAGCAACCGCCAAAGCCATGGGCTGCGCCTTCTTCAACACCTACGAGGCCATGGGAGGGCGAGGTTCGATGGCAAAGTGGGTGCGCCGCGGTCTCGGTCAGGCTGACTTGACGCATCCGAGTGGCTACGGAGCCCAGGTGCTGGGCAATTGGATCTATCAGGCCTTGATGCAACGCTACAACGAAGCGCTGCAACAGGAAACGGACGATAGCATCGACGAAGACGCGCCAGCGCAGCCCGCCCCGCCCCGCCCCACAGCCCAGCCGTGACTGTCTCGCTCGGCGCAGTCGAGCTTCGGACTCACCACGCGTACGCACGCTGTGAAGCGAGCAGCCGCCCAGCCAGCAAGCGTCCCAAGCGTCGATAACCCTCCTGCGTCAGATGAACACCGTCACTGGAGGCGAGTCTCGGCTCCGCTCCGGCCCATCGCTCGTAGCTTCCAGCGCCCCCCATCGCCTCGAACAAGCTGAAGTAGGCGCACCCGAGTTCATGCGCTACGCGTGCTTGGAGTTCGTCGAGCTGCAACGTGCGATGTACCTGCCGTTCCTGCCCCGAACCACGCGCGGTCGGACCCACCAGCAGACAATCCGCTTCGGGCGCCGCCGCCGCGACCCGCTCCATCACGCGACGATAGTCTTCCTCGTAGCGAGTGATCGGATTGCCGTCGCCTGCTTCGTTCGTGCCGTAGGCGAGAACCACGAGATCGGGCGCGCGCTCAGCGAGTTCCCCGAGCCACACCCCTTCATGCCAAGCGAGCATCGTGCGTATCCGCGCGCCGTTGATCCCCATCACGTCGAGCACGACGCCGGACGCATCCGATTCGCCGAAGGCCCCAAACACATCCAAGGAACGTGCCTGCACATGAAGCTCTGCGGACGCATCCGTCCGGTAGGTTACCCCGAACAACTGAGACCCGCGCCGCTGGACGAGGGCGTCTCCAGTGACCTTGGATGGAAAGTCCACGCGCGTCGAGTTCACGCCAGGCGCAGCCAGTGCGAGTCGCGCCGTTGCGCTCGTGGGCCGCACCACGAACTCCCAATTGACGTGACCAGGCTCCGCTCTCGGTCTGAGCAGGGCTGTGCCCTCTCGAACGTGGGCGCGCATACCCGCGAGGCCAAACACTGCATCATCTTGCTCGTAGAATGCCGCCGGCGAAGCTGGCTGACGTTGCCAGCGACCGCTGGCCGAACTGCTCACTTCGTCGTGACGCGTGCTGTCGATGCCGACGTGAACGAAGCCGGGTCCGGCATTGCCGTAACGTTCCTGCAGTTGCCCTCGCAACTCGCCCGTCAAGAAGTCGGCCGCGGTGTGAGAGTCACCGAACCACGCGATACGTACCGGGGCCTGACGTTCGCCAGCCTCCAGCCTGGACAGAGCGCCATAGAAACGAGGCAGCCGCAGAGTCGGAGCTCCATCGGTTTCGGCATCTGCGCGCGTATCTGTCCCAGCAGCGGTCGTGCTAGTCGCAGGTAGCCCATCTTCGCTTGCAACAGCCACGTGCCCGCTGCTGCCTTTCTGGCCCAGGTTCACCTCGCCGACACGGGCACTTTCGGCGGCTGATGAATCAGCGAACCACGGCTGCTTCGAACAGGCGAACAGAAACAGCGCCAATGCAGCGCATCCTGGTTTCATGAGAACAAGATGCCCGCCCACTGCCCCGCGCGCAAGCCCGCGGTGTGGGGCCGGGGCGGCGCGACGCGCTGTTGACAGCCCAGCGGGGGAACGGAACAATCCAGCGACGATGAGGGAACCCTTCTATCGCGGACACTTGTTCGAAGTCCGCACATCACTCCACGGCGTGACGGCCGGGCTGGCACTCTGTCTGGCTTGCACGGGAGGCAGTGCCCCGAGCGACGCGTCGAGCGCCGGAAGCGCCGACTACGGTGACGCGCCAGATGAACGACCGACGGGTTACCCCAGCGGCGAACGGACGGGTGCCTTCCCCACTCGAGGCAGCAGCGGAGGGGCACACAGCCTCGACCCGACGCGCGCTTGGCTCGGACGTCCCGGCAATCGCGAAAGCGCCAACTCCGACGGCTCACGTCCGGACACGGACGACGGGGTGCTCGAGATGAATGTCGAATTTCTACACGGCCGCCCCCGCGCAAACCTGCTCGTGCAGGTCGGCAGTGAAGACCCCGATGCCGAGATGTGGCTCAACGTACTCGTCGACCTCGACATGAACGGTCACTGGGAGGGAGAAAGAGAGTGGGTCGTCCAGAACCAAGCCATCGACTTCCAAGAATCAGACAAGAAGGTGCACTCCGTGCAGGTACCCGCGTTTGCCTACGGGGACCGGAAGCCTCCAACCGCGGCGTGGATGCGCATCGCCTTGACGGAGCGGACGGTGCCCCCGAACTGGGACGGGACCGGCAGCTTCGAACGGGGCGAAATTGAAGACTATCTAGTCGAACTCCCCAAGGGCGCCCCCCCCGCCGTCACGGCGTCCTGCGACAACCCCGACACGCACTCTGGAGCCTGGGGATTCGATGGTGCCAATCACGTGAAGGTGCGCTGCGTGTTGACGCCCGTGTCTGGCTCAGGAGGACTGGTCCACTTCGACTTCGCGCGGCAGAACGGCGGCGCTACCCATTCCGCGCTCTGCCCAGGCCAGTCGCTGGATGCCGGAAGCACGGAGGCGCACGCAAGTGGCGGACCGGTGAGGCTCGGCAAGGGGCCGACCTCACTCGAGTGCCTGTTCAACAGGGCGGGTCGCCTGCCGTCGGAATGGGAATTGCGGTTCGACGGCGCCAGAGCGCGCAGTCGAGTCAGCAACACGGGGGTCGTGCTCGGCCTGGGTGGCGCCATGAGCACGACGTTCAAGCTCGAAAAAGGCAGCTGTGACATGGAGTGCAGCGCTCGCAGAAGCTGCTTCGGCAGCAAAGAGTGCCGCGGGGGATGCTGCGTGGAAGCGTGGGCCCCCGAGTGCGCCGAACTCGAGCCGGAAGCCTGCGGGCGCTGCTGCGCGATCACCGGCGGCAGGAGCGCAGGGGACTGCGTGCGCCAGGCCTGCGCGTTGTAGTCACAACTCTGCGAACGAGCGCAGCGGCGCACGTCCTTGGAGTTCGACCCCCGTCTTGGTCGAGGCGACCCAAAGGGCGATAGCGTTCGGCGGCGCGCCAAGCGCCGCACCAAAGAGCAACCGCTCGCAAGCCGGTGACCAAGGCAGCTCCGCACCCGGAGTCCCCCACCCGGGGAGCTCGCTGCCATCAGCTAGAACAAGCCAGCGAGACCGATCTTCGTGCGCTTCACCTGCTGCCAACAGCACCAGACGCAACGCTCGGCTTGGTGTGGCAGCTCGGGCCGACTGGACTGGGGAGAACGTCCACTCGCGAGCACCAGCCTTCACACGACTTTTCACCGTCCAGGGACGGTCGGTCTTCGTCGACTCGGGCGCCTTTCGAGCAAACAACTCGTGCAGCCGTCGAGCGGCCGCGTCCGGCGCGAGATTGGAGCTCACGTCGGCGAACCCGACGGTCGCGTGCTCGTGCTCGGCCACCCCCAACAACATCGGGGCTCGCAGCTCCAACGCGCCGTCCGTGAGCGGCAATTCGAGGGCCCCTTCCGCGCCCCAGGCGAACGCCGCTAGCGTCGGTAAGTACGGACTCTTCGACAAGACCTGGCAGTTGTCGGCGGCTGGCCGCCATCGCTGCGCGGTCTCGTGCTGACCCGTCAACACGAAATGAGTCCCGTCGACCCCGAGTTCGAAACGGGAGCGCACGAGCCCCCGCAGAAGGGTCTCCGCGCCTCGGGCGACATGGGCTGCGAGGCGCGAAAGCTCCGTCGCCGCAAACTCAGCCGACAGGTCCCCCGTCATGAGCGACATATCGCCACGCAGTGACTCCCCGCTGCGCGTCCACCAGTCCCTCCAAAACTCGGCGAGTTTGGCTCCTGCTGCTGGAGTGGAAGTGAGCGCCAAACGACCAGTCTGCGCCGTGGTCGTGTCTTCCACGCGAGTGAACGCGAGGTATGGAGCATAGGCTCGAAGTGTCTCCGAGTCTGACGCGAGCACCAGCCAGTTGGAGCTGACTCCGCGAGCCACGATCTCTTCGGCACCCGGCCTTGCCAGCTCTTGCAAGTGTGGGTTCCGGGTTACACGGTAGGGCGCCGTAGCGCCGGTGCTGAGCTCCGCCACGAGCTCTGCTCCGCTTCGAACCCGCAACGCCAAAGCCCAACGCAGCCGTGCACCGTCCACGCCCAGTGCCACCCGGATCGGCTCATTCAACTCGAAACGCCCGGAGATCACTGGAGAGACGCCGAGCAGCTCGGTCACCAACAACGGAAAGTGCTTGGGCAGACGCCTGCCCTCTTCGCCCAGACCCGTGCGGACATCCTGCCAGAAAACCTGCGGTCCAGCGATCACGCCCTGCATGACCAGAGACCCAGGTGCGGCGACGGTCACAGGCAACGCCCCCCGTGCCGGCGTGGGCTTCGCCTCCTCGCGGCACGAATTGGAGAGAAGCAGCCCCAGTACCACCACGGCGCGCCGCCAAATAGTCGTCACGGCGCACCGCCAACGTTGGCGCCCAAGGGAGCTTCGCACTCCTGAGCTCAGAATGGGATGTCGTCGTCGTCGGGCGCGTCACCAAAGCCGCCACCACCACTGCCGCCGCTCGCCGGCGCATCGTCGTAGCTCGGCCCTGAATCGTAGCCACCGCCACCACCCGACTCGAAGCCGTCACGGCCGCCACCGCGACCCCCGGCGAGGATCAGGTTGCTGGCTACGATTTCCGTCCGGTAGCGCTTGTTGCCGTCACGATCGTCGTAGCTCGAGGTGCGCAGTCCGCCTTCGATGAACACGCGACTGCCCTTGGAGAGGATCTTGCTGAGTGCCTCCGCCCGCTTTCCCCAGATGACGACGCTGTGCCACTCAGTTCGCTCCTGGCGGTTGCGGTTCCGGTCCAAGTACGACTCGCTGGTCGCGATCCTCAGCTTGAGCACTGCTTGCCCGCCGGAGGTCATCCGAAGCTCCGGATCCTGGCCCAGATTCCCGAGCAACATGACTTTGTTTAGGCCCTCTGCCATCTATTCCTCCAAGACGTTGAGAGGGCCGATGATTCGCCGCCTGCGCTTGGGGAGTCAAGCGCGGACGGCCAGCTCGGACGTTGCTCGTCCTACTTGACCTACTTGCGTCGTGAGACTTCCGGCCGTCCGTATGCGTCGAGTTCTTCCAACATCCCGAGGATGTCGTTGCGAAGCTGAACCAGACTTCGTCGCAATGCTTTCGCTTGGTGGCGTTGTGTCGGGCCCATGGAAGCGGGGTTCGAGGTCGTGCGCATGACGGGCTGGGCCGCGGTGAGCGCGGTCTGGACCGCCCGCCCTTCCGCGCGAAGTTCGACATCTGCATTGCGAACCTGAGCGTTCCCCTGCTCGGTGGCGGGCTCCGACTCGTCGCTGCCACGTCGGCTCAGCTGCTTCCGGGCTCCCGCAATCGTAAAGCCCTGGTTTTTCAAGAGGTCTTTGACCCGAAGCAGCTTTTCGACATCCTTGCGCGAATAGACCCGTTGGCCTTTGCTCGACTTCTGGGGACGAATCGTTCGAAACTCCGATTCCCAGTAGCGCAGCACGTGCGGCTGTACCCCAACGATTTGAGACACTTCACCGATGCGATAGTAGAGCTTGACCAGGTCCTGCTGGGTCGGCTTGCTCACGGATTCGTCTCTGCGACTGCGCTCTTGAAGCGGAATTGAGGTTCCATCATCAGCGCCCAAGGGCACCGGTCAAACGCTGCCGGGCAGCGTGAGCTCACTCAGTTCGGTTCCGGGGGAGGCACGCTAGGGCTGTGCGACTCCGCGCTGCCATCAGCCAGACGGGCCGCGTCCGGCTCGGGCGCGCCGTTGCTGCCGTTCGACATCTCCATGTCGTTCAACGACTGCTTGAGCAGCTGACTCGCTTTGAAGTTGAGTACTCGTCGCGCCGTGATCGTGATGGGCTCACCCGTCTGCGGGTTGCGTCCCTGCCGTTCGCGCTTGTCACGCAGAACGAAGTTGCCGAAGCCGGATATCTTTATCTTTTCACCACGCCCCAGCGTCTCTTTCATGGTCTCGAAAACGAGATCCACGAGATCAGCAGCTTCCTTCTTCGAAAAACCGCCGAGCTGCGAGTACAGCGCGTGGACGATATCCGCTTTCGTCATTCGCGACCCCCGTTGTACCTGGTCTCCACTCTGCAAAGCCTAGCCGCGTTCGATGAAAAGTCCATAGGAGACGCGGATCTAGCCCTGGCGCGCGCCGGTAGGATTTCAGTACGGGTGGCTCACGGCGCTCCGGATGTGGGTCCAGGTGGCCCCGCGCGATCCACGCCCGGCGCACCGCTCGACGCCGACTCCTGCCGCAGAGGCCCTCGATTGCGCATCGCGTCATAGGCCGTGCCGAACTGCGCTTCAGTAGCCGAGTTCGTCAGCGGGCCCTGGTCGAGGTCGGGGTATCGGACTTTGGGCCGACCGGGGCCTGGGCTGTGGCTTCGACGGCGGCCGCGCGCGAGGCGTGCGCTGGGCAGCCGGCGGCGTCTCCTCTTGCCCAGAGCCCCCGCCAGAGCCCGAGTTCGTCCCCTCTCGCGGCTCCGGCTCCGCTTCAGTGGTCGCGACGGGCGCGACGGAGGGCTCGTCGGAGGCCTCCCGCGCGGCCGGCTGGGTCGTCGCGCTCGAGGGTTCGAGCTCCGCGGCAGGCTGTTCACCTTTCGCAGCCAGGTCCGTCGCTGGCTCCTGGCCGCGCACGACGAGTGCCCCAACTGAACCCACGATGGCGATCAAGACGACGATGCCAGCCACGGCCATCGGAGAGAGGCTACGACTGCTCGCGCGCGCGCTGCGCTCGACGCCGAGAGCCGTGTCTGCTGAGGCCAAAGCGGGCTCGAGTGCCGTGCCCGAGGCGGCCTGCTCGCGACCGGAGGCGATCTCCGAAAGCGCACGGGCCTGCTCATCCACACTCGAATAGCGTTCGTCGACATCCTTGCACAGCGAGCGGCGCATCCATTCGTCGAACGACGGGGGCACGGGCACGTGCTCACTGGGTGGCTTGGGCTCGACGGTGCAGATCTTGACGAGCAAATCGCCCACCGCTTCGCCGTCGAAAGGTAACGCCCCAGTGACGGCGCGATACGCGATGACGCCAATGGACCAGACGTCTGAACGCGCGTCGATGTCCTTCAATCCTCGGGCCTGTTCGGGACTCATGAAGTGCGGCGTACCCAGCACCGCACCGGTGCGCGTCGCAGACGAGATGCCCGAGCCTTCGGTGAACTTGGCGATGCCGAAGTCGACCACCTTGACGAGGTCTCGCTTGTCTTCCTCGTCCCACACCAAAAAGACGTTCTCGGGCTTGAGGTCCCGGTGAATGATGCCACTTTCGTGGGCCTTCTTCACAGCTCGGGCGACTTGCCGAATCACGTTGGCGGCATCGGCCAACGACAGCGTGCCTTCCCGCACCAGACGTTCGTCCAACGGCTCCCCGGAGAGGAACTCCATCACGATGTAAGGCCTGCCACCATCATCGACACCGTGGTCGTAGACCTGAACGATGTGTTTGCTCTGCAGGCGGGCCGCAGCGAACGCCTCGTTGAAGAAGCGGTCGCGGATCTCGGCGTGATTCGCGAACTCCGTCTCGATGAACTTGACGGCAACCTTGGTGCCCAGCGAAGTGTGAACGCCTTCCCAAACGCTACCCATCCCGCCACGACCGAGCAGGCGCTCCAGCCGATACTTGCCCGCTACGAGGGTGCCTTTCCCAGGTGGCTCCGTCCGCTCGCCCATCGTCGCATAGGCTAAAACAGTGCGGAGCATTCGGCTAGCGACCGGCCCGACAAACCGTTTTCGGGGGGTGCAACCGGACAAATCCCGGCCGTGCCGCGCGTTTGACAGCCCGGGATGTTCCCGCCGCGAGCCTTCTGCTACAGGCCCCCAATGGCGACGCGACTCTTCGATGCGGGAGCCGACGACGTGCTCTACCTCGTCGACCTCAGCGGATACGTATTTCGGGCCTACCACGCCATCGCACCCCTCAACAGTCCCAGCGGGGAGCCTACCCACGCGGTTTTCGGCACCGTCAACATGCTGGAACGACTGGTACGGCAATGTAAGCCCAAGCTGATGGCGGTGGCGATGGACTCGCGGACCCCTACTTTCCGCAAGGAGATGTACCCCGAATACAAGGCGAACCGCCCCCCTCCGCCGCCAGATCTGAAGCAACAGATGCAGCGCGTGTGGGAGGTGATCGAGGCGTTTCCGATCCGTGTCTTTCAGCAGGACGGGGTAGAGGCCGACGACATCATCGCCAGCGTCGTACGCCGTTGTCGAGAGCAGCAGCGGCGCGTGGTCATCGTCAGCGCGGACAAGGACTTGATGCAGCTCGTCGGACCCGACGTGATCCTGTGGGACACGATGCGCGACCGGGTCTTTGGGCCTGAAGAGGTTCAGGAGCGCTTCGGTGTCGCTATCGAGCAGGTGCGGGACGTCTTGGCTTTGATGGGCGACAGCTCCGACAACGTCCCCGGCGTACCCAGCGTGGGCCCCAAGACGGCCAAGGATCTGATCCTCGAGTATGGCGACATCGACGGGGTGTACGCCTCGCTGGACAGGATCAAGCGCAAGAAGCTGCGGGAAACCCTCCAGTCCAATCGAGAGCAAGCGCTGATGAGCCAGAAGCTCGTCACCCTCAAGGACGACCTCGACTTGGAGGTGAACCGCGAGAACCTGACCTTCCAACGCCAAGACACCAGCAAACTCCGAGCCCTGTACTCCGAACTCGGATTCACTCGCCAGTTGGCCAACCTCCCGGGCGGCAACGAACCGGACGGCAAGGCCCCGAAGCCGAGCGCAAGCAGAACACCCAGCAAAGCCCCCGCCTCCACCCGCTTCGACCCGAATGGCACCGAGGTGATGGTGGTCTTGCAGGAAGAACAGCTCGACGCTCTGCTCGAGGCGGCAAGACACTCGCGTCGCGTCGCGCTCTACCCTCTCCTGCACGGCAACCTACCGCTCACTGCGGCATGGATTGGGCTCGCCGTCTGCACCGCGGAGGGCAATGCCGCCTACGTCCCGCTTGCCCATCGCTACATGGGAGCCCCGAGCCAGCTCAGCGAAGAGCGAGTGTCGGAATGGCTACGAACGTTGCTGCAGGAGGAGCTCGACTGGATCGCTTACGACAGCAAGAGCTTGATGGTGCTGCTGCAGGAGCGAAAGATCGACCTCCGAGGCTGCGCCTTCGACGTGCTCCTCGCCAACTACCTGCTCGATTCCGGCGGCGCCCAAGACCTCGAACGCATCGCCAAAGCACAGCTCGACGCCGACCTCGCCGGCTACGACGCCCTGTTCAAGAAGAAGGGCAAGCGCGCGACGCCTGTGGATGAACTCACCGTGGAAGAGGCCGGCGACTTCGCGGCTCGTCGCGCGGCGACACTCGTGGCGTTGCGACGCCCGATGGAGGCGCGCCTGGAAGAAGAGACACTCGACAAGCTGTACCGCGAGTTGGAGCTTCCCCTCACCCCGCTGCTGGCGGAGTTGGAGCGTCGCGGGGTCCTCCTGAACACCAAAGCGCTCCAGGAGCTCAGCCTGGAGGTGGGGGCCAAACTCGAAGCTCTGGAGAAGACGGCACACGAGATTGCGGGCAAGGGCTTCAACGTCAATTCCCCGCGGCAACTCGAGAAGTTGCTCTTCGACGAACTGGGCCTCAAGCCCATCAAACGCACGAAGACATCACGCTCGACCGACGCTGAGACACTCGAAGCCCTGAGCCAAGAGCACGAACTCCCGCGGGTGATCTTGGAGGTACGTCAGCTCGCCAAGTTGAAGGGCACCTACATCGATGCACTGCCCCAGCTCGTCAACGAGCGCACCGGACGGCTGCACACCCGCTGGCATCAAGAAGTGGCTGCGACCGGACGCTTGAGCTCGAGCGATCCCAACCTGCAGAACATTCCCATTCGCACCGAACTCGGACGCAGCATTCGTGAGGCCTTCGTCGCGCCCGAGGGCTACGACTTGATCAGCGCCGACTACAGCCAGATCGAACTGCGGGTGCTTGCCCACCTGTCCCAAGATCCTGTCCTGATCGATGCCTTCAACAACGAACAGGACATCCACCAGCGCACGGCGATGGAGATTTTCGAAGTCGACGCCGACGAAGTCGATGCGGAGTTGCGTAGGCAAGCCAAAGCAGTCAACTTCGGCGTGATCTACGGGCAGGGGGATAGCGCCCTGGCAAAAAGCCTCGGGATCAGCCGCATGGAAGCAGGCCAGTTCATCGCCGCGTACTTTCGGCGCTACCAGGGCGTGCAGAAGTTCATGGACGAAACGCTGGAGAAAGCTCGCGCCAGTGGGCGAGTGCGTACCCTTTTCGGCCGCCGCCGGCTCGTGCCCGACATCCACAGCAATAACCGAGCGCGCCGCCTCGCCGCCGAGCGCATCGTGATGAATGCGCCGATCCAGGGCACCGCAGCCGATCTGATGAAGATGGCGATGCTCGCACTGCAAGAGCCGGTCACCCCGGGCTCGCGCATGCTGCTGACCGTGCACGACGAGCTGGTGTTCGAGGTCCCCAAAGCCGAAGTCCCCGAGGCCAGCGAACGGATCCGCATTGAGATGCAGGAGGTCTACCCCCTGGATGTGCCGCTGCTGGTGGAGGTCGGTTCAGGACCCAACTGGAAAGCCGCTCACTGACGGCACATCGACAAAAAGCCCTGTACATCTTGAGCGATTCGATCCAGACCGGGCGCCACCATCCCGTCGTGCGCGCGACCGCCCGGGTAAAGCGTGTTGGCGCGGCGCGAACTGGCCCTTCGAATCATGAGTGACAGCCACAGCGTTCCCGAGATTGCCATCGTCATCCCGATCTACAACGAGGAGGGTATCCTCCATTCGGCGGTCGTGGACTTGCGTGAGCGACTGAAGCCGTTGGGCTGGAACTACGAAATCATCTTGGCTGAAAACGGCTCGACGGATCGAACCGTGGCGCTTGCCGCCGAGTTGAGCGAGAAGTACCCAGAAGTCCGCTACATCTCCGCGGGCGCGCCCGACTACGGCAAGGCGCTGCGGGAGGGAATCGTCTGCACTCGCGCGCCGCTCGTGCTCTGCGACGAGATCGATCTGTGCGACACCGACTTCCACCAGCGCGCGGTCGAAACCCTGCGCTCGGGCGGTGCGGACATGGTGATTGGCTCCAAGCTCATTGCCGGTGCCGAAGATGAACGACCACTGCTGCGCCACGCCGCCAGCCTCGGCTACACCAGTCTGTTGCGTGTTCTGTTGGGCTTCAAAGGCACGGATACGCACGGGCTGAAGGCGTTTCGGCGCGACCGCGTGCTCCCCATCGTCAACGCGTGTCTGGTCAACAAAGACGTTTTCGCCAGCGAACTGGTCATCCGCGCCTATCGCGACAAGCTGACGATCAAGGAAATCCCGGTGCGGGTCAAAGAGAAGCGCCCACCCTCGATCAACCTCTTTCGCCGCGTGCCCAACGTTCTCAAGAGCGTCGCAAAGCTGACCTGGGCGATCCGCGTCAAAGGTTGAATGCCACTGGCGCGGGTCGAACCCGGCCTCACCAGGTCTCGATCCGCCAACCACGCGCCTTGGCCAACCGTGCTAGGCGGAAGTCGGGATTGACCGCCACCGGAACGCCCACCGCGGAGAGCAGTGGTTCGTCGGTGATGCTATCGCTGTAGGCCGTGGCACACGACAAGTCGTCGCTACCGAACTCGCGGCGCAGCATCTCTTTGACCAGCGCGAGCTTGCCTTCTCCGTAGCAGAGTGGCTCGACCAACTCGGCGCCGACCTTGCCGTCTTCGACCACGAGCTCCGTCGCTACCAGGTGCTCGATACCGAGCTCTTCCATAACGGGCTCCGCGGCGTAACGCGTCTGCGCCGTCACGATGGCTACGAAGTCCCCCGCCTGCTGATGGCGCTTGACCGTTTCCCTCGCCAGCTCGCCGATGTGCGGAAAGACGCACTGCTCCGCCCACTCACGCGTCTCTCGTCGCAGGTCTTCGATGTCACGACCGCGATACCAGCCCAACGCACGCCGGGCGACGTCTTCAGCGGGCAGGAGGCCGAGGGTGTAGCGGACGCGCCAGCCGAAAACCCGAGCCACACGCCAAGCGCTCACTTTGCCCAATTCATACTCGTAACGAATGAACAAGCCCGCGGTGTCTTTGCGCACCAACGTCTTGTCCATGTCGAACAGCGCGATGTTCCCCACCTCAAGACTCCCGAAGCACGGCCCGTGACTACATCTGCGCGACGACCTGGATACCCAAGAGCGAAAGCCCCTGGTGCAGGGTACGCGCTACGAGCTGACACAACGCCAAGCGACTCTTCTTCGTGGCTTCATCGTCCGCGTTCAACACACGGCAGCGCTCGTAGAAGCCGTGGTACGCCGCGGCTAGATCGTAGAGGTAGTTGCACAAGCGGTGGGGCTCGAGGCTGGAAGCGACTCCTTCGAGCACACTCGGGAAGATGAACAGCTGCAACGCGAGCTGTCGTTCAGCAACCTCAGTGACGTGCAGGGCCTCGGCATCGAGGGCCTCCGCGCTCACCCCACCCTTGCGGAAGATCGACTGGATGCGCACGTAGGCGTTCTGCAAGTAGGGTGACGTGTTGCCCTCCAGCGCCAACATGCGCTCGTAGTCGAAGGTGTAGTCCTTGATTCGCTCGTTGGAGAGGTCGGCGTACTTGACGGCACCGACGCCAACGGCACGGGCGATCTCACGCCTCTGCTCGTCGCTGAGTGAGTCCTTTTCCTCGAGCACCTGGCGCGCCCGAGACACCGCTTCACCCAATACGTCCGCCAGCCGCACGCTACCGCCCTCGCGCGTTTTGAACGGCTTGCGGTCCTTGCCGAGAATGGTGCCAAACGCGACGTGTTCCAGACTCGTCGCTTCTTCGACCCAACCTGCCTTGCGCAGGGTCCAAAACACCATCTGAAAGTGCTCACTCTGGCGCGAATCGACGACGTAGACGATGCGCTCCGCGCCAAGCTCCTTGCTGCGGTAGCGCCCGGCAGCGAGATCGGTCGTCGCGTAGCCGTAGCCACCGTCGGACTTCTGTACGATCAGCGGCTGGGGTTCGCCCTCCTTGTTCTTGAAGCCGTCGGGAAACACGACGCCCGCGCCCTGGCTCTGTACCAGGAGCCCGGCCGCGCGCAAGTCCTCCACCACCTGTGGCAGTCTCGGATTGTAGAAGCTCTCGGGCACGATGTCAGAATCGCTCAACTGCACGCCGAGTAGGGCGTAGACGGAATTCATGTGCCGCACGGACTCTTCAATCAGCTGCTTCCACAGGGAGAGCGCCTGTTCGTCTCCTGCCTGCAACCGCACCACACGTCGGCGAGCGCGATCAGCGAACTCGGGCTCCGCCTTGAAACGCTCGGCCGCAAGTTTGTACAGATCGTTCAAGTCACCGATGCTGTGGTCGGCCGTGCGATCCCAACCCGTGTCGATGAGGTACTCCAGAAGCATGCCAAATTGCGTGCCCCAATCGCCCAGGTGGTTGTGGCGTATCACTCGGTCGCCGCGAAACTCGAGCACACGACAAATGGCGTCACCTATGATGGTCGACCGCAGGTGGCCGATGTGCATCTCCTTGGCCAGGTTCGGACTGGAGTAGTCCACAACCACGGTCTGCGGGGTGTGCGTCGTGGAAACACCGAGTCGCTCGTCCGCGAACATCGCGCGCAGTGACGCATCCACGTACTCGCCGGTCAGGCGCAGGTTGATGAAACCCGGTCCGGCTACCGAAGCCTCCTCGATGTGGCGCGCTGCCGGGCCAGCTTGAAGTGCCTGAGCGATGCGCTCCGCGAGATCGCGAGGCTTCTGCCCCATTACCTTGCCCAGGCGCATCGCGAGGTTGGCCTGATAGTCCCCGAACTTGGGATCGGCTGCCCGCACCATCGGTTCGGTATCGCCGTCAGGACCCAAAGCCGCCACGGCAGCCTCCCGCACCCAGCGTTCCACCTGTTGCTTGACGAAAACCACCGCGCAGGCTTCTCCCGCCAACAGCGCCGAGTCAACCCCAATGCGACATCTGCAGGCCTAGGACACCCGCCACTGCGTTTCTCCTCTGCACGGAGTGCTACCGTCCCTGCCGTGCTTCTGCTGCGACTCGAATGCCGTCACCGCGCGTCGCCGAACCGCGTGAGCCGCGCGCTCACCCAGCGAACCCTGACGTCAGCCAACGTTCAGACGCGTGCGAGCAAACCCGCGGATGACGAGACCCCTAACGGCCCGTAGACACAGCCCACGGGTCGACGATCAGCCCCAATTCCTCGACGTCGAACGGGACTCGACTGGCATTCGCCCACGGGTCGACGAGCAACGGGACGTCTCTCCACGTGCGATCCACAGCGAGCCCACTCGTGACGCGACGCCAAGGGTTTTCGACCTCCGTCAGTGTCAGCAGACGGCCAACCGCGCCTTCGACCTCATCCTGCAAGCACGGGAGCGGCTCCGGACATGAGCAGCCTTCATCCGTCGCCGACTCAACAGGCTCTACTTCGATTCCGCTGGTCACATCATCGCTGAAGACGTCCGAGGTCCCCGGCACTCCTGCCCCGACACGTTGCTCTTGCGCATCGGCATCGGTCGCGAGCTCTCCTGGCGCGCAGCTCGGTGCATCCTCGGGGTGATCCCTGCCTGCCAACTCCGTGCTGCGTTCATCCAGCGCGGCTTTCGTCTCCCCGAGCTCTTTCGGCACATCTGCTCGCTTCACCTCCACTGCCCAGGGGTCGACGATCTCCTGCAGTCCCGGGTGCGCACCGGCCGACGACATCGTCAGAGCAGCCGCAAAGGCGATCCCGCCCCAGCCCACCAACTCCGACAACACCTTCATCCCTCACAAGGCTGCCATCCAGGGCTGCCTCGGTCAACGCGCGCGCGCGCCGAAACCGCCAACCAGTCGCCCCAACATTTCACAATTTTTCATGCAACCAGGCACCTGAAAGGACCGATCGACGGCACCCGGCCCCTCCAACAGGCAGCAGGGCCCCGCCGCCTGCGCAAGCGGCACAGCGAGGCCGCCGATAGCTCGTTGGATTTCCGCGGAGTGACTTGCATGGCGCTGAACGGAACAGCTACAGCGATCAGCGCTGCTCCAAGGCGGTTCACCCGATGCCCCAAGCGCCATCCCTTCCCATCGATCCCCTACTTCCGGAAGTCGTGTCGTGTCTGGCCCGGCATCAGTTCCTCGTGCTCGAAGCAGCTCCCGGCGCGGGAAAGACGACGCGGGTTCCGCGCTCGATCTTCGAGAGCCGCACCGACGACGAGAGGCAGGTCGTCGTCACCGAGCCCCGTCGACTGGCGGCGCGTCTGGCGGCAACCTACGTCGCGCAGGAGATGGGCGCGCGTCTCGGGGGTCTCGTGGGCTACTCCGTCCGCTACGATGACAAGAGCGGCACCACAACGCGGCTCCGCTACGTAACGGAAGGTTTGCTGCTGCAGCAGATGATGGGCGACCCGGAGCTCTCGTTCGCACACACCGTCGTGTTGGACGAGTTCCACGAGCGGCATCTGGCCAGCGACGCGCTCCTGGCGCTCTTGTACCGCTTGTGCCGCACGCGCACTGATCTTCGCGTCGTCGTGATGAGCGCGACGTTGGATGCTGCACCGATTTCTGCGTTCCTCGACGACTGTCCTCGTTTGCGAAGTGAGGGACGCACCTTCCCTTTGGACATTCGCCACCAGGATGGAGTCGACGACCGCCCTTTGGAAAGGCGCGTCGCGAGTGGCGTGCGAGACGCACTGCAGAGCCAGCCTTCCGGTCACGTACTCGTCTTCTTGCCCGGCGCGCGTGAGATCCATCGCGCGAAAGACGTGTTGGAGCGCCGTGACGACGCCTTCGAACTGCACGTCCTGCATGGGGAACAGAACCTGCAAGCCCAGGCTGCGGCCGTTGCGCCAAACCGAACTCGAAAGGTCATCCTGGCCACGAATGTTGCCGAATCTTCGGTCACCATCGACGGCGTCACGGCGGTGGTGGACTCAGGGCTCGCTCGCGTGGCTGGTTTTTCGCCGTTCAGCGGGCGGGCAACCCTGACCGTGACGCCGATCAGCAGGAGCTCCGCGACCCAACGAGCAGGCCGCGCCGGGAGAACGGCCCCGGGACTCGTGCTGCGTCTGTACGAAGCCGCCGATTTCAAACGCCGACCAGAGCGCGACGAGCCCGAAATCAGCCGCTTGGACTTGACGGATTTCGTGCTCCAACTGAGGGGGTTGGGCGTCGCTCCACCCGAGCTGCGCTGGCTTTCACCGCCCAAGACGAACACCCTCGAGAAAGCGACGCAGGTCCTGCGACAACTTGGTGCACTAAACGACGAGGGCAAGCTCACCGAGATAGGGCAGCGGATGCTGCGCTTCGGTCTTCCCCCGCGATTGGCACGCGTGTTGGCCAGTGCGGAGTCGGCAGGCATCGCAGATGACGGATCTCTGGCTGTATCCTTGCTGGCCGAGCGCGACATTCGGCAATCGACCCGCGAAGAAAGGGACCTGCCGACGGGCCCCTCCGATCTTCAGGACCGCATGGACGCCTTCCGCGAAGCCGAGTCTTCGGAGTTTCGAGGCGGCGCGTTGCGCGCCATGGGCTTGGACCCAGCCCGTGTCCGCGCCGTACAACGCGCCTACCGTAGCCTCAAACGCAAAACGCGCGACGCTGCCCCTGCCCCACGTGATGCGGAAGAGGCGGAACTCCGCCTGCGCCGCTGCCTCCTCGACGGCTTCGAAGACAGAGTAGCGCTGCACCAACCTCATCAGCGGCGATTGATCCTGAGGAACGGCACGACGGCCAAGGTCTCCGCACACAGTATCGTGCGAACGGCTCCCCTCGTCGTGGCGCTGGAGGAAGAAGAGCGCAGCGACGGGCGAGCGACCGGAGCAGTGGTTCAATGGCTCTCGTCCATCGAAGCCGACTGGCTCTTTGACGCATACGAATCCCAAATCCAGGCACATGACGAGCTGCGCTTCGATCCGGTCAAACGGCGCGTTGAGTCGATAAGCCGGCTAGCTCTGGACTCCGTCACCCTGGAGGAGAGTCGGATGCCTGCGCCACCATCAGCGCAAACGAGCCGGCTCTTGTTCGAAGCCGCACTCGGGCAGAAGACGGCACTGCTGGGCAAGAGCTCGACGCTGCTGACCTTGGCAGAGCGCGTCTGCCTATTGCGACAAACGGGCTTGTGCGACTCACTTCCGCCACCAGAGCAACTTGCCGACGAAGCGTTGTTGGAACTGGCCTGTGAGGGACTGACCAGTCTCGATCAACTCGAGGCCACTGACCTGGATGCGATGCTACTGAGCCATCTGAGCTACGAACAACGACGCCTGCTGGACCAAGAGACCCCGGAGCACATCACGCTCCCTGGCGGACGCAGACTCGTCGTGCACTACGAGGCTGGAAAACCACCCTGGGTGGCCTCACGCTTGCAAGACTTCTTCGGCATGAGCGAAGGCCCGCGCGTGTGCGGCGGACGCGTGCCGTTGACGCTGCACTTGCTAGCTCCGAATCAACGCGCGGTGCAAGTCACCTCCGACCTCGGAGGATTCTGGGAACGCCACTACGACGAAGTGCGCAAGGAGCTGCGCCGGCGCTACGCCAAGCACGCGTGGCCAGAAGATGGCCGAACGGCAACCCCACCCGCGCTGGGGGCTGGGCGCCGCAAGTGAGCCTGAAAACCGTCGTCCTGTGGTGACACCGGCTTGCGTTTGGCTCGGCAAGAGCTATCGTTCTGCGAGTTCTCCCGTCTTGGGTGAACGGAACACCGCGCCACCAGGAGGATGAGTCATGATTGCCCTAGCCAAAGCACCCGCACTTGCCGCCATTCTCCGCGAGCTGCCCCAGGCCGGTGTTGTCTGCGTTGCTGCCAACGTGAACCGGTAGTCACCCGGTAACGCAAGCACTGGTTCTGGGCGCGTCTGTCGACACGGCGGTGCCGTAGCGCTCGTCTGCCAAGGCGATCGACGCGGCTGTCCCCGCAGACGGAGTTGCTGAGCTCCGTGTCCAGCGTCGGACTCTAGCGACTCTGCGCCTCCCGACGACGCGGCTCGAAGCGCGCTTGGACGACACGTCCAAGTCCTGCGCTCGCCGCGAGCCCCAACCATTCGGCGCGCCCGCTAATTCCCGCGCCCAAAACAGAACGCAAGAAGACCAGATGACTTCATTCCCCCGAGCTCTTCAACTCTTGGGCCTCAAACCCCTCCAGATCCAGGATTGGCTCGCCGCTGACGAGCAGGCACACCCTTGGCGCGTTCGCGCCGTCGACCGCGGACTGTGTCGACTGGTGTCCGTCCGGCCCGACACGCACTTGTCCGCCAACGAGGACATCCCGGCCACCGCCGGCAATTCTACGACAGCCGAAGCTGAGCAGTGGCCGGAGCCCTTCGTCACCCGCAACGTGCGTCCGGGACACGCCCCCGTCGCCGTGGGTGATTGGGTGCTGGTTTCAGAAATTCCAGAACCGCGCATTACGCGCGTGCTCGAACGCGCGACTGTGCTCCGACGAGGTGCCACCCTCGACCGCAGCGACGAACAACTCATCGCCACCAACATCGACGTGGTCTTCGTGGTGTGCGCTTTCGCCGAAACGGAAAAACTGCTGAGACGCGGACTCAATCCGCGGCGCATCGAGCGCTACGTCGCCGCGGTGACGGACGGCGGCGCTACGCCAGTGTGCCTGTTGAACAAGTCGGACCTGGCGCCCGAAGCCGAGGCAGCGCGCTCCGAGCTCGCTCGCCGACTGAAGTCCGTCGACGTCTTGTGTGTCAGCGCCGAGCAAGGCGATGGCGTCCGCAACCTGGCGCCCTATCTGGGTGCCGGACAGAGTGTTGCTTTCGTAGGCCAGTCCGGCGTCGGCAAGTCGACGCTGATCAACCGGCTCCTCGGCAGCGAAACCCAGAACGTCGGCGAAGTGCGCGGGGTGGACACCAAAGGAAAACACACCACGACGCGTCGCGAGATGCTGCGAATGCCCGACGGCACCCTCGTCATAGATACCCCGGGCCTGCGCGAATTGGCACTGTCGACGCAAACTGGCAGTGTGGGCTTCGAAGACATCGAGCAGCTGGCGAAGGAATGCCGCTTCAGCGACTGCGCCCACGAAACCGAACCCGGCTGCGCAGTCACCCGCGCCATCGATGAAGGCACGCTGCCTGCCGAGCGCCTCGCGAGCTACAGGAAGCTGGCTAGCGAGGCACTGCGACAGCAAGCCCGACACGACGCGTATGCGCGCCGTCTTCAGAACCAAGAGCATCGACGCTTCGGCAAGCTCGTCAAGGAGGCCGTCAAGACGCGTCGCCGCAACTGAGGGTCTTTCTTGCGTCCGAGTGGGGTCTCGCCTACCACCGCAGCATGCGTGTACTAGCCATCGAGCCCTACTACGGCGGCTCTCACCGCGCGTTCATCGACGGCTGGATCGCTCACAGTCGACACGACTTCGACCTGGTGACGTTCGAACCTCACCACTGGAAGTGGCGCATGCGCCACGCGGCGGTCAGCGCCGCGCAAAGCGTCGCAGCGCTGCTCACAAACGCCCGAGGCGGATCCGAGCGCGCGTCGTCGATCCCGGACGCCCCGAGCAGCTCGGCACCTGCCGCAGCCCCCCCTTGGGATGCCCTGTGGTGCAGTTCGATGCTCGACTTGGCCACATTCCGCGGTCTGACCCATGCGACCTTGGGTGACCTCCCCAGCGTGCTCTACTTTCACGAAAACCAGCTCGACTACCCAACCGAGCACCCCGACGCCCGCGACGTGCATTTCGCGTTCACCCACTGGACGGGCATGCTGGCCGCGCACGAAGTCTGGTTCAACAGTGAACACAACCGTGCCACCTCATTCGAAGGCCTACAGTCGTTGTTCCGCAAGATGCCGGACCATCGAGGCATCTTCGACGCAGCGCGGTTGACGGCCAAAAGCAAGATCCTGCCGCCCGGTATCAATCCGG
Source organism: Polyangiaceae bacterium (assembly GCA_050301735.1). GTDB lineage: Bacteria > Myxococcota_A > Polyangia > Polyangiales > Polyangiaceae > SZUA-265. Next base: position 13,143 of record JBNKZR010000001.1, on the reverse strand, counting down.
TGCCGAATGCCACACGCCTCGCCCAAGCGCCAGTCTCGGTGAGCGCCGAGAGCGCCAACGACACGCTAAGCACGCACTCTGAAAAAGGAAGCACGGACCCCATCCGACTCGCGTGGGCGGCTCGATGGGAACACGACAAGGGCCCGGAGCTGTTGCTCGCGACCTTGCAACTCCTGAAGATGAGAGGAGTTCGCTTCCGGCTCAGCTTGCTTGGCGAACGCTTCAAGAACCATCCCGAAACATTCTCTCGTATTCAGAGGGAATTCGGCGAAGACCTGGACGCGTTCGGCTTCGCCCCCAGTCGCTCCGAGTATGAACGCCACCTGTTGCAGAGCGACGTCTTCGTGTCGACGGCGCAGCACGAATACTTCGGCATCGCCGTGATGGAAGCGGCAGCTGCCGGTTGTCAGCTCCTGCTGCCGCGAGCGCTGGCGTACCCTGAGCTGTTCGCCGATCCGTCAGCCTTCTACGACGGCACGGCTGAAGATCTCGCCCGATGCGTCGAAAAGCTAGCGCGGACTCGCCCGGGCAGAGGTCGTTTTCGCTGCGCCGCCGCACGCCATTTCTGGACCGTCCGCGCGCCGCAACTCGATGGCCGGTTGCAGGCGATGACGGCGGCAACGGTGTGACCCTCAAGCACTGGGCTCACTCGGAGCCAGTCTGAACGAACCAAGCCGAGAACGCTCGCGAGCTACAGTTTCTTCTTCAATTTCGCCAGCAGCTGCAGCGCTTCCAGAGGTGCCAATCGGTCGAGATTGACCGCGCGTAACAAGCTCAGCACTTCGTCGCTGGCCGGGCTCGATTGCTGCTCCTGGTTAGCGGCAGCAAATAAATCGAGCTGGTTCGGGTTGCCCCCGCGACGCGGTTTGGGCGGCTGACCTCGTTCGGATTGCTCCTGTTGCCCTTCGAAATTGGCGAGCAGCGCCGAAGCCCGCGCAAGCACGACCTCCGGCAAGCCAGCCAGCTTGGCCACCGCGACGCCGTAACTCTGGCTTGCTGGACCGTGCACGAGGCGGTGAAGAAACACGATATCCCCATCCAACTCGCGCGCGCTGACACTATAGTTGTCGACGTTTTCGCTCTGCTCCGCCAGCGCCGTCAACTCGTGATAGTGCGTCGCGAACAGCGCGCGACAGCGACCCGTCTCATCCAGGTGCTCGGCCACTGCCCAAGCAATCGCCAACCCGTCGAAGGTGCTCGTTCCGCGGCCGATCTCATCGAGAATCACCAACGAGCGCGGTGTCGCGTAGCGCAAGATGTCCGCGGTCTCACGCATTTCGACCATGAAGGTGCTCTCGCCTTGAGCCAAGTTGTCGCTGGCGCCGACCCGAGACAACACGCGGTCGCAAACACCGATACGCGCCTTCGTGGCAGGCACGAAGCTACCCATTTGCGCCAGAATCGCGATCAGCGTGACCTGACGCAGGAAGGTACTCTTGCCGGCCATGTTTGGACCAGTGATGATCCACAGGCGCTTGCCTTCGGCGTCGAGATGCACGTCGTTGGGCACGAAGCGCCCGGCGGCTGCCAGTCGTTCGACGACGGGATGCCTCCCCTCCTCGATCACGAGCTCGGAGCCGTCCTCCACGACGGGGCGCACGTAGTCGTTCTTGTGAGCGACCTCTGCCAACGCCGCGGCGACGTCCCAGGCCGCGACATCGGAGCAGATGTTGCGAACGCGCTCCGCGGACGCTCTCACCGTCTCGTTGAGTTCGCGCAATAACTCCAACTCTCGCGCACGGTGTCCCTCTTCCGCCCCCGCAACGCGTGCGGCCAGGTCGTCGAGTGCCTCCAACGTATAGCGTTCACCGCTGGCGACGGTCTGTTTGCGGCGCCACTCTTTCGGCACCTTGTCCAGGTGCGTCTTGCTGACCTCGATGTACCAACCGAAGACGCGTGTAAACTTTGCTCGCAGAGTCGGAATCGACGTCTCTTCTCGCAGGCGAGACTCCAGCTCCACGATGAGCTCTGAACCGCGACGCTTCGTCTCGGACAGTTCGTGCAACTCGGCATCGAACGCGGGGCGAAAAATCGCACCCTCTTTGGCCAATCCCGGCGGGCGTTCGACCAGCGCTGCGTCCAACGCTTCTGCGACGTCGGCACCGACGTCCCGCTCTTGGGTCAGGCCGAGTGACGCGCGGCTCTCCGCATCCAAACCAGAGAGCAAGCCCACCACGCGTGCCGTCGCTTGTAGCGCGTCGCGAATGGCCCCCAGATCCTTGGGACTCGCCTCCCCGAGTACGACACGGGACACGAGCCGCTCCAGGTCGGAGAAGCCGTCCAACTCGCTTCGCACTTGTGCTCGCAACGCCGCGTGCACGACGAACGTCTCCACGGCGTCGTGCCGGCGACGGATCTCGGCGATGCTGGTCAGTGGAGCCAGCAAGCGGCGACGTAGGAGTCTCGCACCCGGAGCCGTCAGCGTCTGATCGAGGACGGCAAGGAGAGTGGCCTGTCTGTCGCCGACGTTCGACTCGACCAGTTCCAGGTGTCGTTGTGCATTGGGGTCGATGACCATCGCGCTCGACGGGTCCCAGCGACCGATCGCGCGCACCGGCAACGTGACGCCCGGAGTGCAGGCTCTGGCAAAGCGCAACGCCCGCCCAGCGGCCATGCGTTCCGCGTCTGCCAACTGTTCGGCGTCCAATGCCAGTTCCCCCAGCGCTGCCACGAGCTGCTCGTCATTCAGGGGCTCGTCGCTGCGAAGAGCGGGAATGCCGAGGGCACTCTGCAGCGTGCCTTGGATGTCTTCGACGGATGCCCCCGCTGCGAGCGCTCCGCCTTCGGCGAAGCCCAACAGTACCTCCCTGGGTGCGGCATGGCTGAGCTCAGCCAGCAATGCGGAGAGATCCGGCAGCTCGGCAACTCTGAGTTCCCCCGTGGAGATGTCGAGCAACGCCACGCCGACGCGCCGTACGCCCACCTCGATCGCGGCCAGCCAGTTGTTCTCTCTCGCGCGCAGGTGGTCGTCAGCGGTCACGAGACCCGGGGTGAGGACACGCACGACTTCGCGTGGGACGATGCCCTTGACCATCTTCGGGTCAGCCATCTGCTCGCACACGGCCACCTGGTAACCCGCCTCCAACATTCTGCCGATGTAGGTATGGGCCGCGTGATGAGGCACGCCCGCCATCGGGATCTCGTCGGGCTTGCCTTTGTTGCGACTAGTCAGCGTGAGATTGAGCACGCGCGCGCACAACACGGCGTCGTCGCCGAACATCTCGTAGAAGTCACCCAGCCGGAAGAAAACCACCGCGTCGGGATACGCGCGTTTGGCAGCCCCGTGCTGCTCCATCACGGGCGTGCTCTTCGCCGAAGCCATGTTCGGCATCTAGCAACGACCGTTGGAGAATGCCACCTTCGAGAAGCCAGAGGCGGCTGTCACGCCGATCTCAACCGACAACGCTCATCATTCCGAGCGGTGCGCTCAGAACGCAACTCCTGAAGGCAGGCCAGGCCGCCCATTCGTGCCGCGCAGACCGATGAAGGACACTCCAGTTGTCCCGCCATCGGCGATCACCACCCGATTGATCTGCGGAACGTAGTGTAGGCGTTCCGGCATCGTACTGGAGCGAAACTGCGCGGTGCTGAAGAGGTCGACGGACAACGGCAGGAAGCCACCGAAGGTATTCCAAGTGAACTGCATTCCGCGCTCACTCGGCGCTAACCCTCGGTAGATGACGAATCGAGCCGTGAGGCTGTCGAAGATGCATTCGGAGCCGCGATCTCCCGGTTGCACACCGCCGTCGGGATGAGCATCGATGATGCAAGCCAGCGCGCGCGACAGCTCGTTCTCGACCTCGTCCGCTTCGTTTGCCACGGCAAAGTTGCTGGGTCCAATTACCGCTTCGCCCTCGGCATTGTCCGCGCACGCCTCGCCATCGCACGAAATCTCGAATATGCGCCCGTCGCGAAAACGGGCGAGTGGCCCACAATCTCGTTCGCAAGCCAGGGTCTCGACGTTGGCACGGATCGGATGCGCGAAGAGACCGCCGTCTCGACGGACCCAATGCCGACTCGCTCGCACGTCGAAGTCAACGCCTCCCGGAAAACAACAGCTGACCAAATCGAGGGTGGCTTCACGCTCCCCTCGACTCGAAAACCGTCGTGGTTCGACGACCAGACGATCGCCGAACGCCCGCACGACGCGCAGCTCTCGATGACGGTCCGGCAAGTCCGTGGTGCCGAAGAACAGCTCGCAGATACTGCGCCCGTCCAAACGCCCCCCCTCCTCTTGGTAGTCCCGACCACAGCTCGCGCCGTCCCCGTCCCAGTAGTCGTCGTCTTTCGGCAGTAGCTCCTGCTGAATGTCGACGTAGTCGCCGTAGACGACACCAAACTCGTCCAGCAGATCGGAACCCGCGTCAGGCATCAACCTCGCCCCACGCTCGCGCATGGTGGGTTCGTCCTCGATCCCCGCGCCGCAATATTCTGCGTTCAACCCGCCCTCGAAAACACCGTAGAGCTTGCCCGCACCGTCAATGCCGACTTCATCGCCCTCAGCCAAGTCGAAGGGCGCTTCAGCTCCGCTGAAGACCCTGCCTTCGTAGGTCACGGTATTCAAGCCCGAGGCACCACCATATGCTCGGGGCTCGACGAATGGCAGGACGGCGCTGTTCCGCTCCGAAACCGCGGGATCCAACGTCAGCCGGTCAGCGGCATTGGGTTGGTTGGTATACTCGGTGGCCCCGACGAACACCGTCGCGTCGTCTTGTCCAGCGGTGAAGTTGACGCCGAGCATACGCGGATTGATCCGACCTCGTTCGGTTCGATCGACGGCCAACGACGAACCGTCTTCCGATCTGAGCTGCGGGAAAGAGCGCAGGAAGGGCGCTGTCCCCCCCGTGCTCGCGTGATTGAATGTCGCTGCACGCGCGCGGTGCGGTTCGACCACATTGCAGGAAAGCTCGTCGCTGACCGTGACCACGCTGCCGTCCTTGCTTTGGAACTCGTTGTCGCTCTCGTCGCCTGCGCAGCCGCGAATGTCCGCCTCATCACTCGAGTTGGCAAAGCGTGGACGCCGACAAGGCGCGTCGAGATCCTCGACGTCAATCACAGTCACGTAGCCACTGTGCAGCGCGGCAAATCCGAACACCCCTCGCAATTTGGAGGGCCCTGCTCCCGTGCCATCGCTATTCGGACGATACAAGGTGCCGGGCCCACTCGCCGCAGGCTCGGGCTCACACATCAAGCCCGCCACCGCCACGCCCGTTTCCGGATCGGTCTCGGGCAGGTCCTGCGACGCAAACTCGATGTCGCGTATCTCTTGGTCGAAACGAATGCGATCGGGGGGCTCGTGGCTGACGTAGTCGGAGCGACGCCGGAGCAACGGCGTGCGCTGTGTCACCCCGGGACTCACGTCGAAGATCATCAGGCTCCCGGCAAGGCCCGTGTCGCTGCCGTCGACGGCGTAGACGAATTGCTCGCCTTGGCTCGTCATCGGGCTCACCGCTAGCCGGCGCGTCGTGACCACGCTGTCAGGTCGAGTGTAGCTGCGCGGGAGCAGCGGCGGCAACTCGTCGAGAGCACACGCGTCGGACGTGTCCACGACGTGGACGACCGGGGCTGCCGAATCGGAGACGTACAATCGTCCATCGGTTACAGCGAGATCCGACGGTCGGGATACGAAGTCCCCGTCTACGGGTGCGTAGCGGAGCACTTGGGGCATGCAGCTCGCATCATCCGTCTGCAGGTCGTCAGGCACCGCCTGTTCGACTTCCGTGTCCGGAAGCTCTACAGCAAAGGACAGCGACTGTTCGACGGCGCAAGCATCGAAACTGCCTGGCTCGACGTTGAGCAGCTGCTGGGCGTCGAGCACTACGAGCTGTCCCAGCGAGGGAAGCGTCACGAGAAGCTTGCGGCGACCAGGCTGAACGATCTCTTGCGCCAGATCCGCAGGGCACTCGCGCCCCTCGGGTTGTGGCGTAGCATCACCGCTGCAATCCGTCGTTCGCTCGTCGATCAAGATTTGGATGTTGCCCGGAGCCGCCGGCAAACGACATGCGGGCCAAGTCCGAAGATCGCGGTAACCCTCGCTGGATGGCCGCGGCCCAATGCAACTCGTCGGTAGCGCGTAGATACCCTCGCGCCCCGATTCCGCGGTGGCGACGAAACTGGCAACGCCACCGGGAGTGGACGCGATGGCAACCGGTTCTGCTCCGACGGGCATGAAGTTGATGCCCGGTTGGGTGGACTCCAAGTCCCGCACCCGACCGAGGCAGCTTCCCCCCTCTTCGCACGGCGACATGTCGACGAGCGCCACCTCACCGGTCTCGCGCTGAGTTGCCAACGCGAACAATCCGCGCTCTTCCGACCGGTCGCGGTAGCGTGGGCAAGCATCCGCAGGTCGTCCGACGAGATTCCCGTCCGGGCCAAACGCCGCGCACAAGAAACTCACGTCGGATGTTCCTCGCAGCGTCCTCAGAGCTTGAGGCTCGGGCGGCTGCGTGCAGGCAAGCACCGCTGGGATGACGACGAAGACTTTGGAGAGTGCTTTGAGCATGAGTTCAGCGTCCAAGACGATCACTTGGAGGAACGGGGCGGTCGAGGCTCGCCGACCCCGAGCACGATCTGGCCGTACGTCGCGTGACGTTTGTCGAGATCGATGACGCCGAGATAGGACTCGGTGAAATGAGCGATGTAGCCGACCCCGCGCCGCTCGTCGACGACGATGGATTGAGGGCCTGACCCGGTTTCGACGTGAGCCTCGATCTCGCCGCGCACTGGGTCGTAGATGTACATGAGCTGCGCGTCGAATGATAACACGAAGACTCTCAACGCGGACTCACCGCTCTCATCGATGACGTTGGCGCTGCTGATGCGCGAAGGCCCACCACGCAACGCCTCCGTATCCGTGAAGTCGGGGATGTCGTCGCGGGGCAACTCGGCCGTCACCAAACGCGTGTGGCCGATGAGCAACGAATCCGGCGAGCGATTTGCGAGATAGGCGTCCAAGGGGACGGCGGCACACGCAAGAAGGCAGTCGTAGCAGGCGCCTGACGGTTCGGGCGGCGTCGAATCTTCGACAGCGCACTGAGTCGTCTCACACGTATCTTCGCACGCGCTGCGTGCATGGTCGCTCAGCACCAAGCCACGCGAGTCGAGGCCGCTGTTGGTCGTGATAGGAGCGTTACCTGAGCGCTGCAAGTACGGCACTGCTGGCGCCGCGCTGTCCGCGTCGAAGTAACGCAACAACTCCACGGCAGGGGTCGACCCGCCGGAGAAGCGGTAGCTCACCAGTACCCCCTGTTCGTACGGCAAGTCGAAGCGAGTCACGACCCGAGGCTTCGGAACGGCGCTCAACCCCATGGGGTTTCGAGGCAGCCCTTTGATCACCGCTTGCAGCTTGGGGCCAGAGTTTCGGTTGTCGAAGACGGACACGGCGCCTTGGGACTGATGGCCGACGAACACCGCCTCCCCACCCGGACTGACAGCGATGCCGAATGGTTCGGTCGGCAACATTTCGCCATCCGCAGCGGACTCGCGGCTCTCATCACCCCGCCGGTGATCGGCATCGCAAGTCTTGTCCGCCCCTTGGCCGCACTCGAGAACGGGCCCCGTGCCCATCGTGTCGTCCTCTACGTCGGCCCAGTGCAGGGTCGCATCCCCACGCACAGGCATCAGCAATCGCGCCGGCCGCCGTCCGTCGTCAGACGCCGGCACGTACCTCACGTCCGCGACGAAAGGCCCGATGCGCGCACTGTCTAGCAGAAGCCCCGCCGCCGAGAGAGGCAGGGGTTCGCACACCCCCGGATGATCGAAGCGCGCGGCGTAGCTCTGAACGCCAAGCTCGCCACACGGGGAGCCAGCTTCGTCGACGCACTGAAAGGTGGCAGGGCCGTTCTCGTCCGGCTGGTTCTGACAGTGGAGCCCGGCGTCGCAGTCACCGTCCACGTCGCAGTTCTTTGGCAAGTGCGCAGCGATCGCATCCGCATCCAGCACCTGCACGATGCCCCCGTTGTAACGGAGATCGAAGTCGCTGTTGACGACGTACAGCCGACGCCCTTCGTTGCTGAGCGCCAAACCAACGGGGAAGTTCATCCGCTCCAGATTCGGTTCGAGCCCGTCGTCCGGAGGAAAACAAGCACTGGTCGACAATGCCAGGATGGCGCACAGAGCAGCTCGGCCCGTGCTGGCGAGTAGGGTGAGAGCGCTGGGTTCTGTCGCTGGCATGGAAGGTGGTGCCGACTGCGCGCTTGGGGCGTTCACTGCTTCCAGGCATCTTCAGGAGCCGCGATTGCGACTCCTGCTTCCGGTCGGAGCCTGCGAAATCATGGGGTGATCTCAGCCCCTGCAGTGGCAGTCGGCAACCCTAGTAGTGTCCCCCAACGCGAGTTGCAATGGCTTAATCTGCTGCGACCGAGCCGCTTCCGGACGCGCCGGACGGCACTCTGACGATTCGTACGGCGGAACGATCAGATGCGCAGCTCTAGCGGGGCAACCTAGGCGGCCCAAGCGTCACACGCTGGCTCTCAACGCCGTCTTGACGCCTCAAATCGGCGTCGATAAGGGTTCACAAGTCGATGACAATCACGCCGCGGCTCGAGTCCGCGTCATCGTCCGCCTCTGGGGCCGGTCGAACCATCTCCTCGAGTGGGAGCTCGAGACGTGGCTGCGTGACCTCGCTTCGCTTGCGCTCTTCTGCCTCTCGGCGTCGGATTTGCTCAATGATGAAGGGAGGTAACATAGGGCTTTCCGGTCGGTAGTCAGCCGTTCGAGCCTTTGCCCAAGCTGATGTAAGTAATCTAGCCTCGGGTAAGTTGAGGTCAAGTTTCCCAGTTGGCCCGATACGCAAAGTGAACGGCTGTGGGGTCGACGACGAAAGGCTCCGGGCAGGGTCTCCACGAACCCCCGAGCGGGGTTCCGCGGACGAGAAGATGGGAGAATCAGTGGCGAATGCACTTGGGTCCGGCCACCCGTTCCCAGTACGGCCTCCGACGTCGCCCCGAGTGTGCGACCAAATGCTGCGCCCCGATGAAACGTCGACACCTTGGCGCGTCCCGCTTCGTGGCACTCTTGAGCCTGCGCCAAGCGCGGGCCGGTGCCCGCCCTTCGAGCTCAGCCCCGCTGCCTCCAATGCGCATTTCCCACTCCCACCGTTGGCAACCCCTGCTCTTCGCCGTGCTGCTGCTGGGCTGCGCCCTGGTCGGGGCTCGCTCGAGCTGGGCGAGCTTCGAGTTCGCCAAGCCGAAGTGGGACTCGAGCACCAAGTTTCTCCAACTCGCTCGCGAGCAGCTTGGAACTCGGCGCGTAATTCTCACTCCGGAGCTCGACTGGAGCCAGGTCACCCCGCGCGACGCGGTGTTGGTCATGCATCCGCAAAGCCGGCTCCAGTTCGCCCAAGTCAGCGCCTTCCTGTCAGCTGGGGGTCGCATGGCTTTGATCGACGACTTCGGCAAGGCCGATCAGCTGCTGACTCGGTTTCACATACATCGCAAGAGCGCACCGAGCCGCCCGCTGGAGACGCTGCAGAACAACCCGCAACTACAGGTGGCGCGAGCCGCGCAGACCCTGAGCAAGAGCGGCGCGGAGCTGAGACACCCGATGGTCGACGACGTGGACCGAGTCGTGACGAATCACCCGAGCGCATTGCACACGGCCGAGGACGTGCAACTCACCCCAGTGCTGACGCTGACAGACACCTCCGGCGAGCAACACCTGTTTGCGGTGATTGGGGTCATTGGGGACGCGCTTGCCTGTGGCTTGGACGACGGCGAACCCAAAACCGAGCGCGCCCGCTGTGGCCGCTTGTTCGCCATGGGCGATCCTTCGGTCTTCATCGATCTGATGATGCAATTCGAGGGCAATCAGAAGCTCGCCCACGGCTTGTTGAGCTACTTGCTGGAGGATGATGCTTGGGGCCAGCGCCAGGGCAATCTCTACGTGCTGGCCAACGACTTCACGCAGGCCGGCAATTTCGGCGGGGGCAGCGAGTTCGAGCGGCAGCTGGACGCCGCGTTGGACACCATCTCAGGCTGGCTGAACGACACCCAAAGTGACGGCCTGCCCGCGCACGCGGCTTGGCTCCTGGCACTCGTCGCCTGCGCTGCGGTAGCCATCGGCGTGTGGCGCACGTCTGGAAAAGTGTATGAGCGGCCGGTGCCACGCTACGCCAAGGGTCAGGTGCTGGCTGCGCAGGGGGGTCTCGGTGGACGAGCTGCCATGCTGTCCGCGCGTGCGACTGACCGCTCGCTGCGAGTACTCGAACTCAAGTCAGCGACCGAAGAATGGCTGCGCCAGCGACTCGGCTTGCCGGAGCAGAGCGCGCAACAGGCAATCTTGGAAGCGGTGGAGCAGCAAGCGGTCCTCGACCGCCGTTCGCTATCCGAATTGAAGGACTTGTTTCGACAGATGGCGGACGCAGAAAGAGCGATGTTGACCTCGGAAAGCGCGCGGTTTTCGGCAGAATCGATTAAACAGATGCATCGGACGCTCCAGCGTGTTTTCGACCACCTGGGCACCCACGGGAGATCGACTTGAACCAACCCCTGAACCTCAACGACGTCACGGCAGCACAAGAACAGCTCGCTCGGGTACGCAGAGAGGTTCGCCGCGTGTTCATCGGAGATGCGTCGGTGGTCGACATGATGCTCATCGCGTTGCTTACGCGGGGCCACGTACTCTTGGAAGGAGTGCCCGGAGTCGCCAAGACGACACTGGTCAAGGCCTTCGCCGACGTACTCGGCTGCAGCATGCGCCGGGTACAGTTCACGCCCGACCTGTTGCCACAGGACATCACCGGCACTTACGTGCTCGATCCCAAGACGGGCTCCTTCGCCCTGCGCTCAGGGCCGATCTTCGCAAACGTCGTTCTGGCCGACGAAATCAACCGGGCGCCAGCCAAGACTCAGAGTGCGCTGCTCGAAGCGATGCAGGAAGCTCAGGTCACGATCGAAGGTGATCGTTTCGCACTGCCCTCCCCTTTTCTGGTTCTGGCGACTCAGAACCCCATCGACCTCGAGGGCACCTTCCCCTTGCCGGAAGCGCAAATCGATCGCTTTTTGGTCCACATCGAACTGGGCTACCCGAGTGAACGCGACGAAGTCCAGATGTTGGCCGCCCACGGCGTGACGGCACCGCAGCCCAAAGCGCTCTTAGGGGAGGACCAATGCCTACAATTGCAGTCGATCGCCGCCCGAGTACACGTCGAGGAGGATCTGCTCGAGTACGCGACCGCCCTGTCTCGCTTCACCCGACAGCATCCCAAGGTAGTGCTCGGTTGTTCCCCACGCGCGACGTTGGGTCTGATCCGCGCAGCGAAGAGCCACGCGGTGTTGGCTGCCAGGCCCTACGCTACCCCAGACGACCTGCGGGCAGTCGCCCCGGCCGTACTGTCACATCGACTGATCCTGGTGCCTGAACTGGAGGGGGACCTGTCCGCGCGTGCGGAGGTCATCCGTGAAGCCGTGCAGCGGGTCCCCTACCGGCGTCCGGCACGTTCAGCGGAGTGAGACCAGACCGCGCCGTGCACGCGGCTCCCGTCCCGAGACTGCGCGGCTGCGCACGATACATACGTCGGAGCGAACGCAGGTCGCGCGAGGACTCGCACAACGACGGAAGCGGACTACACTCAATGAGGCGCAACTCTGAGGACTAGACTCCGCCCCAAAGCCGGAGTGGCGCCCGCTGTACTCAAGATGACCACCCCAGTACCGATCACGGCCAATCTCTCACCTTTCAATCTCGCCAACGCGCTACAAGACTTGGGCACACGCCGCGCCAGTTTCGTCCTGGGCGCGTCGGGAAAACTCGAACCGAGCCGCCCAGAATTCGAGACCATCGCCGAGGCGTTGAACGACAACGCAAGAGACTTCGACGCGCACGAAGGCGTCTATCTCGAACTCGGCAAGGAAACACGCGCTTTGCTCGGCGCGTTCATCCACAAGACTCACCGCGGGCAGGCGGCTGGAGGAGTCCGCCACTGGCCGTACGCGACGGTAGACGCGATGCTGAAGGACGGTCTGCGGTTGGCCCGTGGCATGGGGCGAAAGAGCGCCCTGGCCGGACTCTGGTGGGGCGGCGGCAAGGGCATCATCGCGCAACAAACCGACGCCCAGGTGGACGACCCCGCATACCGTCTCTCGTTGTATCGCGACTACGGTCGTTTCATCACATCGCTGCGAGGGTTGTATGTCACCGCAGAAGACGTGGGCACCACCCCCACCGATATGAGCGCCATCTACGAAGCAACACGCTTCGTCACCTGCGTCCCCGAGGCCCTGGGCGGTTCAGGCAACCCGTCGGGAGCAACAGCTCAGGGCGTCGTTTCCGCCATGGGAGCTGCGCTCGAGTTTTTGAACCTGAAGTCTGTGGAGGGCAAACACGTCGCCATCCAAGGCGCCGGCAACGTGGCGAGCTTCATGATTGAGGAACTGCTACGACGAGGCGTCAAGCGGTTGACGGTGACCGACATCTCCGAACGAGCCTTGGAGCGGCTGGCACGGCGCGCCAACGACCCTCGCCTCGAAGCCAAACGCAGTGACGGGAGCGACCTAGCCATCTTCGGCACAGACTGCGACGTCCTCGCGCCCTGCGCGCTGGGAGGGGTGCTGCACGCCGAAACCATCCCACTGCTCCGATGCAAGCTGGTCTGTGGCGCCGCGAACAATCAGCTCCTCGACGAGACGCGCGACGCGAAGTTGCTGGCGGAGCGCGACATCACCTACGTGCCCGACTTCGTCGCGAACCGCATGGGCATCGTTCAGTGCGCGAACGAGCAATACGGCAGCTTGCCGAACGACCCCGCGATTCACCGTCACTTCGACCCCACGTGGCAAAACTCCGTGCACGCCGTTACCCAACGCGTACTGGCTCGCGCTCGCGACGAGGGCGTGACGCCCACCCAAGCGGCGAACCACTTGGCCGACGAGCTGGGCGAAGAACGCCACCCCGTGTGGCCGGATCGCGGACGTGACATCGCGCTGGCGCTCTTGGCGGAGCGCTGGCACGAGCGGGACGACTGAACCTGGAGAAGCTCGTGCATTATGCGGCCCGTGGGCTCTCTCATCCTGTCAGAACTCCAGGCCGAAGCGCAGCGAAGCCTCCGATAGGGTGCGATGCACGTTGACGTCTTCGAGCTGGCTTCGTCGGCGCAGTCGCTCGAACGACAGCTCCGCAAAAGGACGCATGCGACCGCGCAAGGTG